>CAZSTV010000376.1:0-4034 GCA_964609665.1 uncultured Acidimicrobiaceae bacterium
CGGCGACGAAGAAGACCACGACGACGAGCACGGCGACGAAGAAGACCACGACGACCACGGCGATGAAGAAGACGCCCATGCGCACGCCCACGACGGCGACGACCCGCACGTGTGGTTCGATCCTGCTCGCGTCTCGGACGCACTTCCCGCACTGGCGGAGCAGCTGGTCTCCCACGCTGGCCTCGACGAGGCCGCGCTCGACCAGTGTGTGACCGACTATCAGGACGAGCTGGCCGAGCTTGACGCCGAGATTGCGGCAATGTTCGAGGGACTTGACGCCGATCAGCGCATCCTTGTGACCAACCACGATGCCCTTGGCTACTTGGCTGACCGCTACGACTTCGACATCGTCGGCACGGTGATTCCGTCTTCGTCAACCCTGGCCGAAACCAACCCGGCCCAACTTGAAGAGCTGGCGGAGATCATCGAGGAAACCGGTGTTCCGGCGATCTTCGCTGAAACCCAGAGCGCCACCGACGACGCCGAAGCCCTGGCCGAGCGGGTCGGAGATATCTCCGTGGTGTCCCTGCAGGTCGGCACACTCGGCGACGAGGAAGACTCCTACACTGCCTTCATGCGTAACAACGCAACCCTCATCACGGAGGCTCTTGGCGGTTGAGGTTCTTGACCGACCCGGTGGGCTGGTGGCTGGACCCGTTCATAACAAACGAGTTCATGCGCAGCGCACTGTGGGCCGGTCTCCTCGCGGTTCTTGCCACCTCGGTGGTCGGCACCTGGGTGGTGCTGCGGGGGATGAGTTTTCTGGGCGATGCCCTGGCTCACGGTGTGTTGCCAGGCATCGCCATCGCCTTCGTAGTCGGCGTTAACACCACCGTCGGCGCGCTGGTGGCGGCGCTCGCAATGGTCGCAGGTATCAACCTCATCCGCTCCCACTCGCCGCTGCCCGAAGACACTTCCATCGGGGTGCTCTTCGTTGGGTTCCTGGCCTTGGCGGTGGTGATCATGTCCAGCCAGTCCGGTTCGTACATCGGAGACCTCAACCGGTTTCTGTTCGGCTCGATCACCGGCATCGACAACGCCGACCTGGTCCGCCAGGGCCTGGCGGCGGCGGTCTCGGTCATTGGCGTTGCAGTGTTCTACCGATCCTTCCTGGTGATGACATTCGATGAGACCCAGGCTGAGATGCTCGGTCTGCGTCCCCGGCTGGCCCATGCCGCGCTGCTCATCCTGTTGGCGTTCTCGATCGTGGCCTCGTTCGAAGCGGTCGGCAACTTGCTGGTGTTCGCCTTTCTGATTGCCCCACCGGCAACCGCAACGCTGCTCCTGCGCCGGGTGCCCCTCATCATGGTCGGCGCGGTTGCCGTCGGGGCTGTCTCGGTCGTGGTCGGGCTGCTGGTCAGCTTCCACAACGACACCGCGGCCGGTGCGACCATGGCACTCACCGCGGTGGTGATCTTCATGGCGGTCCTTGCCATCCGTTCAACGGCAAACGCGCTGAACCGGCCCAACATGATGTCTCCCGCCGAGGCGGTCCAGGAATCGACTGCCTGAACCCGTCGATGTGGCGGGCGACCGCAGCCAGCGGTTTGGTGCTCCTGTCGGGACCGCTACCTTCGAAGGGGTGACCCTCGACGAAACGGCACTGCCCGACCAGCTCGACGAAATTGATCACGCGCTGCGCAATCACATTCGACGCCTTGGCACCCAGCTTGGCGACGCACTGGTCCGCCAGCACGGCCCTGATCTCCTGGAGCGGGTGGAACAGGTCAGGAGCCACGCCAGGAGCCTGCGCCGTGACGATGACGGCACCACCGGCGAGCTGGCCCGCACGTTCGACGATGTCGATGTGGCCGACGCCATTCGCCTTGTCCGTGCCTTCACCGTGTACTTTCACCTGGCCAACACTGCGGAGCAAGTCCACCGCATCGAGGATCTCCAGACCAGCGCCCCCGCAAGCAACAACCGTTTCACCGAGACCGTTGCGAAGCTGCAGGGCGAGGGCATCTCTGATGAGGAAATCGTCGAGGCGGTACACGCCACCGATCTTCGGCCGGTCTTTACCGCTCACCCGACCGAGGCGTCCCGCCGGTCGATTCTCGACAAGCTCGCCGAGATTGCCACCCTGGTCGAAGCCCGAGGTGAGAACGGCGACCAGTCTCGCAACGCCCGGATCGACCGCCGCGTTGATGAGCTGATCGATGCCATCTGGCAGACCGACGAGCTGCGGCGGGAGCGCCCCGACCCCGTCGATGAGGCCCGGTCCATCCTGTACTTCCTTACCGAGATTGTGGCCGACGGTCTCCCGCAGCTGTTTGAGGACATTGACGTCGCGCTCCGCTCCATCGGCGGCGAGCTTGATCCGACCAGACTGCCGATCAGGTTTGGCAGCTGGGTCGGCGGTGACCGCGACGGCAACCCCAACGTCACACCCGACACCACCAGTGAGGTGCTGGCTCATCAACGGTCGCGCGCGCTGCGAATTCTCATCAGCGAGATTGAAGAGCTGTCTCGAGAACTGTCGGTTGGCACCGTTGTTGCCGGCGGCATCTCAGACGACCTTGAGGCTCAACTTGAACAGGACGCCAAGGACTTCCCCGTCCTGACCGACCGGTTCCGGGCCCTCAGCGCTGGCGAACCGTACCGTCAGCGGCTCAGCGTCATCCATCACCGCCTCCAGCAGACAGCGGAGACCCCACCGGGATCGCAGTCCTACAAGAGCCCAACCGATGTCGAGGCCGACCTCGCCCAGATCGCCGCGTCGCTGGAAGCGAACCACGGTGGCCTGCTGGCCCAGGGCAGGCTGGCCCGGGTCAGGCGCACGGTTGAGTTGATCGGCTTCCGGCTGGCAACGCTGGACATCCGCCAGCACACCGAACGCCACCACGAGAGTTTGGCCACGCTCTTCGATGCCATCGGCACCGACTACGCATCGCTGGATCGAGCTGGCCGGACAGCGCTGTTGACCACCGAGTTGGCGAGCCGCCGACCGCTGGGACCACCGGACGGCCCCAACCCGCCCCAGGCCCTCGACCTGATGCGGACGCTCCGAGCGGAGATGGACCAGGCCGGAGACCGCATCGTCGAGAGCTACATCATTTCAATGACCGAGGGCGTCGATGACGTCCTAGCCCCTGCGGTTCTCGCCCGTGACGTTGGGCTTATCGACCTGCCGGCGGACGTGGCCAGGATCGGGTTCGTCCCGCTGTTCGAGACCATCGGCGACCTGCGCCAGATCGGCCCGGTGCTCCGGGAGCTCCTGGCGAACGAGCCATACCGGCGCCTGGTCAGCCTTCGGGGCGACGTGCAGGAAGTGATGGTCGGCTACTCCGACTCAAACAAGGACGGCGGCATCACCACCTCGCAGTGGGAGATCCACAAGGCGCTGCGACAAATCGCCGAAGTGTCGGCGGAGACCGGCATCAAGATCATGGTGTTCCACGGTCGCGGTGGTTCGGTCGGGCGCGGCGGTGGTCCCACCAACGCCGCCATCTTGAGTCAACCCCCCGGCGCGGTTGGCGGTGGGGTGAAGATCACCGAACAGGGCGAGGTCATCGCCGACAAGTACGGGCTGCCGTTGCTGGCCCAACGCAACCTCGACCTTGCGCTGTCCGCTGTGGTCGAGGCGTCGTTGCTGCACCGCAAAGGCCGCAACGACCCCACAACAATGGGCCGGTGGAACGATGTGATGGAACTCATGTCCACCTCCGCGTTCGATGCCTACCGCGGCTTCATCACATCGCCGGGCTTGGTGGCCTACTTCCGCACGTCAACGCCGGTGGAGGAACTCGGGGCCATGAACATCGGGTCCCGGCCCGCCCGACGCTCCAACCCGGACCAGGCCGCGGCCGACGGCGGCATAGAAGACCTTCGAGCAATCCCGTGGGTGTTCGGCTGGACCCAGTCCCGCCAGATCATCCCCGGCTGGTTCGGTGTTGGCACCGCGCTGGGCGTCGGCGACGGAGAAGATGTTGCCGCCGGCGATCTCGCCCGAGCGGTCGCGTCGTCCGTTGCCCGCGGCGGCGGTCCATGCCGGGAGCGCGGGGTCGTAGCGGATGCGCCGCGCCGTGTGCTGG
>CAZSTV010000377.1:0-4013 GCA_964609665.1 uncultured Acidimicrobiaceae bacterium
CGAGGTCAACCTGACCGCTACGTCGGCATCCGGGCTGTCGGCAACCCAATCGCTGGAGTTGTTCCCCGACACGGCGCTGCTAACGCTGGAGGGCACGCCGTCCGGTATTGAGGCCGGGTTCAACGGCAAGTCCGTGCCGACGCCATCGGACCACGAGGTCATCGTCGGTTCGATCAACACGCTGAGCGCTCCGTCCACTCAGACGGTCGGTGGCTTCGGCTACAACTTCGTGTCCTGGAGCGACGGTGGCGCGCAAACCCACGATCTGACGGTTCTGGAAGATCAGAGCGTGACCCTGGAGTACATCGAGTCGCCAGATCCGGTGCTCTACCTGAGTTCGACGAGTGGCGGCAACGTCGACGGCATCTCCTTCGCCGATGAGGACGTGTTGTCGTTCAACACCGGCACCGAGACCTGGGAGATGATGTTTGACGGATCTGACGTTGGCGTGGGCACCTCGGACCTCGATGGCTTCGCAATCGTAAGCCTCGATCCCTTCGTGGCCGACATGTCCTTCGACCAGCCGCGGATCATCCCGGGCATTGGCTCCATCGATGATTCTGACGTGGTGCGCTTCTCCGGCACTCCCGGTCCTGACACCGCCGGGAGCTTTGAGCTTCGCATCGACGGCTCCGACGTGAGTTTCAGGTCCAGCAGTGAGGACATCGACGCCATCTCGTTGCTCGGCACCGACTACGCCTTCAGCACCTCCGGCGGATACAACCTTGGTAGCGGAGTAGCCGGTCTCGATGAAGACCTTGTGCTCTTCAGTCCATCGTCCACCGGGCCGGTGACAAGCGGATCGTCCTCGGTACTATTCGACGGCTCCGACGTTGGGCTCATGCCACGTGACCTGTTCGGCGCCTCGTTCGATCAGGCCTCCGGCGATCTCTACGGAGTGGGCTTCAAGACCTACACGGTCGGCGGTTTCAGCGGCGACCCCGACGATGTGTTTCTCTTCAGCGGCACGACCGGTCCAAACACCGCCGGCACTGCTGTCGGCGTCTTCGACGGTGATGATCACGGCTACGGTCGGGAACAGATCGACGCGCTGCACGTCAGCATTGGTTCCGGCAGCGCGGTCGCCGGGGCCGCAGATCTCGCCATCACCATCGATGACGACATCACAGGCTCCGCTGTGGTCGGCGATACGGTCACCTTCACCATCGACGTGACCAACAACGGTCCAGACACCGCTCTTGGCACGACTGCAAGCATCGCCCTTCCCGCAGGACTGACGGCAACCGCAACCTCGGGTTGCGCAGGAGACCCCCTGGGGCTCCCGTGCAACTTGGGAACCATCGCTTCGGGCCAGTCGGTCCAGGTTTCGGTGACCGCCAGCGTTGCCGCTGGTGGGAACGCCGGTTCCGTTACCACAACGGCATCGGTGGCCAGCTCCATCGCCGACCCTGTTTCGGGAAACAACAGTGATTCGGTCGACTCCGACGTGGTGCAACCACCGGCGGCAGAGGATGACGGCCCGGTGGCAGGCAGCGCCCCTGGCGACCCATTCCATACCGACTCCGATACCACCCTTGAGGCCCAGGACGGATCGGTCGAGGATCTACTCGCCAACGACTCGGCCGGTGACCCCGCCGGGACCATCACCTCGTTCGGCGGTGGCGATCTCGGCGGCGCAGTGACCGACAACGCTGCTGGCGCAACGGTGAACGTTGACAGCGGCGAGCTGACCGTTTCGGCCAACGGAGCGTTCAGCTTTACACCGGACACTGGATTCAGCGGCGAGTTCTCCTTTGACTATCAGGTGACCAACCTCGGTGGAACAGACGACGCGACCGCGACAATCTTCGTTGGTCCTCGAATGGTCGTTGGCGACGCCGTCATCTACCTCAGCTCCACCAGCGGCGGTAACGCCGGCGGGGTTGTCTTCGCAGACGAGGATGTCGTGGCCTTCGACACGGCGACCGGGACGTGGAGCATGATGTTCGACGGATCCGACGTTGGCATCGGTGCATCCGATGTCGACGGGTTGGACATCATCAGCCTCTCGCCGTTCATCGTCGACATGTCGTTCGACAAGCCACGGACAATCCCCGGCGTCGGCTCAATCGACGACTCAGACGTCGTCCGCTTCACCGGCACATCCGGCGCTAATACGTCCGGCTCGTTCGAGGTGTTGATCGATGGGTCCGATGTGAGCTTGACCACCTACGGCGAGGACATCGATGCGATATCCACGTCCGGCAACGATCGGATACTCAGCACCATCGGTGCGTTCAACCTCGGTGGCGGAGTGACCGGAGCCGACGAAGACCTATTCCTCTTCACACCAACCTTGACGGGGACAACGACGACTGGATCATCTGCGTTCCTGTTCGATGGATCCGATGTTGGTATTGGGGCGCGAGATATCACGGGCATCTGGTCCGACCCGGTGACCGGCGATCTGTACGGCTCGGCGTTGAACACCTACACCATTGCCGGGCTTGTTTCGGATTCCGATGACATCTTCATGTTCAGCGGCACCACCGGAGCGACAACCTCCGGTGTCGCCACCCGGTTCTTCGACGGCGACAGCAACGGTTTCGCCAACGAACAGATCGACGCTCTCCACATCATTCCCAAGGGCTGACCGTTCCGAAGGTTCGAATCGACCGTCATATGGCGGTGCTACGGTCCTCGGCATATGACCAGTGAGATCGCGTTCTTGGATGCAAACGTCGCCGCCTATTTGGCGGCCAGTACCACGCCGCCCACCCCGCTTGAGCAACGGCTCATCGACGAAACGCAGCAGCTGCGGTACGCCCAGATGCAGATCGGATTTCCCCAAGCGCGGTTCATGGCGTTGCTCGCCAGGGTGCTCGGGCCGTCCACGGTGGTCGAGATCGGCGTCTTCACCGGCTACTCGGCCCTCGTCGTCGCCCAGGAGTTGGAGGACCACGCAACCATCATTGCCTGCGACATCAACGAGGAGTGGCCCTCGATCGGCAAACGGTATTGGGAAGAGGCCGGCGTGGCGGATCGAATCGACCTGCGGATCGGACCAGCGGCCGAGACGCTCGCTGCGCTCCCGCCGGACACCGAGGTTGATCTCGCCTTCATCGACGCGGACAAGACCGGTTACCTGGGGTACGTGCAGCAGCTGATTCCGCTTATGCACCGGCGCAGCGTGATCCTTGTCGACAACGTCCTGTGGGATGGTCAGATCCTCGATGAGGAGGACCAGCGGCCGGACACCGTCGCGCTCCGTGAATTCAACGAGGCCATCGTCGCGGAGCCCCGGCTCGACGTTTCGATGCTCCCCGTCGGCGACGGGCTGTCATTCATCACCCTGGCCCGCTGAACCCCGAAAACCCCAGTGAACAGTGGAGAAATCCTTCGTTGTCACACCCCATGGGGATACTGGTACACATGGCAAGCGCACAACTACAACTGATCCACTCCGATCACACCTGGAAGCTCGATCGGCGCACCGTACAAATCGGTCGTGCCGGAATTGCTCAGGCTCGTGCGGCCCTCGCAGCCGCCACCAAGACCGAGGCAGAAATCGCCGCAGAGGTCATGGACTCGGAAAACGTCGGCCACCAGGTCGCCGCATAATCACCGGTCCTCGTTCCATAGATGCGTCAGCGCACAACACAGTTGGCCCCGCAACGGGCGGACGCCGTAGGCTCGGCTCATGCCTGAGGTAGTCATTGTTGATGCTGTCCGCTCCCCTATCGGTCGAAGGAACGGTGGTTTGTCCACCATGCACCCGGCCGATCTCCTGGCGGTCGTGCAGAAAGAGCTCATAGATCGAACCGGGATTGACCCGGCCGAGGTCGGGCAACTCGTCACCGGCTGTGTGAGCCAGGTCGGCGAGCAGTCGTTCAATATCGGACGCACCGCCTGGCTGTCGGCGGGCCTCCCCAAGGAAGTCCCGGCCACCACGGTGGACACCCAGTGCGGTTCCTCTCAGCAGGCAACAAACATGGCAACGGCCCTGGTCCAGGCCGGCGTGGTAGATGTCGCCGTCGCCTGTGGTGTTGAGGTGATGAGCCGGGTGCCTATCG
>CAZSTV010000378.1:0-3984 GCA_964609665.1 uncultured Acidimicrobiaceae bacterium
CCTTCAGGTCGCAGCGGTACTTGTGATTGTCGGCACCGACAATGCCGCACTGGCCGAGAGCATCGCGCATGTTGAAGTAGTTCTGATGCTGGAAGTGAGCGGCCAACGACGGCTCATCGGTCCACAGCTCATACACCTGGATTCTGGTATCGACACAGGGGTCCGCGGCAAAGCAGTACGCCTCGCATCCTGGCTCTTCGTCCCTGGTGGCCTGTTGCAATGGCCGGCCAACGTCGATGGCCCGGTCTCGGTTCTCAGCGCTGTCAAAGTCGATGGTCCCGGCAATGATGATCATCTCGTGAGTTTGGCATGTGGCGCCGCGTTCGGCGAAGAGCCAGGAGGCGCCGTCGACAACGGCTGTGCTAAACCAGCGACATGACTGCGTATCTCGTTGCGAACTATGACGTTACCGACCCCGATCAGTACCGCGAATATCAGAAGGGTGCCGCGCCGATCATGGCCGGCGGCGGAAAGATAATCGTGCTCGACGCTGACTCGGTGAAGAAAGAGGGCGATGCCGCGGCCCAGACCGTGGTGATCGAGTACCCGACAAAAGAGGCGGCCCTCGCAGCCTATGAGTCCGAGGACTACCAGGCCGTCGTTGGCATCCGGCTTGGGGCCACGGCCAACGGTCGGGCGGTCATCGTGGATGGCATGGGCTAACCGGGACGTTCTGAGTTCTCGTCGTGTCAACCATCCTCGCTCACATAACGGTGCGGCCCGGTCAGGAGGCCGCGTTCGAGACGATCGCCCGGTCGCTGTACGCCGACAGCCACGGTGCCGAGCAGGGATTGCGGTACTACGAGTACTGGCGAGGCCAACACGAGCGGACGTACTACGCGCTCCTGGCCTTTGATGACTTCCAGGCCTTTCTGGTCCATCAAACCAGCGATCACCATGAGGCGGCATCGCCGCAGCTGAAGCCGGTGATCGAGGCCATCACGTTGGAGTTTGTCGATCCGGTGGCAGGGGCATCACCCCTGCCACCGACCGATCATCAGGACCCACCCGACGACGCCGACGCACTCACCGTGACCTACGCGGATCTGTACGCGGTCAAGGTTGCCGACTGGTGGCACGGTCTGCGTGTAAACCCGTAGCGTCCGGTCACCGCTCGGCGGGGACGAAGCGGATCGGTAGCTCTTTCATTGGGCGAAGGAAGAAGCTGAACTCGTGAGGCAGCGGGTCGAGCTCGCCGTCCACTTCGATGTGGTCGAGGCGGGCCAGCAGCGCTCGAAACGCGGCTCGTAGCTCTGCGCGGGCCAGCTGAGCACCGACGCAGAAGTGGTTGCCCCAGCCAAAGGCGAGGTGCTCTCTGGCGTTTTCCCGTTCGATGTCGAATCGGTCCGGGTCTGCAAACCGGGCCTGGTCGCGGTTGGCTGCCGCGTAGCGAACCATGACCGACGCAGCGGCGGGGATGTCGGTGTCGGCCACCGTCACCGGGCAGGTCGAGGTGCGCCAGAGCCCCGCAACCGGACTGTCGAAGCGGAGGCTCTCGTCGATGAAGTTCTCAAGGAGCGATTCGTCCTGGCGGAGTTTTGCCATCTGCTCCGGATACCTGATCAGCAGCCACAGCCCGGTCGACAGCGCGGTGGTCGTCGTCTCGAAACCGCCGGTGATCATCTGATGCATGAGGTCCTGCATCTCCTCCATCGACAGGTTCTCCTCCGAGGTGACCAGGCTGGAGATGAGGTCATCGGTCGGCTCTTCCCGTCGTTTGGCAAACTCCCCGGCCAGGTGGTGCTGGGCGTCGAGTTCAATCTCGGCCTGCTCGACGGCTTCTTCCACGGTGAGTGACCGCTGGGTGGCGGCGAGCATGGCATCGGCCCAACGTTTGAACCGGGGGTACTCCTCGGCGTCCAGTCCCAGCTGTTCGCAGATGACGATGCCGGGCAGGGGAAGGGCGAAGTCTGCGATGAACTCGCACCGGCCAGCGTCGATGAAACTGTCGATGAGTTGGTCGCAGATTTCGTCCATGCGGGGCACCAGCGTGTCGACCCGGCGCTTCGTGAACACCCCGCCGAGAAGCCTGCGGTAACGGGTGTGGTCCGGCGGGTCGGTGCGCTGCAAGGTTCTGGCCCGGACCCAGCCGCGCTCTTTGAACACGGCCGCGGCGGCCCTCGCGCTCTCGTTTCCAGCGCTCTCGTTTCCGGTGGCGGGCCGAGCCGACGGGTTGTTGGAGAACGTGGACGGGTCGGTGAGAACCTTCTTTGCGTCGTCGAACCTGGTCACCATGTACAGGTCCATCTCGGGCATGCGATGCACGGGACACTGCTGATGCATCTGGGCGTAGGTGGCAAAGGGGTCGTCCTGGATGGCGGGGTCGAGAAAGCTGCCGATCGGTGCCTGCCCGGTTGATGCCTGTCCGGTCGATGTCTGTCCGGTTGGGGATTGGGCAGTCGATGGCTCATCGCTGTTTTCGTCCCGCTGGTCCCGGTCTTCGTGGTCGGCGTGTGCCATGACAACCCCCTCGGTCGTACTCGAAACGCTAATCGGCTAGGTCCCGTCGGGGAAAGGCCGTCTAGATTTGGGCACCGGTCGAGCGTCGACCGATCGAACAGGGGGAATCGAAACATGGCTCGAGATCCAATTGCGGAACTGGTGCATCTCTACGCCGATGCTGTCGTTCACAACGACGGTGACCAGTGGGGCTCAACGTGGGCCCCGGACGCCCACTGGGATCTGGGGAAGGATCGGCGGATGGAGGGGCGAGAGGCCATCGTCGCGTTTTGGCATCAGGCGATGGGCGGGTTCAATGCCGTCATTCAAACCGTCCTGAACGGCACCTACGAGTTGGACGACTCCGCGGGCACCGGCACCGGCCGGTGGTACATCCAGGAGGCCTTTCAGCGGGCGGGCGGCGAGAGCGGCATGTTGCTCGCCCACTACGACGACGAGTACGTGAGGGTCGACGATCAATGGCTTTTCGGTAGCCGTGACCTTGTTGTCCACTACGGCGGCCCCGTCGATCTGTCCGCCCCCTTCCAGAATTCCTGGGGCGGCGAGTAGCTAGGCGCTGTTGGGTTCGCGGCTCCAGAGCACGTCAAAGTCCACCGCGACGTCCAGCACCTGAAACGCTCGACCGATGCCGACGCAGAACCCGGCGACGATCGTCAGCTCCAAGAGCTCCGCTTCGGAGAAGTGTTCTGCCGCTCGGGCCCAGAACTCGTCATCGATTGTGGTGTTGTCGATGGCGAAGCGCTCGCCGAATTCGATGGCCAGCTTTTCACGCTCGCTGAACTCGTCCACCTCGTAGTAGCGGCCGACCGCGTTGTACAGGTCGTCGTCCATGCCTTGCTGCATCGCCGATGCAGCCCGCGTGTTCAGTCAAACATGGCACTTGTTGAGCTGGGCGATGCGCATCCGCATGGCCTCACGCTCACGAATTGGCAAGCTGCATTTCTCATACACCGCCGCGCTCATGGCGTGCAGTCCCTCACCGAGGTGGGGAGCGACCTGCCAGATCCGGGAGGCCTCCAGTCCTTCGCCGTCCGGTACGTCGATACGGGCCATGGTTGGTCTCCTTCGTGGATCGCCTCGCTGTCGCGAACCTAGCAGTGTGCGTAACTGGGGTAAGAATTAACCGTGCGATAGGATCTTGGCGGAGACGATCGTGGCGAGACATGACGAAGGGGTATCGACCGTGACCGGTGTAGACGCAGCGGACATCTCAGGAATCACAAGAGCCAAGGCCCCCGAGCCGGTCCTGAGCGACCGGCCGATAACCGGTGATCGTTACTACTCCCAGGAGTTTGCACAGCAGGAATGGGACGCGTTGTGGCCGCGGGTCTGGCAGGTTGCTGGACGGGTTGATCAAATCCCCGAGCCGGGGGACTACATCACCTACGAAGTCGGCCGTGACTCCATCCTCTGCGCCCGCGGCGACGACGGCCGGGTCCGTGCGTTCTTCAACGTGTGCCAGCACCGGGGCAACAAGTTGGTGCACGCCGAGTCCGGTTCTCTCGCCGGTGGCGAGTTCCAATG
>CAZSTV010000379.1:0-3930 GCA_964609665.1 uncultured Acidimicrobiaceae bacterium
GTGCCGGTCACCCTCGGCACGAAGCCGAGCGATGGTGACGGCATCGTCGCTCGGACCGCGTACACCACCGCTCATCAGATGACCTGGAAGGAAAAGGTCTCCGGGTACCTGGTCACCAAGGCCATCGCCGCCGGTGTGATGATGGTGGCAGCGCTCCTCGTGCTGATGGGCCACGCCGACGACCAAGCGGCGGTTGGCGTTGTTCCCCCGATGATCGCCGGGTTCTTCCTTGCGGTCACCGGCGTACTGCTCGTCGCCGACCTCAAGCAGCCGGGCCGCTTCCATTACCTGTTGACCAAGGGCAACTGGTCATCGTGGCTGGTCAAGGGTGCATACATACTTATGGCGTTCGCCATCGTCTGCGCGCTGTGGTGGATCGGCGGCCTCGCCGGTTCCGAGGGTCTGCTGAAGATACTGGCCGTTCCGGCGGCGCTTACCGCTGCGGGCACCGCTGGGTACACCGCATTCCTGTTCGGCCAGTGTGAAGGCCGCGACCTGTGGCAAACCCCGCTGTTGCTGCCCGTCCTGTTGGCCCAGGCGGTCACCGCCGGTGGCGCAACGTTCGCCATCCTCGAAGTCTTCATGGATGTTCCGGAACCGGTCGCCATCTGCTGGGTGTTGCTCGGCGGCGTTGTCGCCACCGGAGCACTGATCGCCATGGAGTTGACCTCGAAGGGCAGCCGCCACGTCGAACTCGCCGTGCACGAAATGACCCACGGTCGGTACGCCACCCAGTTCTGGGTCGGCGGCGTCGGCATGGGGGTTGTCATCCCGGCCATCCTGTTGATCATCACCCTGGCAACCGGCGCTCACGCCGGTGTCGCTGCCGTAGCCGGCGTTCTGGCCCTCGTCGGCCTCTTCGCATACGAAGACAGCTTCGTCCGGGCCGGCCAGTCCGTCCCGCTCTCGTAGTCAGTCCGTCTCGTAGCCAGTCCGTTTCCAGCACGCTCACCACGATCGAAGAAACCGAGAATCATGACCGAACTTCGGAACTATCCGCCACACGACCAATGGCACGACTGGCGGGAGCTGGATGCCAAGGCCTGGCCGGACCGCAAGGAACGCAAGTACACCATCGTCCCCACCACCTGCTTTAACTGTGAGGCGGGCTGTGGTCTGGTTGCCTACTTCGATCAGGAGACCGACGAGATCACCAAGATCGAAGGCAACCCGGAACACCCGGCAAGCCGAGGGCGCAACTGTGCCAAGGGCCCGGCCACCCTCAACCAGGTCTATGACCCCGAGCGCATTCTCTATCCGATGCGTCGCGTCGGTGAGCGCGGGTCAGGCCAATGGGAACGGATCAGCTGGGACACCGCGCTGGAAGAGATCGGCGGCCGGATCAGGACCGCCATCGAAGAGGACCGCCACAACGAGATCATGTACCACGTCGGGCGTCCCGGCGAGGACGGCTACACCGACCGGGTGCTAAAGGCGTGGGGCGTTGACGGTCACAACTCCCACACCAACATCTGCTCGTCGAACGCTCGCATCGGGTACCAGTCATGGATGGGTCACGATCGTCCCTCCTCGGACTTTGCGAACGCCAAGGTCATCTTCTTGATCTCGGCTCACCTGGAGTCCGGCCACTACTTCAACCCGCACGCCCAGCGCATTATGGAAGCGAAGGAAAACGGCGCAAAGATCATCTGCGTTGACCCTCGGCTGTCCAACACCGGCGCCAAGGCTGACTTTTGGCTGCCGACATGGCCCGGCACCGAGCCGTTCCTGCTGCTGTCGATCGCAAGGCTCCTCATCGAGTCCGGGGACTGGAACGAGTCCTTCGTCAAGCGCTGGACAAACTGGGAGACCTACCTCCAGCGGACCCGGCCCGAACTTCCCGTCGAATGGTCATCGGTCCGCCAGGCCATGCTCGACGAGTACGCCGAGTACACCCCCGAGGCAGCGGAGCAAAAGACCGGCGTCGACGCCGAGACCATCCGTGAGATCGCCGAGCTGATCGGACAGCACCCCACCAAGTTCGCCTCGCACAACTGGCGGGCGGCCGGCGCGGGCAACATGGGTGGCTGGCAGGTTGCCCGCTGTCTGTTCTTCCTCAACGTGTTGACCGGATCGGTTGCCACCAAGGGCGGCACCGCCGGAAACGGCATGAACAAGTTCAAGGCCGCCGCCCCCATCGGCGCCCCAGGCATCACCAAGTGGAACGAACTGGAGTGGCCCAAGGAATATCCGCTCAGCTACCACGAGATGTCCATCCTTTTGCCGCACTTCCTGAAGGAAGGCCGAGGCAAGCTCGACGTGTACTTCAGCCGGGTCTACAACCCGATCTGGACAAACCCCGACGGCTTCACCTGGATGGAGGCGCTCAAAGACGAGAGCAAGGTCAACTGCCACGTTGCGCTGACCCCCACCTGGTCCGAGACGTCCTGGTTTGCCGACTACGTCCTGCCGATGGGCGTCTCGGCCGAACGCCATGACGTCCACAGCTACGAGACCCAGGCCGGTCGTTGGATTGGCTTCCGTCAGTCGGTCTTCCGGCGCTACGCCGAGATCAAGGCCAGGAAAGAGGGCCAAGAGCTCGATCCCCAGACCCGCAGCCACGAGCACAACCCCGGCGAGGTCTCCGAAGAAAACGAGTTCTGGATCGACCTGTCGTGGAAGATCGACCCCGATGGTTCGCTCGGCATTCGCCAATGGTTCGAGGGCGAAGACGGTGACCGGATCACCCTGGACGAGTACTACGGCGCCATGTTCGCCGAGAACGTCCCGGGACTGGCCGAGGCAGCCGAAGCAGCAGGTCAGTCGCCGCTGGACTTCATGCGTGACCGCTCCGCGTTTGAAGTGCCGACCGATCCGTTTGAACCCTACGAGCGGGATATCGACGCATCAGCCATCGATGGCTGTGTCAAGGACGATGAGGGTGTCTACCGCAAGCCCGGTACCGCCGGTTCGTGGTCCGGCAACCTGGAAGACCTGTCCGACATCAGCCTTGCTCCACTGGGTGACTCATCGCCCGCGGTCGATATTGACGGTGAGGCCAAGGAAGGCTTCCCGACCCCGTCCAAGAAGCTTGAGCTGTTCTCGACAACCCTCGCCGAGTGGGGTTGGCCGGAGTACGCAACGCCGAAGTGGATTCCCTCCCACGTGCACTGGGAAGACATGGATATGCAGCCTGCTGCCGACGGAACCGGGGGCAATGAGCGCATCCTGCTGCCGACCTTCCGCATCCCGACGCTGATCCACACCCGCAGCGCCAACTCCAAGTGGTTGAACGAGATCAGCCACCGTCATCCGCTGTGGATCCACCCCGAGGATGCCGAGAAGCTGAACATTGAGGAGAACGGACTTGTCCGCATCTCCACCCGCATCGGTCACTTTGTGATCAGCGCGTGGCGGACCGAGGGCATCCGCCCCGGGGTCGTTGCGGCATCGCACCACATGGGTCGCTGGCGCCTTGAAGAAGGCGAAGCTCGGTCATGGGGAGCGGGCAAGGTCGATATTGCCAACGACGGGTCGTCGTGGAAGCTCAGCCGTCAGCACGGCAACGAGCCGTACGACTCCGCTGACAGCGAAATGAACGACACCGACACCAACCGGATCTGGTGGACCGATACCGGCGTGCATCAGAACGCAACGTTCTGCGTGCAGCCCGACCCGATCTCCGGCATGCAGTGCTGGCATCAGCGGGTTCGGGTGACCCCGGCCGAGGCCGGTGACGCCTACGGCGACGTTGTGGTCGACACCGACAAGTCTCGTGAGGCCTACCTCGATTGGCTGTCAAAGACCCGTCCACCGACCGAGGGCATCCGTCGACCGCTGTGGTACGCGCGGCCGCTCAAGCCTGCGGCTGAGGCGTACATTCTGCCGCAGGACTGAGTTCGACCCGGCGGCCGGCCGCCCGCCCCGCCCCCGCGCGGGGGGGGGGGGGGGGTTGTGTGGGACGTGCGGGGGTGGGGGGGGTTTGGTGTT
>CAZSTV010000380.1:0-3908 GCA_964609665.1 uncultured Acidimicrobiaceae bacterium
CGAGGACGGCGTCGAGGAGGACCGCGATGAGGATGAGCAGGCCGAGGACTGCGTCTCGCCAGAACTCGCTGACGGCGGGGAGGCGGACCAGGCTTTGGTTGAGCACTTCGATCAGTAGCGCACCGAAGAGTGCGCCGACCAACGTTCCAGCACCGCCGAGCGTGCTGACCCCGCCGACGACGGCTGCGGCGATGGCCTGAAGTTCGAGGCCCTGTCCGGCGGTGACGGTGATGGTGCCAAATCGGGCGAGGAATAGGAAGCCGCCGAGGCCGGAGAGGGCACCGCAACCGACGAAGGCCAGCACGGTGAGCCGATTTATCGATAGTCCGGCTTGGCGGGCGGCGTCGGGGTTCGAGCCGAGGGCGTACAGCTGCCGACCGATGCGAAGCCGCCCCATCCCGAGTTGGAGTGCGAGCACCATGCCGATCGCCAGGGCGAACATGAAGCGCAGGTCGTAGTCCCCGATGCTGAACAACGTGGACTTCGGGAGATCGACGAGCCAGCTTGGCAGCTTGTCCGCAGTGATCGTTTTGGCGTTGCCGTAGTCGATCAGAACCGTCCGGTAGATGGCGAGGGTTCCGAGCGTGACGATGATCGACGGGATCCGCGCCACCGCTACCAGAAGGCCGTTTATCAAACCGAGCGATGCGCCGAGGGCGACGGCAAAGGCGATCGCCACCGCAACGTTCATGTTCGGATGCTCGCCGAGCTGTTGGCCGGTCACGTAGGCGCTGACGCCAACGATCGACCCGACCGAGAGGTCGATGTTGCGGGTGAGGATGACGAGCGACTGGCCCGCAGCCACCACAGCAACGATGGCAACGCCGAGGGTGATGCGGTTGAAGAACCGGCCGGAGAAGTACTCCTCGATCAGCAACCCGAACGCGACCAGGCTGAGGAAGATGGTGGCCGCAAGGGTGAGCTCTTTGATGCGGTCCGGCCCGAGCCTGCTCATCATGGTTGCGGTCATACGGCCACTGCCGCTCGCATGATCGTTTCAGAATCGACAACGTCGCTGTCGTGAATGTCGACAAGGCGACCTTCTCGCATAACCGCTATGCGGTCGCTCATCGCCATCACTTCAGGGAGGTCCGAGGAAATCAGGATGACGGCCATGCCCTGCCTGGCGAGCTCGTCAATGTGATGGTGAACGTCCGCCTTTGCGCCAACGTCGATTCCGCGGGTCGGTTCATCCAGGATCAGGATTCGAGGTTCGGTGTTGAGCCATTTTGCGAGCATTGTCTTCTGCTGGTTTCCGCCGGACAGGTTGCCGACCGGCGTGTCGAGTGAGGCGGTCTTGATCTGCAACTGCTCGCGGAACCGCTCCGCGACAGCCCGCTCCTCTGCGGTACGCAGCAGCCCGGACGGGGAACGGTAACGACCGAGCGATGGGAGGGTGATATTGGAGATGATCGACTGGGGCATCGAGAGTCCGAGCTGGCGGCGATCCTCGGACAGGTAGGCGATGCCGTGGCCGAGAGCGTCGGTCGGGCGGCGAATCGTGGTCTCTTCGCCGAACACCGTGATCGTTCCCCGGTCTGCCGGGGTGATACCGAACAGTGCGAGCGCAACGTCGGTCCGACCCGCACCGACCAAACCAGCGAATCCAAGCACCTCACCGGCTCGAACCTCGAACGACACATCTTCGAACGCGCCGTCGACCGAGAGGTTCTGGACCTTGAGCGCAACGGAAGGCCGTTCGTCTTCGCTCAGCGTCGGTTGCTGCTGGCGGCCGAAGAACTCCTCGACGTCACGACCGACCATCTCGCGAACGAGTAGATCGTGGGTTACCTCGGCTACCGGTCTTGTCGAAATGTGTTGCCCATCCCGAAACACCGTGATCCGATCGGAGATGCGGAACACCTCGTCGAGCCGATGGCTGATGAACAGCACCGCCACTCCTCGTTCACGTAGTCGCTCGACCTGTTCGAAGAGCCGCTCGACCTCGTGGGCAGAGAGCGACGCCGTCGGCTCGTCCATGATCAGCACACGGACATCCAGCGAGATGGCCTTTGCAATCTCCACCGCCTGTTGGCCGCCGACGGTGAGTTGGCTCGCTGGGATCCGCGGGTCGATCGCCATGTCGAGTGAATCCAGGATCTCGGCGGCCTCGGCGAACATCCGACGCCACTTGACCGTCCGCCCTCTGTTGCGGTGGGAGATGAAGATGTTCTCGGCGACCGTGAGGTCCGGGAAGATCATCGGCTCCTGGTAGATGGCGGCGATGCCGAGCCGCTGCGCCTCGGCTGTGCTCGAAAGCTGCGTTGGTGATCCATCGATGCTGATTTCGCCGGCGTCCGGATGGTAGAGGCCGGTCATGACCTTGATCAGTGTGGACTTCCCGGCGCCATTCTCGCCGACGAGGGTGTGGACCTCTCCCGGGAACAGGTCGATCCCGACGGCGCTGAGCGCGGCCGTTGCTCCAAAGCGTTTGCTGACGCCGCTAAGCGAGAGCACGGGAGACCCTGGAGCGGTCGGTGCATCGGTAGAAGTTGTGGTCACAACGAAGCTCCCCCGCTCGTCGACAGTCGATCAAACTCTCGCCACCACGGCCGGTTCCTTCGGTGAACGCGTCGGGCTTGAGCGCTGCGTGGGTGGCCAGTTCTTGAACGTTTGTGTGCGTTCGCACACGAATGTACACGGATGAATTGTTCCTGGCAATGGCGGAACCATCTAGCCTCACGATGACTGGCGCCGGTGGTATCTGCGGATCGGTACTGATTTGCGCGCCGATAATCGACGGCCCCCGATAGGTCGCACTCACCGATCTGACGACCCGGGTGTGACCGGCCCGGCTTAGACCAGCTGGACCAGGTCGCGGTACGGATCGAGGCTGGCATGGTCCGGATCGAGCTCGGTAACAAGGATCGAGACCTTGCTCAGCTCGAAACACCGCGCCGAGGACCGGTGGCCCAGCTTTGAGGAGTCGACGGCAAGAACAACCTCATTGGCCGATGCGGCGAGCGCCAACTTGATCTCGGCCTCGGCAAGGGAGGCCTCGCTGGACCCGAGGTCCGGGTCGAGCGCCGCGGCGCCGACGAACAGGCGACGTAGCAACACCTGCTCAGCCGTGCGGGCAGCGAGTGGACCGATCAGGCTTCCTGTCTCCTCGTTCAGCGCACCTCCGGTCAGGAGTGCGGTCACCCCGCCGTGAGCCTGAAGGGATCGGAACGTGTCAGGACCGTTCGTCAGCACGGTTAGATCTCGAGCGGCGCCGAGCCCAACCGCGAGCCGTTGCATCGTGGTGGAGGCATCGATGCCGATCGCCCCACCGGCGCCAACCAGCTCCAACAACTTCTCAGCGATGCGGGCCTTTGCCTTGGCGTGATGCTCGTACCGCTGCGCGAATTGTTGGGGCCCGATCGCCGTCGCCCCACCTCGAACCCGCTGGGCCACACCTTCCCCGACAAGCAGGTCGAGGTCACGGCGGATCGTCATCTTGCTGACGTCGTGTTCGGCAGCGAGTTCGACGATGCTCACCGCACCGTTTACGTCCAGCCGGCTGCGAATGCTCTCCAACCTTTCGATGCCATCGAGATTCAAGCAGCCTGCTCCTCGGATTCTGCGGCCGGCGACGCACGGTAACCGGAGATATCCAGAATCGTGTATCGGCTGGAGCCCCGCGTCAACACAGAGGGTAGAACGTCCCGAGGCGAGGATCGGGGCCTAGGACCCCCCTGGCAGTTGTGGTTGTCCGGGCTGCAGGTTCATTTGGCGCTTACCTCGGACCGCGGTAGCTGGGTTGGGCTTTGCCAAACCCACCAAACCCACGCCACAGGCTGAAGGAGCCATTCTGGGAGCCGACAGAGGCGACTCTGTACGGACTCGTGCGCACGTCTACGTACTCTCCGACCGCCGCTCCGGACGTTGGCGGACGTGTGCGGGCAGGGTGCACGGTCCTGATAAGG
>CAZSTV010000381.1:0-3883 GCA_964609665.1 uncultured Acidimicrobiaceae bacterium
CCACGGACGTATGACCAGTCATCCTCTGCGTAGTGCGGAGTGTCGGTGTCGGTGTGGTGCAGCCAGGTGTAGGCAACCAACCAGGCGTTGCACACAAGGTACGGCGCAACGTAGAGCACGAGCACCGGGACGACCGAGCCGGCAGCGACGGCCCAAGTGGCGAGGAGCGCAATCACCGCGAGTACACCGCCTGCCGAGGCCAGTACCCGTCGGGCCCAGCGCGACGGAAACAACGCGTTGGAGAATGGCGCGAACGGCCAGAAGTGGTTGGTGACGCCACGCTCGGGGCCACCGGTGGCGCCGGTCAGCAGGTACACCGGCCATCCGAAGCCCAGGCGGCCGATGAGCCCAAGCACGGCATGTACGTTCGGGCCGAAACCCTTGTGGCTGGAGAGCGCACGTTCGCCGGACCGCTCGTCAGCCCGCTTTGGCACGTGGGTCTCGCCATCGGACAGGTGGTTGGTCTTTGCGTGGTGGATGGCGTGGCTCCGCTGCCATGAGAAGTACGGAACCAGAAGGGCCGAGTGCAGAACGAACCCGACGGTATTCTGCAGCCGTTTGTTGTCGCAGAAGGCGTCGTGACCGCACTCATGAGCGATTACCCACACGCCGCATGCTGTCGTCCCCGACCACAGGACGTAGGCCACCCAGACCGGCGCCCAGGCCCAGGCCATGGGTAGGAACAGCCAGGCCAAAATGCCTGGGATCACCGTTATCGCAAGCGAGAAGGCGGCGTAGCGCAGTGACGTCGGGAGATGTCGGTCAAAGCTGTCGGATGGCAGCACCGCTTGCAGCTCGGACTTGGTCGGCACCGGCGGCGGGGCGCTAAGGGTGCGCTCGCCAGCTTCGACGGCGGGATCTATCGGGGCATAAGCAGGACTGGTCACGTGTACTCACTGGAACAGTTGGGGGTGGGGGTTCCAGCACGCTGTATCGGCGGGTATTTGTCGCCGGTTTACTTCACCATTTAACCAGAACCAGAGCAGCCTAGGTCTGCGCCGAATCTTTTGGTGGGAACCGGGAGCATCGGCCTATGCCGCTGCTATCCGGGCTCCACGCAGACGATGAGTTCCATAACATTGCTCTCTTCTGCTGACCGCTCAATGGTGAGGCTGTCGAGCAGTAACGGCTCGTCGAACGAGAGAACCTGCCAGCCGCCGGTGCCGGAGAGTTCCAGCTCATGCGCGGAAATTGCCTCGATCGAGATGGTGCCACTCACAGGGTTTTCCGGATCTTGCGCCACCCGAACCTCGGTGGCGAATACCGGCTCGTCGAGAATGAGTTGTACCGAGACGGGTTCGGTGAAGCCCGGTTCCCAGCCCTCGAAGTAGAACGGTCCGTCCTGCTCGTCGACCAGGTCTTCCATGCGGCCCCAGCCTCTGGTGGTGCCGACGTACTGGAGCGCCGCCCACTCCAGCTCGGCTCGGGCCCCGGAGGGGCACACATCGTTCGGGACGCCATAGGAGAGGTTTGGTGGCAGCGTTGTACTGGTGGTCTGTTCCACGGACCCGAAGATGGTCCCGGTAGCAGCACTTGTCTCGGGCACGGTGGTATCGGTGGTGACAGTGTCGTCGAAGTCATCGACGTCGTCGTCGGGGGCCACGGTCGACGTTGTTGTTTGACGTTGTTCGGTGGTCTCTTCGTCGGCGCTGCCGTCGTCCCCCGGGCTGCTGTCGTCCTCGGACGGTGTCTCGACGGTGTTCGATGGCTGCGTGCTCTCTGCCAGCGCGTCGTCTGCAGCCGATGGTCCGGTCTCCACCGACCCGGTCTCGGGGGAGCCAAACACCCGGCTGGCGGCTGCCGCACCCATGACCAACACCAGGACGGCGGCCGCAGCGGCCAGCACCCTGGTTGAGGTCTTTGGTCCAGCCGCTATCGCATCCGGCGTGAACGCCCGGTCGCCGACCCGTCGCCGGACATCGTCGTACTGTCTGGCATAGGCGCCGCGGAGCCGAGCGTCCAGCAGATGTTCGTCGTCACTCGTTTGCCGCTCATCGTGCGAGTCTTCGCTCCAGTCGCCGGGCTCGTCGTGGAAACTCATCGTGGCGTCCCTCCCGTCTGGTCGCTGAGGATTTTGGCGAGTCGGGCCCTTGCCTGACTCAGGTGAGACGTTGCGGTCGACACCGAGCATCCCATGGCATCCGCAATTTCCGATGTCGTCTGATCGAACTGATAGAACAGCGCCACCGCCGCTCGCTGTCGTGGTGGCAATTGACCGACCGCCTCCCAGATCTCCTCGTCAGGGTCGGTTGGCGCACCAACGACGTCTCGCTCCTGCGAAGCGGTACGGCTGAGCATGACCACCTCACGCTGTAACTTACGCCGCCGCGAGAGCGCCAGGTTGATCGTCACCCGGCGAAGCCACGCTCCCGGACGGTCATAGGTTGACACCTTGTGCCAGTTGCGGTGGGCCCGGGACATGGCCTCCTGGGCGAGGTCTTCCGCCTGCTGATGATCGCCACAGATGGCACGAGCGAGGGCAACCATGGACGTGAACTCCAGGCGGTAGAACGTGTCAAAATCCATGGTGGGAACGTCGACGAGGAGGAGCTGACCGGTCGGCCGTTCCGACGTCGCGAGATTTTGGGCAGGGTAGGCCATCACATGGCACACTCCCCAGCGCCGCAAATTGTCCAGTCCCCACCGAGAAATTTCTGGCGCCGCTAGTCCCGCTGCACGGGGAGCCACACAAGCATGAGGTCGTCGACGGTGATGTCGGTCTTTTCGAGCGGTACCTCGAACGGCTCTATGGCCTCGGCCTTTGCCGTCCACTCGTCGTCGATCTCGATGACGGCATCCTGCAGGTCGTGCTCCAGTTCTTCGAGTTCTTCGATCTTCTCGGCGGCGCGGTTCTGAGCGGTTTCCAGCCGGGCCTCGGTCGATGCCTTTTGCCTGCTGCCCGAAGACATCCGTCTGGCCGCACTGGCGAGACCACGAGTCTTGCTGCGCCCACCGAGGAGGCCACCGAGCACCGACGTGCCGATGTCGATCAGCTGTTGCTGCTTGCGGCCCTCGGTCTGGATCTCCAGTTCCGCCACCCGGTCTTCGGCTTTGGCCAGTGCGGCCTCAACCGAGTCTCGCTTCTTCTCCAGCTTGGCCCGAATCTTCTCGCCAGCCTCGTCCGCACCTTCATCGGCGGCGGCATCACATCGCTTCGCAAAGTCCTCTGGCGACTCTCCCGGCCGGGAGTACAACTTGAGCTCGGTATTGCGCTGGATCTCAAAGGTCTTGCCAGTGGCGAGAATGGTCTTGAGTCCGGATGCCACCTTCTTGATGGCGGTGGCGGTCAGGTTGAACTGCGGCAGCACGTAGATGGCGCCGTCAGGAGCATCGGTGGTGAAGTCCCGATCGTCGAAGTCAACCGAGATCGCTTCGTCGACATCAATGGAATCACCGGTGAGCGGAATGATGGCCTCCCACTCCTCGGTGTGGCGCAGGTCTGCCTTCGTCTCATCGAACAGAAGGTTGATCCTGGCGGCGAGTACCGGCGTCAACCTGGTGCCGCCAGGCGTTGCGTCGAGGTCTGCGAGCCACGGCGCCGCGGCCACGGCGTAGCGGACCGGCAGCGAGTCGGGAACCTTGGGAGCGACGGCGGACTCATCGTCGGCCAGCGCCGGTTCGGCATCGGCCGGAGCGGCTGCCGGCGCACTGCCACCGGCCCCGGCGCCAGCCGCAGCGGGCGCAGCGGAGGAGACAAGTGCCTCCCGCTTCGACTCCATCAGCCCGCCGATCTGCTCCCGGGTAAGCGGGCCGGCCAAATAGCTCATCGCCCAGCGGGTGGTGAACAGCGGCATGCTTGACGACTTCGTGGTGCGCAGCATGAACTGGCGTTTGCCGAGCCCACTGATGGTCTCGGTCACGGCGTTGATGTCAACACCACCGT
>CAZSTV010000382.1:0-3836 GCA_964609665.1 uncultured Acidimicrobiaceae bacterium
GTGTTGGTGTGGCCGCCAAGTCGCTCATCGGCCTCGTAGAGGGTGACCTCGTAGTTGCGGCGGTCGCTGTGATTTTGATCGTTGTCGAGCAAGTGGGCGCAAGCCAGCCCGGCGATGCCGGACCCGACGATTGCAATTCGCATCTCGGTTCACCCCGATCCCATTGTCTATTGGCGTGTGTCCGCGTGGTGGTCTCTGTCTGAGGAAACCCTTGCAGCATTTGTTCTACCCAGCTCAACCGGGCGATTCTGGGCGAGGTTTCGTCCCAGATTGGGTATGGCGTTGGCCCTGTTCCGGCCTCCTACGGCCGTATCCTGGATAGGTGGCAATCCCCCAAGTGGTCGCGGTGCAACCCGACTCGCCTGCCGATCGGGCAGGCGTGGTCGTTGGTGACGCCCTGAACCTGATCAACGGAGAGCAGCCACGAGACGTCATCCAGTACCAACTCCTGGTCGATGAGCCAGACATTTCTCTGGAGATCGACCGGGGCGGGCTCATCCGCCACGTAGAGATCGACAAGGGTGAGGGCGAGCCGCTCGGCATTGAGGTCCAGTCGGCGGTGTTCGACCAGGTCCGGACCTGTGACAACCACTGCAGCTTCTGCTTCATCTACCAGTTGCCAAAGGGGATGCGGCGCAGCCTGTACCTCAAGGACGACGACTATCGGCTCTCGTTCCTGTACGGCAACTTCACCACCCTCACCAGGTTCACCGAGTCCGACCTGGAGCGGGTCCTCACCGAGGGCCTGTCGCCGCTCTATGTCAGCATTCACGCCACCAACCGGGAGCGGCGGTCCGAGCTGTTACGCAACCGCCGAGGGGCTACAAGCCTTCGCTGGCTCCGGGCGCTGCTCGATGCCGAGGTGGAAGTTCACGGCCAGGTCGTGGTGTGCCCCGGCGTGAACGACGGTGAGGTGCTGGCCGAGACGCTGCTCGGCGTGCTCGACGAATACCCCGAACTGCTCTCGCTCGCCGTGGTGCCGCTTGGCGTGAGCGACCATTCGAACGAACCGGAGATGCGGTTCCACACCACGGCTGAGGCGGCCGCGGTCATCGACGAAGTGGAGATGTGGCAACAGATCTACCTGGAACAGCTCGGCCGTCGGCTGGTGTACGCCGCGGATGAGTATTACCTGTTGGCAGATCGTCCGTTCCCGGCCGCAGACAGCTATGAGGGCTTCGCCATGCACGAGGACGGCATCGGCATGGCACGAACGTTCGAGCTCGAGTTCAACGGCGAAGCCGACACAGCGGTTACCCCCGCCGCAGGGTTTTTCGCCTCGGTTGATGGGGCGCCTGCCGAGGGTTACCGGGCTGCCAGGATGTCGCTTGACCCCGCCGGGCCGGTCACGCCCGCAGCGGAGCCGCAGCCGGTGACGTTGGTGACCGGTCGTCAGCGAGCGGCCGAGCGCCAGGCGGCAGCGCAAGACCGGGCCCGCCCGGTCGGCATCCTCACCGGCCCATATGGCGCCATGGTGCTCTCACCGATGATCGACTCGTTGGACCGCAACGACGTCCGTCTCATCTCGGTCGACAACAGGTTCTTTGGTGGGAACATCGGCGTGACCGGCCTGATGGTCGGCGAAGACGTCGCCCGCCACCTGATGACAGAGCCTGACGGTCATCGATATTTGCTGCCGGACGTGTGCCTGTCCGGTGGAGTTTTCCTTGATGGCACATCGGTCGAGGATCTTCCTCGGCCCGTCGAGGTGGTCAGCACCGACGGCATTTCATTACGAGAAGCACTGGAGACAGCCCGATGAGTCGACTTGGTGAAGTGGTCATCGTCGGGAGGCCGAACGTTGGGAAATCCACCCTGATGAACCGGATCCTCGGCAGGCGTGAAGCCATCGTCGAGGAAAAGCCCGGTGTCACCCGAGATCGCAAAGAGGTGGAAGCGGAGTGGCAGGGCCACCCGTTCCGTCTTGTCGACACCGGCGGTTGGCTTGCCAAGGGTTCCGAGCTTGACGGCAAGGTGTCTCGCCAGGCCGAGGCGGCGCTCAGATCGGCTGACGTGATCCTGTTCGTCGTCGACGCGGCGACCGGGCTTACCGAAGAGGACAGCCAGGCCGCCAAGAAACTTCGAGACAGTGATCGGCCGCTGCTGCTGGTTGCCAACAAGGTCGATGACGATGTGCACGAGTCCAACATTTGGGACCTGGTGAAGCTCGGTCTCGGTACGCCTCACCCGGTCAGCTCCATCCACGGCCGCGGTGTGGCCGATCTGCTCGACGAGATTATTTCGCTGATGCCGGCCGACGTCGATCACGGCGAAGGCTACATCGAGCCGGAGAGCGACGAGGAGCGGGTCTTCAGTATCGCGCTTGTCGGTCGGCCGAATGTTGGCAAGTCAACGCTGTTCAACCGCCTCATCGGTGAAGAACGTTCTGTCGTTCACGACATGCCGGGCACCACCCGCGACACCATTGACACCGTGGTCGAGACCGAGATCGGCCCGGTGCGGTTCCTGGACACCGCAGGCATGCGACGTCGGGCCCGGATTTCCGAAGACACCGAGTACTACTCGGTGGTGCGGTCGCTCAAGGCGGTTGACGGCGCGGACGTTGCGCTGCTCGTCGTGGACGCCAGCGAAGGCATCACCCAACAGGATCAGCGTCTGGCGGAACGGGTCGACGCTGCCGGTTGCCCCATCATCGTCGTGTTGAACAAGTCCGACCTGCTCACCACCGACCAGCGCGAGGACCTGAGCGATCAGCTCGCTCGCAAACTCAGCTTTCTGCCCGAGTCCGGAGCGCACCGAATCTCAGCGCTGACCGGGGGAGGAGTGCAGAAGTTGTTGCCGTCCCTGCGAGGTGCGATTGACGCCTACACCACCCGCGCTCCGACCAGGAAGGTCAACGACGTGATCCGCCGGGCCCAACAGGCACAGCCCGCGCCGGGCGGCGCCAGGGTGCTCTACGCCACCCAGGGAGCGGTCGACCCTCCGACCTTCACCCTCTTCGCAAATCGTGCAATTCCGGACCACTACCTTCGCTATCTTGAGCGGTCGTTGCGGGAGAGCTTCGAATTCGGGCCGACCCCGATAAAGATGCGAGTTCGTAAGAGAAGCGAATAAGTCCGGCCATTTGCCGGGCCCACCGTCCTGTTTTGGGGGATTTACCCAAGGCTACCGGCCGGTAGCCGACCGACAGCCAACCAACAAAGCGGCCCCAGCGTTCATGACTTGGTGGGTACTCCAGCGTTGGCCACAGTTGTAGAGGTAGCCTTAACGAGATGGATCGGCTCCTACCCGCCCTAGCTGCCGTGGTGTGTGCCGCGGCTGCGGTCGTGTGGATTCGCGCCACCATTGATCGCCAGCGTGTGGCCCACCGTTTGGCCGGTGAGCAGATCGACCCTGACCTGTGGCGCCTCGCCAACAACGACTACCGCCGTGACTTCCAGACGTCGGTGTTCACCATCATCGCTGCGTTGGCATTGACCATTGTTGCCGTCGCTCAAATTGGTTTCTGGCCGGCCGTTGGCGTGTCGCTGCTTGCCGTCCCGTCGATTGTCGCGTTGGCCCGGCAGGGAACCCAGACCGAAATCGCGAGGATCTCCGCCAGCCGCTCCGAGGTGGAGAAACGAGCCCGAGAGGTGCTCACCCAGGAAGAGCTCGCTCCACTGCAGTGGGCGGCCAGGCTTGCGCCATCGGACCTGCCAGACCTTCCGGGGTTCGACATCGGCCAGGCGTACCAGGCCAGCAGCGGCGCCATGGCGGGAGACTTCTACGACGTGTTCAAGGTGGACGACCATCGGGTTGCCGCTGTCATCGGCGACGTGACTGGGCACGGCATCGAGCCGTCCATTACCGCGCTGCAGGCCAAGTACCTGCTGCGA
>CAZSTV010000383.1:0-3816 GCA_964609665.1 uncultured Acidimicrobiaceae bacterium
TTCACGTCCAAGGTGGAGATCGAGGTGACCGACGTGTTCATCGGGTCCGGGTTTTCCGATCCTGCGCTTACAGCGGACCTGGCGTTGACCGAGATCTCCTTCTTGGCGCCAACCAGTCCCTAGACCGGACCGCCGCTTAGACCACCGTACGAGAGCGCAGACCGGCTCCGAACCATGTGAGCCACCACTGCAGTGCCGCCATGTCGTCATCGGCCACGATTGGCAAGGCAACCTCGCTCTCGACAGCGTTACTCTCGACAGGTGTACCTGACGAGCTTGCCAACGAGCTGTTCAGAGCCCCGTTGATGTGCTCATCCAATGCAGTAAGTCCCGGGCTGATGTCCTCCCTCGCTGCACTCCCCCACCAATGCTGTCGGATCGCGGTGCCAGCGAACTCCTCCTCGCCTGCAATCGAGAGCACAAGTCCGTGAGCGACGCCACACTGGCTGTAGCCGGTGAGCGTCTCTGCCTGAGTTGCCCCCGTCCCCTGGTGAGCGATTGCCGTTGACGGCCCGCCCGGCGGCTCCGCTTCGAAGTCCAACTCCCACCCAAGCGGCACTCTGTCGCCGTAGCCGCGTCCGAGGAGCTCCGCCGGGTCGGCGATCTCCAGACCGAACGCTTCCAAACCGTAGGTCCAGTGCTCGAACGGTGTTTCGCAAATGGTGTCCGCCCAAAGACCGGAAGTACGAAACTCCCAACGAGACTCTGGAGCCCGAATGTCAGCCTCGGCGATCACGATCGGCGGATGGCCATTGCGGAATAGTCCACAATGGAACGATGCCGAATTGTGGGAGGCCAACGTCTTAACAAAAACTTGCATGGCGATAGCTGACAGCGCATCGTCAGCGACGGCGAGCAGCCGGTGCCCCTCCCACCAGGACGCCCCTGTCGGATCATGGCGTGCCTCATCGGTCGGAGCGAACATCGACCTCATCGTAGACCGCCGTGGCCACGTACATTTCAGGCCAAAAACCGGAATCCCGCCGTTTTCAGGCGGGACACGCTGACAATCTTTGGAGCAGGCCGACGGGTGTCCGGGCGACTGGACCCCCGCCGACCTGCGATCAGGACCGACCTAGTCTTGCTGAAATATCCCTCAGTCGATCAGTGCCCCTAGTTTCACTGGTCTTAACCGGAATCCCAACCCCCTTGGGTAAGTCTCAACGCATCAAAAACTTTTGGGTCCAGACACGCTGCCAATACCTCCTCGCGAGGCTCTTGGCCCGCCCACACCGGTCCGGGCACTACGCTGTAGGCCTAATGGCAACAGAGTCCCAGATGGTCGGGCCGCTGGAAGAACTCGTTGGAGCGTTACGCGCCAACGGGCTACAGCTGAATATCGGCGACGTACATTCGGCCCGGGCGACCAGAGATGAATTGGCAGATCAGATCGGTGACTATCTGATCCCTCGGTTGAAGCGTCTCGACGCGCCGTTGCTGGTGGTACTCGGCGGGTCAACCGGTTCTGGAAAGTCGACGATTACCAACACGATCGTTGGCGAAGAGGTCTCCCCCGCAGGGGTGCTTCGCCCCACCACCCGGGCCCCGGTGCTGCTCTGCAGCCCCGAGGATCAGGACTGGTTTGCCGGCGGTGACATCCTTCCGGAACTGCCCCGTGTGACCACCGGAGCCGAAGGCGCCAATGCCGCACCGGTCACCGGCACCGTGCTCCGGCTGGTGAGCGTGCCGTCATTGGACGCAGGCCTCGCCATCATCGACGCTCCCGATATTGACTCGGTCGAAGAGGCCAACCGTGACCTCGCCACTCAGCTGCTGGCAGCCGCTGACATGTGGCTCTTTGCCACCACCGCCGTCCGCTACGCCGATGCTGTGCCATGGGATTTCCTCCGGAAAGCACAGGCCAGGGGCACCTCTCTGGCCATCATCATCAACCGGATCCCGCCCGGGGCCGCCGACGAGATTGTGCCCCACCTGCAGTCGATGCTCACCGAGGCGGAACTGACCGACGTAGCGATCTTTCCCGTTGAACAGTCCGAGCTGTACGAGGGGATGCTCCCGGCGGCCGCGGTCACTGACATTCGCGAGCTGTTGATCGGGCTTGCAACCGACGCCGACCGGCGCAATGACATCGTCCGTTCGACCCTCGACGGCGCCATGAACAGCATCGGCCCTCGTGTCCAGAAAGTCGTCACCGCGGCCGAGGAACAGCGCGGTGCCGTCGACGACCTTCGGACCTCGATGGAGGGGGTCTACACCGCGGCCAGACAGACCCTGAGCGACGACATCAGCTCCGGCAATCTCCTTCGAGGCGAGGTCCTGGACCGGTGGCAAGAACTCATCGGCACAGCGGAGCTGATGGCCGCCGTGCAGAGCCGCATCTCGCTCATCCGCGACCGGCTCAGTGCGTTCGTCACCGGCAGGCCCCAAGCCACCGCCGATGTACAGGGCGAGATCACCTCCACCCTGGAACAGCTGCTGATCGACCATGCGGACACGGCGGCATCGACCGTTGTCCAAACCTGGAAGGGCCTGCCAGGAGGCACACAAATTTTGGCCGATGACCGTTCGCTTGAACGGTCGTCCGATGAGTTCCGGGCCACCGTTGCCGCCGAGGTCCGGGCCTGGCAGGACGACATTCTCAACCTGGTGACCGAGCGTGGCGCAGGCAAACGGACCACCGCCAGAGTGCTGGCCTTCGGCGTGAACAGCATCGGCGTTGCACTAATGCTGGTGCTGTTCTCCCAGACCGCTGGCATCACCGGGGCCGAAATCGCCATCGGCGCCGGAACCGCCGGCGTGTCCCAGACGCTGCTGTCCGCACTCTTTGGTGAGCAGGCGGTCCGGGAGTTGGCGGCCGACGCAAAGCGGCTGCTTATCGACCGAGTGTCGACCCTGCTCGAGGCTGACGCCAACCGATTCCGCACCCAACTCTGGTCCGTCGCCGACCCGGACGAAATTGTCGCCGAGCTGCGCAGGGCCACAGACTCCTACGAAGCCGCTCGATGATCGGCTTTCCCTCTCGTTCCTCGGTCGGTCTCCCCCAGCAGCTCGAAGCGCTGGGCCAGGCCGTCGAACTCGCCCAGGACCGCCTCGACGATGAACAGGTGGCATTCGGCCGCCACGTGGTCGACAAGGCTGCCGAGCGGCTGCGCCATGGCACGACCAGAACATTGGTGGCGGTGCTTGGAGCGACCGGCAGCGGCAAGTCCTCTATCACCAACGTGATCGTCGGTGACGACGTTGCGACCACCGGTGTCAGACGGCCGACCACCTCCAGCACCCTCGGATGTTTCTGGGGTTCCGATGATGCGCAGGCCCTCCTGGACTGGCTGGAGGTCAAAAACCGCCACCACGTACTGACCGCCATGAACCGGGACCTCGACGGGCTTGTCCTGCTCGACGTACCAGATCACGATTCGGTGGCGGAGGCCCACCGGGAGGAGATGGAACGCATCGCTGAACACGCCGACATGCTGCTCTGGGTCACCGACCCGGAGAAGTACGCGGACAAGGCAATGCATGACTATCTGAAGCAATTGGCGGGCCATGGTGCGGTCATGGCCATGGTGCTAAACAAGACCGACCAACTGTCCCCGGCTGACGCCGCAACCTGCCACAGCGACCTCAAACGCTTGCTCGACAACGAGGGATTGGACCAGTCTCCCGTCGTCGCCGTTTCGGCGCTCAACGGCCACGGTGTCGAGACGTTGCAGGCGTTGCTCGGCGACACGGTACGGAACCAGCAGGCGGTCATCGACCGACTCGCGGCAGATAACGCCATGGCCGCCGACGGGCTGTTGGACGCCCTCGGTCCAGCCCAGGGCGCAAACGCTGTCCCCAAAAGCGTCGTCAAGG
>CAZSTV010000384.1:0-2332 GCA_964609665.1 uncultured Acidimicrobiaceae bacterium
AGGTGAACATTTAACGCCGCTCGGGTGGTGCCGTTTAGCCGTCGCCTCGGATCACTGCGTTCGTGCCGTTGGCGGGCGGTGGCCTACTCCGGCTGGATGAGTTCGTCTCCGCCTTTGTGGGGCCCGTTGATGTAGTCATCTGGCGGGGTGCCGATCTCGGCTAGGCATTGATCTGAACATAGGTGTGCGAGTAGCGGGAGGACGTCAGTCCCAACACGCAGGGAGATCCACCACTGCTGGAGTTCGGGAGTTGGGGTACGGCAGAGACTGCAACGGTCCGGGACAGCTTTTGGAGGTAGGTCGCTGGGCAGCCGGGGGAAGGTCGGCCGGAACTTGTAGTTCCCGTAGAGCGCTCGCGTGCTGACCGTTGACTCTGTCAGCGACGTGCAGTGAACGATCTCGTAGGGGAACCAGTGGAGCCGGTACGAGGTGTAGGGCGAGAAAATCTGCAGAGAGGTCATTGCGCCGATCTCTGGCGGGATTGACCGTAGGTTGCTGCCGTAGAGATTCAGAACTCGGACCCGGTCCAGACGGGCGATTGTTGGAGGCAGAGTCACGATTCGTCGCCAAAGGTTAGACCCAAGTTCACGGCCTGGTGCGAACTCGGGCAAGCCATGCTCAGCTGAGTGATCGATCAGGGCTTGTAGTTGCGCCCATGCCTCTGACTCTTCGTCTTGAGCTTCGGAGTGGATTGATGATTGCCAGCGTCGTCTGGGTTCGTCGAAGAAGGAGGTGGGACAACCGCACTCTTCTGCGACTTGTTGATGACCTGCGAACAGGTTGCTGAACGCCATGTAGGGAGGATATAGCCACAACAAGTCGGCGTTGTGAGCGGCCACAATGATCGATAACCACGGCGGGTCGTCGGACCCGACGACTGAACATTGTTCAGCGCTCGGCTGGTGCCGTTCTCGGGCACTGCGGGATTGTTGCTCAGATGGCCTCGCCCTGTTGGGCTAGATCGTCTTCGATCCAGTCCGCGAGCCAGCGGAGCAGGCTGGGCAGCCGCGGGTCGTTGATCCAGGACTGGGGCTGGCACTCGCCAATGCCTCCGCCCCAGTTGGGCGGAAGTGACGGATCATCGGGATCGGCGCCGTCTACGAACTGGATTCTCAGCTCGCCGGACAGAGGCCAACGAGCCCGTTTGTGTTCCAATGAAGCTGCCATGGCACCGACCATACAGTTGGCGCCTCAGGACTGGACTTGCACAAGAGTCCGGGCCGATATCGCTTGGTTGGTTCGCCTGAAAATTGCGGACCCGTTCTAGCGTTTCATATGCGCCGATACGACCGGTGTTATCGATCACTGCGCTCGTGCCGATATAGGGTGCTCCGAATCGGCTAACATTTTCGGAATGCGCAGGACGTTGCGCCAGAAACCACGGAGACTTGCAACAAAGCTATACATACCGAAACGCCGTCGAACGAAGACGGAGTTGCCTCCTGCGGTCCACGCCGAACATGAACGGACCAACTGCTGCTGAGCTTGGTGGTCGGGCATGAAGCCCAGGCCAGAAAATTCGGCAACCGGAACGTTTGACCGCACGAGAAATGTGCCGTACCAGCGTGTACCACAAGTGACTTGAGGCTAGACGGCGCCGAACTCGTAACGATCAGCCAATGCTGCCTTGCTTGTTCGCAAGCCCGCTTGTTGCCCGGCTAGTTTCCTTGCGGACCGCATCGGACTGATGTGGCTCAGGGTATTTGGCCGGATCATGAAGCAGTTTGGCCAGTCGCTTAATCGTCTGACGTAGGTTCATGGCTTCGATTGTAGACCAATCAAGTGTTGCCATTCTGGCCACCGGCTTGGCACAACTAAACCGGCGTTTCCGAGTGGCTTGTCCGCTCGACAATGTCGTTCCGGTCATGGAGCGGTTTGTGCCCCACACTGTCGGCCTTTGACGATGATCGGAGGCCAGTTGGGAGGCACAAGCGGTTGCCGCCCGGCATTGTTCTACGTGACCTGGTCCAGCGGCGGGACCGTCGCGTCGATCTCGGTCATGGCTTCGACCCACCTCTGGTGTACTTGGCGTGCTGCGCTCTCTGTCCCGGTCGCTTGGTGAGCGAGCACCACGAGCCGATACGCCCGCTCGTCGTATTGGTCAGCCGCGATGAGTTTTGTGCCCAGGTCGATGACGGTGGTGTGGTCGTCGGATGCCATAGCCGCCTCGGCGAGGCGGTGGCCGCTGGCGACGAAACGTGTTTGGGCTTCGCTCCGGGCTGCGATGTTCCAGTCCTCGTAACGGTCCTCGGGGAGAAGGTCGCCGGTGTAGGTTGCCACGATGCCTTCGTCGTCGGTTGCGGCGTAGAACCCCTCAAGATCGGTGTAGACG
>CAZSTV010000384.1:2342-3808 GCA_964609665.1 uncultured Acidimicrobiaceae bacterium
GTGTAGACGTGGTCGAGGTCCAGACGCACAGTTTCCCGGTCGGCGATCACGCCACCGCCCAAGACCTTGCGTACCCCGGACAGGTGAACCGATAGCCGAGCGCTCAGCCGCTTGGTGTCGGTCTCATCGGGCCATAGCTGGTCGACCAGCTCGTCTCGAGTTACCGGCCAGCCCCTCGCCACAACGAGTCGCTTGCATAGCTGGCGGGCCAACCGTGAGCCCCAGGCCGATGCCGGCACCTCGACACCGCCGACTTCAACGGCGAAGCGACCAAGAACGGTGATGCGAGGTCGGCCAGTTCGGATTCGCGGTCGCTCGACGACGCTACCGGTGATCCAACGCTCGACGTCTCTCATCCAGCTATCGACGTCTCCCAAATACTGAAAGTGATCGTTGCCGTCGTACTCGATCAGCTCCGCCCCGGGAATGGCGGCTGCAAGGCGCCGACCGCCCTCGACGGGGATGACTTGGTCCCCCGTGCGGTGCTGCACGAGCACCGGAAGGTCTAGGCGGGGCAGGATCTCGCTGACAACATCGACCTCGTAGGTATCGAATATCTCCATTAGCGACTGCGGTGTGCTGGCTCGTCGCTCGTAGACCTCGTGCCACTGGCGGAACGCATCGTTGTCCGCCATTGACGGGCCGAACACGTCGACCATGATCGACTCCGGCGTGCCCCAGGTCGTGGCCATGAGCTCTCGCGCCTGACGGCCCTGTTCAAGTTGTTCCTCAGTGGCGTCACTGGGTACGAGAGAGGGTCCGGTGCCATGCAGGATCAGGCTGAGGACCCGATCTGGGAATGAGTCGGCCAACAGGATGGCCATCGGACCTCCCTCGGAAATCCCGAGGAGATGGGCTTGTTCGATGCCTGCGTGATCCATCACTGCGAGGAGGTCTTCGACCCGTTCATCGAGTCCAGGAACTCGGCTTTGCCGGTCCGAGCTGCCGGTGCCACGTTTGTCGAAATGGGTGTAAATCGAGAACTGAGCAAACCGCTCAAACATGGCCTCGATATCAGGCCACTCCCAAGCCATCTCGATGTTCTGGGCCGCCGGGGGGACGCCGACGAGATGCACGTCACCTTCGCCCCACTGTTGATAGGCGATCCGGGCTCCCTTGCTATCGGCGAAGCGAACGGGAGGAACTTGTCTACGGTTGGTCGACATTGACGCTTTCGCCTCCAGGTCCTGGTTCGATGGCCCACTGTAGTAGCGGCGTCCACGCTGATCAGTCAAACGACCGACCCCTAAGAGTTCCTTAAGGCCCATCGGGAGCATGGGACCTATGACTACGAATGACACGATTCCAACGGCCCCCTACGCCCTCGGTCCCGACGAAGGCGACCACCTTCACTTCCTGAACCATCTGGCAACCGTCAAGGTGCGTCCAGGGGAGACAGGCTCGATAAGCGCCATAGAGTTTGTCGCTCCCCGAGGATTCGGACCGCCGCTCCACTGCCATGACGG
>CAZSTV010000385.1:0-3765 GCA_964609665.1 uncultured Acidimicrobiaceae bacterium
GCACCACACGGGTTTCCCGACTGTGCTGAAGCTGCTTGGAGTCCGAAGGCTGACGCCGATGCGAACAACATGGTCGCAATACCTAAACGGGTTATCTTGTCTCGATTTCTCACTTTCGTCCCTTCGTTGGTGGCTTTCTCGATATGTAAATTCTCTACCGTTGGCCTGGCAGGCATAGGGCAGGTTCATGGCAGTCGACTGCCAAACCAACCTTCGGTCGCCTACAGTCGAAGCTCTCAAGCCTGACGCAGCACGAAAGGGGCGAGCCGCCGTGTCACTCGCCGACGACCCTGAAGTTCTAGAGCGCGTCGGCGTAGCTGCCGGCAGAGTCAGACGATTCGGCGAGGCGATCGCCCAAGGCCACAGCTTTGGGGTTGAGGCTGGTGAACACCGAGAACTCTGGACCCCTGAGTTCCAACGTCAGGCCCTACCGATCTACACCAGCGTCTTCCCCTGGGAATACCTGATGAACCTGGCAGCAAGTTTCCTGGAACGATCCGACGACATGCGTGAGATGGCAGTACCCGGGGATGCTGCGCAAGCGTGGTTCTGTGTCGACTCCTACCTCAAGTCCACTGCCGAAGCCATCACAGACGCAGCCCCCGAGAACGCCTATCTGCCCAACGAGCCAGATCCAATTCGACCCGTAACCCCACCGGTGATGCCGTTCGCTCGCCTCGCTCGCATCACACATATCGATGGAGCTAAAGCCCTTTCCGAAGCAGGCCGTCAAGTTGAACTACTTTGCGGGCAGGACGATCAATGTCCTCTGACCGAAGACGAGATCATTTGGCTCAAACGACTCCGCGCTGGTGATCGAGTCATCGACATAGCGCAAGACCACGGATACGCCGAACGGACCCTCTATCGAGCGCTCTCTGACCTGTGGGACCGACTCACCGTCGACAACCGTACCGATGCAATCGCTCTCTGTGCCGAGAAGGGCTGGCTCAACGAATGAGAACCCACCTCGACAACGACTGGACCCGGGCGGGCTCTACGTCGCAAGTTGACTAAGCTCGTCGACATGAGCCCTGAGGACATAGCGTCCATCGCCCGAAACGCAGTTGCGATCTACTCCGGGGCCATAGAGCAACACCTTCCAGCTGAGCACGCAGAGCTCGCCGCGATAGCCCACTGCGTTGCCCATTGGCCCATCACAAGCACTGGTGAGGTCCGAGCCCCTACCCGATGCGCCACACCCGGCTGCTACAGCCTCTCGTACGCAATCCTGGATGATCACGGCGGAGCTTCGCATGCGTGTATCCGCTGCATGCTTGACCAAACTCAAGAAACCGCCAGGCCGAAGGTGACCTCCATGACAGGCGACCGCATCAACGTGAGCGACACAAACTAGCTGCGTTGAGCCAGCCAACCTCTCGGTCGGGCCTCCATAGCGGAACCCTCAGATGATCGAGGATCTTGGGCACGACCCAGTTGAGCCGGGACCGCAACCGCTAACCCAACACAGCCCACTGGATTGGGAACCCACCATGCCCAAAGGAGTCCCGAACCTGACCAGCCCGACGCTCCTTAACGTGACTTTCCGTTCGAATGCTCCTCACGCCCCGTACCCTTGTGGGCCGGGTCGGCTGTCAGGTTTTTTGGAAAGTTTCAGGGGAAACCGGATTCTCGTGGCATAAGACGGATGGTCAGACCGGAAAAGGTTTCCGGTGTGGGCAGTCGACGCCCACCGATATGGGACCTTTAATCGAACCCCACAACCGAGCGCCGGCTGGTGGAGCGGATCGCGTACAACAGAGAACCGTGCTGCGTGATCGGCGCCGCTACCACGAGCTCAGCCCGGCTGAGCGCCTCGATCTGGACCGGGAGCGAGTGGACCGTTTCCGGCTTGGCGTTTCAGCAATCGACGATTTCGGCGTCTTCGAAACTGAGATCCTTCCTGACGTGTGGGACTACGCGAACCGGACCTTGCCTGCTCTGATCATGAAGGGCGAGGTCTTCCACATCCGCTCGCGAGCTGGCGGTCCGCATTATCAGGACCTGGTTGTACCCCCTGGCGGGATCGACCCTGATACGGCACAAGATCTTGCTGCTAGCACGATCGAAAAGGCTGTCCCCGGTCTCCGTGACAGCATCCTTGAGAAGTGGGACGGCTACCGGGACGACACCGCTCGACTGGGGACCTGGTTCGTCACACTCTGCAGCTTCTACTTCGTCGGCCAATTCCGACGCTGGCGACGAGATACCGCCAGGTTGACCTACATCGGCTTGGACCTTGACGCCAGGGTCGGAGCAACAACGGCATGGGAACAGCCCGAGGCAGTGATCTTCGACGTTGAGTTCGAACGACACCTAGACCTCATCGGCGATCCGGTCGACGTCAACATTGTTCGCCTCGACGACATCGACCTCACCGACAGCGAGATCGCTGAAGTGCTCGATCTCACAGCAAAGAAGGTCGAGTACCGCCTCAAGAAGTTCCGTCGAACGGCCCAAGCACGATGGGACTTCGAAAAAGCTGCGGACAATCTCAGGGAACAAGTCAGTGTCATCGCATAGAAGTACTGACAGCTTCACAACACAGGAGAAACTTCAGATGACACGATCACGGCGAACCAGCGCCCGAGCAGCTCGAGCAGCGTCGCGTGTGCTCCGCAACCCAAGATCCAGCCGCCCTGCCAAAACCGCCGCCGCATCAGCGCTGTCCCAGCGTGCACCGAAAGGACGGCGCCGATGACCACCAGCCGGCGAATCACCCGAACCCGAACCCAGCGTGTCAGTGTCCGCCAGCCCAACGGGCGGACCAGACGAGTTCCGGTCCGGATCACAACAACAGTCAAAGTAACCAGACGGCGGTGACAAGGATGACGTTGTCGGTGGCCGCGTCTAAGATCCCAGGTGATGGAGATCACTACTGCGGCTCAACTGGAGAAGATGACACCGGCCGAACGTCAAGCGCACTTCGAGGCCTCCATTGTCTGGGAACCTGACAGCATCAGCGATCCTCAGATCGCGGCTCTCGTTGAACGAAGCCGGCAGCGGACGCTTCAGCGGATCGAATCCACTGAAACCACCGAAGCCAGCTGATTTCGGCACTGGCTTCGCTTCGGTTTGAAGCCGGAGTCCGCTGATGGAACCGCGCAGGGAAGTACGCATCCTCACCTCGTTTTTTGATGACCTTGACCGTCAACTGCGGTCAGAGCGGGGCCCGAACGGGGAACCATCGATAGCGGACTTTCAGGCCTTTGATCTATTGCACATTGTCGAGGTCTTCGCGACCCGGTTCGACGACCTTCCCGAACGGTTTGCTGGCCGCAGCGATTACAGAGAACTGATCGCGACCGGCCACCTCGTGTATGCCTATGTCGTGGTCGGTCAACTCAGCTCCGATGGAGCCATCGAACTCGCCGAAATTGAGATCGATCTCACCGGGTGAGGTGATACCGCCCGATGAGGCGGAAACATGGCTGGCAGCCCGGAACCCGGTGGGCAGATTGTGACACCGGGTTCCGGGTTTGGTTACAGCAAGGTGCTGATGTAGTTGATTAGTTGCTGGATGCCTTGGTAGATGGCTATCGAGCGGATTGCTGTCTCGGGTCCGGGTCCGGTCTTGATCCGGGGCCTGGCTGTGCTCTGCCGGGCCGCTCTGCGATCGCTCCGTCGTCGGGTAGTGAACGAGACGTTGATTTCGAGTTTCATGTTGGTGCCTCCCTTCTTTTGGTTGTGGCTGTCTTCCGGCGATCGCGTCGCCGTTTCGAGCCTGTTGGTTTGGTGGTCTTAGGCCCCTGGGCCAGTTCAAGG
>CAZSTV010000386.1:0-3688 GCA_964609665.1 uncultured Acidimicrobiaceae bacterium
GCTTGCGAGCGACGCGAACGCCGGCCGTTGGGTCCTTACCTGGCTTCTGCTCAACGTCGAACTCAATCCACTCACCGCGGTAGGGGTGGATGGTGCCGGTGACCATCTGGTGCTTTGCCAGGTTACGAAGACGGAACCGCTCGCCAGGCTGGAAGATGACGCCCGGGGAGCGAACCAGCTGCGAGACGACAACGCGCTCGGTGCCGTTGATCACGAACGTGCCGTTGTCGGTCATCATGGGGAAGTCGCCCATGAATACCGTCTGCTCTTTGATCTCACCGGTGGTGGCGTTGATGAAGCGGGCCCTGACGAAAATCGGGGCCGAGTAGGTCATGTCCTTCTCTTTGCACTCCTCGACGGAGAACTTGGGGTAGGGCTTCAGGTCCTCGTCGTGAGGATCGAACTCCAACTCAAGTTGCAGGGTCTCCGTGAAGTCCTTGATAGGACTGATGTCTTGGAAAGCGTCTGCGAGACCTTCTTCAAGGAACCAGCGAAAAGAATCACGCTGGACTGCAATCAGATCGGGAAGCTGGAGTGCCTCCGATAGGTTCCCGAAGGAATAGCGATCACGGGCGACAGTACGTGCAGGCAAGGGGCACCACCATTATTTTGGATCCAACGAGCCAGTTGGACCACAGTTCGAGCACGAGCAGGGCTACATGTAGCTAGAGAGCGTGCCAAAACGCGTTGAATTCGAGACCGAATGTTCTCGGTGGTGGAAGACAAGCGAGCAAGCACGGCCTCCCTAGGATAGCCGTGCGCGGACCTGCGCCAACCGAATTCGCGCAGAATATTAGAAGTTTTGTGGTCGAAGGTCAAGGTTCTTGTTGGATGGACCTAAACGGTCCCGCCCACACCCAAATCTTGTCCAACCGGCGGCCAAGATCGAACCCGAGCCGCTGACGGGGAGTTACCCTAGCCCACCGAATCGACAGGGTTGTGGTATTCCACGGAGTTTTTTCGCCCTCGGGATCGGCCCTTTTTTGTGGACGGGCGTCGGCCAAGACCCCAGTGGATCAGCGGGTCCTGGCCCTCAAGGCTTCGGTCGAAACCGTCGATGACATACGGTGGCCGAGCTTTCAGATCTCCTCACCCTTCTGACCAGGCCAGATGCGTTGGCCTTGGCGTTCGACCCTCAGGGAGGCGCCGCTGTGCCCTTCCCGGAGGCCCTCGCCGCCACCGCGGCGGGCCGACTGCAGGGCACGTCGCCGCTTGACCAAATCGCCGTCGACAGCCAGGGCCAGGCGGTCATCGCCTTTGAACACGCCCGCAGACAGGGCCGGGGTAGCGCCCAGGTACATCTCGTTGAGTACACCGAGCCCGTCTGGCTGGAGATCTTCAACCTGGAACAGACCCACGGCTGCTTTCTGGCGGTGGCGACACCGCAGACGCCCGGCCGGAGCCGTCAGTCCACTGCCACCGAGCTAGCGCCGAGACAGTCCCAGTACGACTTGAACGTCACCGGCGTCATCCAGTCGGTCAGCCCGGCCTTTAGCCGCATGTTCGGCTGGACGGCCGAAGAGGTCGTCGGCAAATCGTCCCTGGACTTCATCCACCCCGATGACCATGAGAACGGCATCATCTGCTGGATCGAGCTTCTCGAAAGCCCCGCAGGCCAGGTACGGCTGCGGCAGCGAATCAAGACGACGAGCGGCGACTGGCTCTGGTGTGAGCTGACCGAGACCAACCTGCTCGATGATCCCGAACACGCATGCGTTCGAAGCGAGTTGGTCGACGTCTCCCGGGAGATGGCAGCACAGGCTGCGCTGCAGCGACGGGAGCGTCTACTCGACCGACTCAACCAGGCGCTGCCAACCGGAGTGCTGCAACTCGACGCCGCTGGCGAAGTCGAAGTGCAAAACGAACGGTGGGCGCTCCTCACCGGCTGTTCACGTGAAGTGGGCGTTGGTCCGCTGCTGGCACGGCTGGAGGAACCCGACGTGGTCGAGCGGGCAATTGCCGACGCCATGGCGTCTGGCACCGATGACGATGTGGCGGTGACCTTTGACGGCACCGGCACGTGCCGCTTCGGTGAGCTTCACCTTCGGCCGCTGACCGAAGACGGGGTGATAGCAGGCATGCTGCTCACCCTCGACGACGTCACCGCGCTCCAGAGCTACCAGATGGAGTTGGCCGAACAAGCTCGACATGACGCGCTGACCGCAACGCTGAACCGTTTCGGGATTGAGCAACTTGTGGCGGAACGACTCGCTGTCCACCAAGGCGGAGAGGGCGAACTGACCGTGCTCTTCCTCGACCTCGACCGGTTCAAGACCATCAACGACGTCTACGGCCACGTGACCGGAGACCAGGTGTTGCGTTCGGTCGCGGCATGCATCGGTGGTCTGCTACGACCTACCGACCGGCTTGGACGACTTGGCGGAGACGAGTTCCTTGTGATCCTCGGGCCGGACACCCCGGCCGAGACCGCAACCGTGTTGGCCGATCGCATTCGCGACGCGCTGCCGGGCCTGGCTGACGGGCTCGAAGACGGACTCGAGATCGGAGCCAGCATCGGCGTTGCCGAAGCCGCAGCGACCGACGACTTCGACTCGCTACTCAAACGAGCAGACATCGCGATGTACCGGGCCAAGGACAAGACAAGAGACACGGCATCGCTCGACGACGGCCAGCCAAAACCGAACCGTTAGCGCAAAAACAAAGAACTCCCACCGGCGGTACCGGTGGGAGCTCTCCTGATTCGTTTGAAGCCTGAGGGGTTCCCTCAGAGTTCGACTACTTCAGTTCGACGCCGCCGCCGGCCTCTTCAATCTTGGCCTTTGCTGCTTCGGCATCGTCCTTGCTTGCGCCCTCGAGGACGGGGGTGGGTGCACCCTCGACCATTTCCTTGGCCTCTTTGAGGCCCAGGCTGGTGAGTTCGCGAACGGCCTTGATGACCTGGATCTTCTTGTCGCCGGCGCTGGTGAGCACGACGTCGAATTCGCTCTTCTCTTCCTCGGCTGCGGCTTCGCCACCGCCGCCACCACCGGCTGCGGCCACGGCGACCGGAGCCGCTGCGGTCACACCGAACTTCTCTTCGAACTCGGTGAGGAGTTCGGACAGTTCCAGCACGCTCATGCTGGCAATTGCGTCAAGTATTTCTTCTTTTGACATGATCAGGATTCCTCTTCCGCGCTCTCGGCGCCGTCTTCTGCGGGAGCGTCTTCAGCGCCACCGGCTTCGGGTGTCTCTTCTGTGGTTTCGTTGGTGTCTTCTGACGCAACCTCCGGGGCTCCGTCGGCGCTGGGCGCCTCGTCGCTTGAGGTTGCTGTTTCGCTTGCGGCTGGAGCATCGTCCGAGCCGCCCTTTTCGATGAGTGCTTGGAGCCCATAGGCGAAGTCTCGGGGGACTGCTTGGAGCAGGCCGGCGAACTGCTGCATTGGGGCAGCCATAAGTCCGGCGAGCTTTGACAGCAGCACCTCGCGCGGTTCAACGTCGGCCAACTTCCCGACGCCTGCAGCGTCGATCGGTTCACCGTCGAAGATTCCGCCCTTGATCACCATGTCCGGGTTGGTCTTCGCGAAGTCACGCAGCACCTTGGCAACGGTGACGACATCACCGGGGTCGCCATCAGGCGTGTCCTCGGTGAAGGCCAGCGCTGTAGGTCCTGTCAGGTGAGCTTCGAGATCAATTCCGGCATCGCTGGCGGCTCGACGAACCAGGGTGTTCTTGTACACCTTGTACGAAC
>CAZSTV010000387.1:0-2093 GCA_964609665.1 uncultured Acidimicrobiaceae bacterium
CTGTGGCGAATGTCCGTGTTAGAGCCGCTAACTGCCCGATTCTGGCGGAAGTGGCCAGTTGGCAGTCTTGGCAGCGCCACGTTGGTTATTCAGGTCCAATTTCCGCCTGATTGGTCCCGTTCCCGGCGCTCGACGGGCGAAAAGTTTTTTCTCGCAACAGGCCGATTGGGCGGGTTTTCTCAAATCTTCACCGGTCGGATACGCCGTGGCGATGGCATTGCGATCCCGTTACGTGCGCCTACCCCGAGGAACCGGGGGTGCTGGACTGACGTCTAGTTCGATGTTGGCCACGAACCAACCGGCATGCAATTGTTTGTCGGCGGCGGGAAGTGCCGACAATTCATGTGCCGGCTAGGCGAAGAGCTTTCGCACATCAGCGAAGCGAAGGGATGCAATCAGATGGGCCTTATACGGAGGGAACACAGCGTCGAGGATCACACTCGACCGGCGCGGATATCAGGACGGAGGGCGCAGCGACCGCCGCAACCCAGGCTGATCATCATGATGGTCCTGGTCGCGTTGGCTGCGGTGCTGCTGTCGGCGTGTGGTTCTGACGACGACTCTGCTGAGGCGGGCTCCATCGGCGAAATGGACTTCGATGCCGCGGAGGAGTCCGACTTCGCCACCGATGGAGCCGAAGCGGAACCATCGGTAGAGACCGAAGCTGGCGAGGCGATGGAAGAGGCCATGGAGGATGACGCGATGGAGGAATCGACCTCCGATGCGGCACCGGCCTCCGCCGACGGGCAACTCGTTCCGGCTGAGCCAGACGCCGTCGATGGCGACGCCGATCCGCTCGGAGCCGGTGGCACCCAGGTCACGCCAACCGCTGCAGACCTTGGACGAAAGCTGATCTTCACCGCATTTGTCGAGGTTGAGGTTGATGATGTCGCCGCCGCCAGCGCCGAAGCGACGTCGATCGTGCAAGGCCTCGGTGGCTTCCTGTTTGGACAGAACACCACCGGTGGCGCTCAGCCGAGCTCGCAGCTGATCTTCAAAGTCCTGCCGGATGACTTCAACCGGGTCCTCGAACAGCTCGGAACCGTAGGCGAACTGCGCAATCAGTCGGTCTCCACCGACGATGTCACGGAGCGAATTGTCGACCTGGAGAGCCGCATCGAGGTGGCAGATTTGGGTGTTGCCAGGCTGCGGGCCGCATTGGAAGGCGCCGCAACGCTGGAGGACTACGCCGAGATCGAGCGGCTGCTGCTCAGTCGCGAAAGCGAGCTTGAGGTCATGCGGGGTCAACTGCGGACCCTGCAGGATCGGGTCGATTTGGCCACCATTACCTTGACGCTGTCCCAGGACCGGGTCGAGAACGCCATGAACGTGGAGATCTCGCTGTATGACGGCTTCGATGGCGGCCAATCCTGCCCCGGCCAGCAGCTCGGCTCGGCCGAGGCGGGCAGCGAAGTGACCATCTGTTTCGAGGTATTCAACCTAGGAGACCAGACCCTTACCGACATTGTGCTGACCGATTCTGTCCTTGAGATTGACGACGACTCACCGCTTATCGAAGTATTCGGGTCGCTCTCGGAGTTGGCGCCCGGTCAGTCTGCGCTGGTCGCCTATGAGATTCAGCCGGAACGCACGGTGCGGTTGCGGACACGGGCGGTCGCCATCCCGACCGACGGCATCAGCTCTGAGCCCTCAGGTCCCTCGGTAAGCACGCAGGCCGAGTACGAGCTGCGAACCTTTGAACCGGACACGGACCCTGGCTTCGGCGATGGTTTCGGTGTTGCCGTCACCATTCTCAAAGGGCTGTGGATTGCCCTGCTGTGGCTGTTGGGCTTCATCGTTCCGCTGCTGATCCTGGTGCCGTTCATCTGGCTGGCGTGGCGTGGGTTAAAGATGCTCAACGCCCGGCGCCCGAAAAAGCCCACGGTGATCTATCCCGCCGGGCCAGGAGGCGGCACCCCACCGCCGCCGCCACCACCTGGCAACAACGACCCGCAGGGACCCGTGGGTGGCGGCAGCTCCGGCGAGCCGGTTGGTTCAGACGCCGGGCCACTCGGCTAGCCGACCAGGCACGCACCCGAAGCACCTACGACGCCCGCCCCCCCACCGGGGGGGGGGGGGGCGCGGGGGGGGGC
>CAZSTV010000387.1:2103-3638 GCA_964609665.1 uncultured Acidimicrobiaceae bacterium
CCCCCACCCACACCCCCCCCCCACCACCTGTGGGGGGGGGCGTCGACGCGTTCGGGGACCGTTGCACCGACTGGTCGGAACGAACCTTCTTCCTCAGGTTTCCCAATGACAAGCCGACGAGTCTCCTACGTCCAATAACGCGAAACTAGCGAGGCAACGTACGTCATGCATCAATCGATGATTAGAAAGCTTGGTGTTGGCACCACGGCCGCCGTCACAGCTGCCGCTGTGCTGGCCAGTCCGGCAGCGGCGGCCGCGGAGGCCGTTGATGCCACAAACCCCCAGGTCTTTGCGGACAATGCGTTCGTGCTGATCTGCGGCGCCCTGGTGATCTTCATGCAGGCCGGCTTCGCCATGGTTGAGGCCGGGTTGACCCGGGCCAAGAACGCCGCCCACATGATGTTGAAGAACCTCCTGGACTTCGTCGTCGGTGCCACCGGTTTCGCCGTCATCGGCTACCACATTGCTTTCAACGGCTCGAACTACCTGGGCTTTGACTGGCTGTGGGGCGGCCCACTCGACGCCGCTCCTGGTGCATCGAACCTGACCATGCCGGTGCACTTCTTCTTCAACATGGGCTTCGCTGCTGCGGCCGCCACCATCGTGTCCGGTGCTGTTGCCGAGCGTGTGAAGTTCAAGGCGTACTTCATTTACGCCGTCGGCATCTCCACCCTGGTGTACCCCATCGTCGTGAGCTGGGTCTGGGGCGGCGGCTGGCTGTCCCGGATGGAAACCCCATTCATCGACTTCGCCGGTAGCACCGTCGTGCACGCCACCGGCGGCATCGCCGCTCTGGTCGGCGCCGCCATTCTTGGCCCTCGCATTGGACGATTCGACGAGGACGGCAACTCGCTGCCGATCCCGGGCCACAACCTTCCGCTCGCCATCCTCGGTGTCTTCATCCTCCTCATCGGCTGGTTCGGCTTCAACTCCGGCTCGCTGCTCTCCGCCGACCTTCAGATCGGCATGATCGCCGCTCTCACCGCCATCGGCGCCGCCACCGGCGGCATTGGCGCAACCATCGCATCCTGGCTCACGCTCAAGACCCCGGACGTCACCCTCATCGGTAACGGCGTGCTCGGCGGTCTGGTTGCCGTTACCGGCGGCGTCGCCAACCTCAGCGTGTTCGGCACCGCCATCATCGGTCTGGTCGCAGGCATCATCGCCACCCACGGCGTGCTCCTCCTCGACCGCAAGCGCATCGATGATCCGGTCGGCGCCATCCCCGTTCACCTCTTCTGCGGCGCTTGGGGTACCCTCGCACTTGGCTTCCTTGCCGCCCCCGACGCCGTCGTCGGAGGCGATGGGCCCGCAGGCATTCTCTACGGTGGCTCGGGCGCACAGCTCGTCAGCCAGGTCGTCGGTCTGGTCACGGTTTGCACGTTCGTCGCACTGGCCGTCGGCATCATGTTCATGGTCCTGCAGAGCACCGACTCGCTGCGGGTCTCCGCTGATGTTGAGGCTGCCGGCCTTGACCTCGCCGAGCACGCAACGCCTGCCTACAACGACGACTTCGTCGACTACGGCGCTGGCGA
>CAZSTV010000388.1:0-3568 GCA_964609665.1 uncultured Acidimicrobiaceae bacterium
CGTTCTACGGCGAGTCGATCGGTAACCCGAAGAACAACGTGATGGACATCGAAGGCATCGCCTCGGTTGCTCATGACTCCGGCGTCCCGCTGATCATCGACAACACCGTTGCCACCCCATACCTGATCCGCCCGCTGGACTGGGGCGCGGACATCGTGGTGCACTCCGCAACCAAGTTCATGAGCGGTCACGGCACGGCGATCGCCGGTGCCATCGTGGATGGCGGCTCCTTCGAGTTCACCGACGCCGAGCGGTACCCCAACTTCAACGAACCCGACCCGTCCTACCACGGCCTCACCTATTGGCCGATGCTTGGCGCCGGCTCCTACATCGCCAAGGCCCGAGTCCAGTTGCTGCGTGACCTCGGTTCGGCCATCAGCCCATTCAACGCCTTCCTCGTGCTGCAGGGTCTCGAAACTCTCTCGCTGCGGATGGAGCGCCACGTGCAGAACGCACAGGCCGTCGCCGAATGGCTTGAGGGCCGCGAGGAAGTCGAGTCCGTGCTCTACGCCGGGTTGCCGTCATCGCCGTGGCACGCCGCGGCGCAGAAGTACACCAACGGCCGTGGCGCCGGCTCGGTGCCTGCGTTCATCATCAAGGGCGGGCGCGAGGCCGGCCAGGCGTTCGTCGAGGCACTCGACCTGCACAGCCACGTCGCGAACATCGGTGACGTCCGGTCGCTGGTCATCCACCCGGCGTCCACGACCCACAGCCAGCTCACCGAGGCGGAGCAGTTGTCCACCGGTGTTGCCCCCGGCTTGGTCCGGCTGTCCGTTGGCCTTGAGTCACTCGATGACATCCTGGCCGACCTGGAGCTCGGGTTCCGGGCCGCGAAGGGCGCGGTGTAGACAACACCGCACTTGTGGGTGGTTGTCGGGTTAACAACCCGCAAGGGTTGTACACCGGGCGTCTCCCCGTAGCATTGGCGGTTGCCACCACCAGACCTCAGGAGTGACACGTGCCAGAATGCCCAGCAGTTGATGGTTCCAGCGCCCGCCAGACGAGCTTTGACGGCCCGTTCCCGATGTGCATCGACCCATCGAAGAGCTACACCGCGGAAATGGTGACGAGTATGGGGACGATGACCATCGCCCTGGATTCAGCCGCCGCGCCGGCCACGGTTAACAACTTTGTGTGCCTCGCTCGCTACAAGTACTACGACAGCCTCATTTTCCACCGGATCATTCAGGGCTTCATGTGCCAGGGCGGGTGCCCCGAGGGCTCCGGTCGCGGCAACCCCGGGTACCGGTTCGAGGACGAGCTTCCCAAGCCCGGTCGGTACGAGGTCGGCTCGCTGGCCATGGCCAACGCCGGTCCCAACACCAACGGCAGCCAGTTCTTCATCGTCTCCGGCGCAAGTGGTGTCGGCCTGCCGCCGCAGTATTCGCTGTTCGGCAAGGTTGTCGGCGGTCTCGATGTTGTCGATGCGTTGGAGAAGGTCCAGACCGGCCCCAACGATCGACCGTCTGAAGACGTGGTAATTCAATCCGTGACTATCACCGAGAGTGACCCCGCCTAGCGGGTTCGCAACGGACCGCGACATCTGTCGCGTGAGTAGGCTCGATCACCTATAGGTCTTTGTCGACCGTGGTTCCACCATTGGATGTTCGTGGAGGCCTATAGGAAAGATCGTGCCGTGGGGCGAGACCCTGATGATTCCAGGGCGTATTCGCCGCCGCCGGCGATCCGTCTTGATGACATCGATGAATTCGCCGACCGCTACATGGGAGACCACCGTGAGCACGGTCGGGATTTTGGCGGCCGTCACGCTGAAGAGCGCAGTGACTTCGGTGGTCGCGACTCCATGGCCGACGGAGGGGTAGCGGTTGACAGACCCGACGAAGCGGGGCCTCGCGACGTTGGGCTGCCGTCGTTCACCAGAGAATCCGGCGGCACCGTCACCACCTTCTTGCCGAAGGAACCACCGGGCACATCACGTCCGCCTGCCCGCTTCGGTGAGGTGCGCATGCCGAAGCAACCCGACGCCGAGCTGGACGAATTGCTCGCAGATCTCACCGATGATGGCCCGAAGCGGCGGTCCCGGGGACCGGGGCAACACTCCGCTCGCCACGACGAGCCCGTCACGGTTCGGCCCGAGCAACGGGTGACCGACCCTCGGGTCTTTCCCTGGGCGTTGTTGGTCGTGGCGCTGCTGTCTGCTGTGCTGGCGGCCACCGCAATCATCATGGCCCTGGCCTAGCATCATTTCTCGGCGGATCGTCCGGACGAGACCGACCGCCAACTGCCGAGTATCCTCTGGGTCATGAGCGGCATTCTTGATGTGGATCTGCTGGCCTTCGAAAAGGGATCAGCGCAGCAACGCAGTGCGGTCATCGACGGTGTGCGTACCAGCCTCAAGACCGGCTTCGTCTACACCAGCCATGATCTGAGCGAGGATCTGCTCGACACGGCGTACGCCATGTTGGCCGAGTTCTTCACCTTGCCTGCCGAGGAGAAGCAGAAGGCGTCGGTGCCCGGATCAAACGGTCAGACCGGCTACACCGGTCTCCTCGTCGAGACAGCGGCCATCAGCGACTCGCCGGACTGGAAAGAGATGATCTCGTGGGGAGCGGAGCTTGCGGCCGGGCACCCGCTGGCCAAGAAGTACCCCCACCGATACCTCGGCCCACACCTTCCAGAGGAGCAGGTGCCGGGGATCACCAAGGTCCTGCTCGAGTTCTACAACCGGGTGCTAGACCTGCAGCGTCGTTTCCTGCGGGTGATCGCCCTTGGCATCGGCTGCCACGAAACCTTTTTCGATCAGATGATCACCAACGGCACCACGCTGACCAGGGCGATCCACTACCCGTCGATGGACGTCGCCCCTGGCGACAGTCACGTCTGGGCCGCCGAGCACGGCGACATCAACCTGATCACCGCGCTGCCCCGGGCAACCTCGCGAGGCTTGCAGGTCAAGACCGATTCCGGATGGGTCGATGCGGTGCCGCCGGACGACGGGGTCATCATCAACACCGGGATCATGTTGGAGCACCTGACGAACGGTCTCATCCCGCAGGGCATCCATCGGGTGGTGGCCGATCCGGACCAGCCGGGCGACCGCTATTCCGTCGTGCAGTTCTGCCACCCGACCCCGTGGACCATCCTTTCGCCGGTGCCGTCGTGCATTACAGAGGAGAATCCGCAGCGTTTTAGCTCGATCGAGGCGGGAGATTTGCTCGATCAGGTGCTCTACGACATAAATCTTGTGGAAGATGCCAGACGAGTCGGGAACTGAACCAACTTCCCAGGTGTTTCAACAGATACAGATCGACGAAAGAAGGCAGGAGTCCAAATGCCTGAAAAAACCTTTACCGAAGAAGAGCTTCGTTCACGGCTCACCCCCGAGCAGTTCGAAGTAACCCAAAACGCCGGCACCGAGCGAGCCTTTACCGGCGTCTACCACGACGCCAAGACCGAAGGTGTCTACAACTGCATCGTCTGTGAAGAGCCGCTCTTCTCAAGCGACGCAAAGTATGACTCGCGCAGCGGTTGGCCGAGCTTCTGGCAGCCCATCGATGACAGCAAAGTGATAACCAAGGAAGACCGCAGCCACGGCATGGTGCGGGTC
>CAZSTV010000389.1:0-3539 GCA_964609665.1 uncultured Acidimicrobiaceae bacterium
GTCCGGTTGACCCCAAGCGGAACGTCATGCTCGCTCTTACAGGCAACGGTGCATGCGTGACATCCGATGCAGTTGTCGCTGTCGAGCAGAAAACCCATCCGCGTCATTGGCACTCCCTAATAGTTCTGATGCGTTCTGCGGTGACTTCGGCGCGAACGTCTCCCAGAAGAAAGTCCAAATGTACGGCTCTTGTGAGGCATGGTCAAGCGTGCCGACGCAGAATGTGGAAGCTTGGCCATCTCGGTTTCTATATTGTGGAATAGCGATTTCGGTCGTAAAACAAGACGACCCACCGACAACCGGGCAATTCCCGATGCCGATGGGCCATGCCTAGCGCCTATTGGTCGATCAGCCGTCGACCTGGTTGACCGGTCCGTCGTACTCGCCGGCCAAGAGCTTGGTCAGCGTCGACGTCGCACTGGCCTTGTCGCTGTAGCCCTGGCTGCCGTCGGTGGCCACAACTTGACCGTTCGACGCCTTGACCCGGAAGGCCCACTTGCCGTCCTTGCGTTCGTACACCTCACCGCTACCTGCCATGGAAGATCCTTTCGTTGGTGGTTCGCATTCGTGCGCAGGTTACTATCGGCGCCGCTCCGCCGCAGCCATCACGCAGCGCTTGGACGAAGTTGGCTGTGGGAACCGGCGGTCCAGTCGCTCACAAAGCGGAAGCGGTCACCGCGAACAATCGTGGTACGCCATTCGATCGGGTTGCCGTCCCGAAGGCCGCGTCGCTCAAGGAAGAACGCAGCATCGCCTTTTCGAAGGTCGAGCAGCGCCCGGTCAGACGGCGTTGGCACGATGGGGGTGAGCCGCTCGGTTCCCTGGTTTGGCACCGGCCGACCCAGCTTTGCCAGCTCGGCGTAGAGCGCGGTGTGGCTCCAATCGATGGTGAGCAGCGGCTCAGCAATCTCGAACGGCAACCAGGCCCGGTCGACGGCCAGCGGCAGGCCGCCGGCCATGCGCAGTCGGGACAGCAGCACCAACTCGGTCTCCTCGGCAAGTTCAAGATGCGAGGACGCAACGGTGTCGGTTACCACCTCGAGTTGCAGCACCTCGCTGGTCTGCTCGACACCGGTGGACTCAACGGATTGAAAAAGGCTGTACAGCGTGCCGAGGGACTGCTCGAACTCGGCGCGGTTGACCACGGTGCCCCGGCCTCGCTCGCGTTTGAGCAGACCGGTCTTGTTCAGGTGACGCACCGCTTCACGCACGGTGTGTCGGCTGACGTCGTAGGACTGGGTCAGCTCGTGGTCGGTTGGAAAGAACCCCTCATCGAACTCGCCCGCTTCAAGCCGCCGCCGCAATTCCGCTTCGAGCTGGGCCCACAGCGGCATCGGACTGTTGCGGTCCAGCGGTGCCCGTTGTCCGGTCTCTGCAGCCTCGCTTGAGCTGCCGGAATCGGCGCTGGGAGTCTCTTCGTTCGATGCCAACAGGCAGGTCCTTCCATTCAGACAATAGAACCAATAAGTATGGTACCGCTCCAGGATGGACAATCACATTTGAAGGCTGCCGGAGCCACGCCGGCGTGCCGTCGACAAGAAATCTCAAATTCGGCGTGACGTAACCGAGGCTCGACGCGCTTGTAGGGGGTGAGTGTCGCCACGACGCTCGGGCAGGGAACGCACCCCGTCCTCGGCTAGGGGAAGACGGTGGGCGGGGTGCGTGACCGGTCAACTGCGCATGCGTTCCCCGTGGCGATCCCACAGGCAGCCGTCGACCAACGTTGCGGGCCGCCGAACACCGACCACCTCAATCTCAAACGTCCCACCGGCGGTCTCCAGCGCGGCGGGCACGTAGCCCATGGCGACCGACGCGGCACTGTGATGGGAGTAGCCGCCGGAGGTGACCCAGCCCACCACCTCGCCGTCGTGCCAGACCGGCTCGTCGCCGATGACATCAAACGCGGGGTCCCCGGTCTCCACCGTCCAGGTCAGCAGGCGACGCTCCGGGCCGTCCTTCGCGGCCAGGGCATCACGGCCGATGAAATCCTTGTCGAGCTTGACGAAGCGTTCGAGCCCGGCCTCGATCGGATCGTAAATCGGCCGGTACTCGCGGGCCCAGCTGCCGAATCCCTTGTCCAGTCGCAGCGAGTTCAACGCCGACAGCCCGAACAACCGCAGGCCCATGTCCTCGTCATGGTCTAGGTCATGGTCGAGGTCATGGCCGAGGTCTTGGCCGGCGGACCGCAACAGATCGAACGCCGCCCGCTGGTAGCTGGCGGGCATCCAGAACTCATAGCCAAGGTCACCGGTAAAGGTGACCCGACCGCACCAGGTCGGCACGTGTCCAAGATCCAGCGGCCGAAAGTCCATGAACCGGAAGGCGTCGGCGGAAACATCGACATCGCAGACCCGTTCGAGCAGGGTGCGGGCCTTGGGCCCGGCGATTGACAAGCCGCAGGTCTCCCACCCGAGGGTTTGGTAAGAGACCGAGGAATCGGTTGGCAGGTGCTGATCGAACCAGCGCTCGTAGTAGCGCTCGGCGACGCCGGAACCGAACACCACGAAACGCTCACCCTGCCCGATGTTCTGGGTGGCGCCCCCGGTGAACGTGCCCGCTGGACCATCGGCGGCGCCGGTGGTGGCGTCCAGGCAGGCGACGGTCAGATCACCGATCAAGCCGCCGTTGTGGTTTGTCATCGGCGCCAGCGCCATGCGGCCGGGCTTGGGCACACGGTTGGTCAGCAGCCGGTCAAGGTACGCCCGGGCACCGGGGCCGCTGAAGACGAACTTCGCAAAGCCGGTGGTCTCCATCATCCCCACCCCGGAGCGAACGGCGGCAACCTCGTCGCTCACCGGCCCCCAGGCGTTTGACCGCCCAAAGGTGACGTCCTCCAGAGGTTCGAGCCCCGGCCGCTGAAACCACAGCGCTGTCTCCAGGCCGTAGGAGTCACCCCACACCGCGTTCTCGTCGCAGAGCCGGTCATAGATCGGTGAGGTCTGCAACGGCCGTCCGGCTGGCAGCACTTCGTTCGGGAACTGAATTCGGAAGCGGCGGGAGTAGTTTTCCCGCACCTTGGTGTTGGTGTAGCCCAGCGTTGCGTAGTCACCGAAGCGGGAGACGTCCATGCCCCACACGTCAAAGCCCGGATCGCCCTCGGTCATCCAATTGGCGAGCGCCAGGCCGACCCCTCCCCCTTGGGACAGCCCGGCCATCACTGCGCAGGCGCTCCAAAATCCCGGCAGGCCTCGTACCGGTCCGAGGAGCGGGTTGCCGTCGGGAGCGAAGGTGAACGGCCCGTTGATGACCTGCTTGATCCCGGCCTCGGCAAAGACGGGGAAGTGCTTGAACCCCACATCAAGTGACTCCGCAATGCGGTCGAGGTCCGGCGTGAGCAGCTTCATGCCAAAGTCCCAGGGTGTCTCCTGGGTAGACCACGGTTTGCCGTTGCGCTCGTAGGTGCCGAGGAGCAGACCTCCTCCCTCCTGGCGCATGTAGATCTCGCCCCCGAAGTCGATGGCGTGCAGCATCTCGCCGTGCTCGGCATTGTGCTCGGCCACCATGGGGATGTCTTCGGTGAGCAGGTACATGTGTTCCAT
>CAZSTV010000390.1:0-3538 GCA_964609665.1 uncultured Acidimicrobiaceae bacterium
CTGAGTTTCGATGGGGGATCGTTCAGCCGACCTCGGGGTGGCGGGTGTCGGGGTGTCGGTTGTCGGGGAGGCTGTCGTTGTCATGCTGCCTCCGTTGTGTGGCCGGTGGGTCGGCGTCAGCCCCGGTCGATGTCGATGTTGAGGTCGATATGGATATTGCGGAAACCGTCAATCGTTGCGGTACAGCCGGGATGAACCACCACCGACGTTCCTGCTCCCTCCACCACTGCCGGTCCGGAGACGGTCATGCCGGGGGTGAGTTTCTCGGCCTGATACAGGTCTGCGGTGTGGGTCCCTTCGGTGGCGAAGTCAACCTCACGGCGCCCGATGGCCGCCGAGCTTGCGTCGGTATCACCGAGCGCCTGTTCGGTGAGTTTTGGACGGCCGACGTCGGCCAGCGCAACAAGGTGGATCCCGACAAACTCCACTGCGGCGTCCAATCGGTAGGTGTATTCCGCTTCGTACTGCACGTGGAACCGTTCGATGAGTGCCTCGACCCGGTCGGCTTCGAGGTCGGCCGCGGTCAGAGCAACCTCGGTGGTGTGTTCCTGATTCTGGTATCGCAGCTGGGCGAACCGTTCGACGGTCACGGCGTCGGACCGAACACCATCGGCGTCAAACTGAGCTCGAACTTCAGTCTCAGCACTGTCGTAGGCCGCTGCGATGTCGGTTGCTGAGTCGGTGCCGAGCTCGACCAGCTTGGTTCGGAAGAGGTCCCGACGCAGCTCGGACATGATCATGCCCCAGGCCGAGAACACCGACGCTGCCTCGGGGATGACCACCTTCTTGACCCCGAGTTCCCGGCCAAGCGCCGCGGCGTGCATCGGCCCGCCACCGCCGAACGCCACCAGCACAAACTCCCGGGGGTCAAAGCCCCGGTTCAGCGACACCAACTTCAGCGCGTTGACCATGTTGTCGTTTGCGATCCGCACGATGCCCCTGGCCGCACCGGTGGCGTCGAGTCCCAGCGGTTCGGCCACCCGGAGCAGTGCCTGCTCGGTGGCCGCCATGTCCGGATCGACCTCGCCGCCGCAGAACGAGTCTGCGCCGATTCGACCGAGCCACAAGTTGGCATCGGTGGTGGTTGCGTCGGTACCACCCCGGCCGTACGACGCCGGCCCCGGATCGGCACCGGCCGACTGGGGACCAACGTGGAGCTTGTTGAAGTCGTCGACCCAGGCGATGGAACCACCGCCGTTCCCAATCTCGATCAGGTCGACCACCGGCACCATCAGTGGATACCCGGCGGACGTTCTGTCTCGTTCGATCCAGTAGTCGGTGACGATCCTGGTTCTGCCATCTTCGATCAGGGCGCACTTGGCGGTTGTGCCGCCGATGTCCAGGGCCAGGACGTTTGGTTCGCCGATGAGCCGTCCCAGTTCCGCCGCCCCTTTGAACCCCGAGGCCGGTCCTGATTCCACCATGCTGATAGGGGTCGCAGACGCGGTAGCCAGCGATGCAACCCCGCAGTTGGACTGCATCACCAAAGTCTCGGCCTGCAGCCCGCGGTCGGCCAGGCCGGACTGCAGGCGATTGAGGTACCGTTCGGCGGTTGGCTGCACATAGGCCGAGAGCACCGCGGTACTTGTCCGCTCGTACTCTCGCCATTCACGGGTGATCTGGCTGGAGGCGACAACCGACACCTCGGGCCAGAGTCGTTGGACCTCGGCAACCACTGCGTCCTCGTGGGCCGGGTTCGCATAGGAGTGGAGCAAGCAGACCGCGATCGCTTCGACCCCTTCTGCCCGGAAGTGATCAAGGGTTGCCGGGAGCGACGACAGATCCAAGGGTGCCCGTTCGTCGCCCTGGTAGGTCAGCCGACCGGGAACTTCTCGGCGGAGGTGTCGTGGCACAAACGGCGGCGGTTTTGCGTAGTCGAGGTTGAAGAAGTCCGGCCGGTTCCCCCGGGCGATTTCCAGCGAGTCTCGGAATCCCTCGGTGGTGACCAAACCAACCTTGACTCCCTTCCGTTCGGTCAGCGCGTTGATGACAACCGTTGTGCCGTGGACGTGGCTGCTGATACTGGTGGCGTTCAGCCCGCTTCGGTCGAGGACACCAAAGATGCCCTGTTCGAAGTTTGGTGGGGTGGTGTCGTTCTTTGCGGTGACCACCGACATTGAACCGTCAGCGTCAATCTGAAAGCCGACCAGGTCGGTGAAGGTGCCGCCAACATCGGTTGCGATGCGCAGAGCCTGCTGATCGGTCATCCCTGTCCAGACTGAAGCACGATCAGGACCTGAGCTCGGCGTGCAGAAGCTCGCAGGCGAGAACCCACCGGAATCGACCGACCTTGACTCCTTCGCTCCTGTCTTGAAGGGAACCGCTGACACCCTCGGCGACTTCGAAGGCCAGTGGACGAACTAGAACACCCGGGTCTCTCCCCGAGTCAGCCGGCCGGCCCCCCAACTAAAGCGTCGTACGCCCGCGTTGGGCACGGCGACGCTAATACCGCGGCGTCGGCCGTCTTGGCGACGGTTGATCTGACAAAAACGTTTAGTGGCGTGACCGTCGTCGATCGGGCGAGCGTCACGTTCCGTACCGGCGAGATCCACGGTCTTGTCGGCCAGAACGGCGCAGGCAAGTCCTCGCTGATGAAGATGGTCTGCGGCGTCTACCGGGCCGACGGCGGCCACGTTGTGGTCGATGACGAAGCGCTGGTGTTCACCTCACCTCGGGCCGCCGGTGATCGCAACGTCACCTTGGTGGCCCAGGAGCTTTCGCTGGTCCCGGCCCTCAGTGTTGGGGAGAACATCCTGCTCGGCCAACAGCCGTCGCGGGGTGGGCTGATAAGCGCTCGACGTCTCCGGGAACGGGCCATCGAGCTCATCGAGTCGTTCGGGTTTGATCTCGACCCGGATGACATCGTCTCCACCCTGTCTCCTTCGCAGCAGCAGAAGGTGGAGATCCTGCGGGCGTTGGCTCAGGATGCCAGGCTCATCGTGCTCGACGAACCGACCTCGTCGATGTCGATCGACGACTCCGCACAGCTGTATGAGATCATCCGCATGCTGGCCGCCAGGGGCACCTCGGTGGTGCTTGTGTCGCACTTCCTCGAGGAGGTCCTTGAGGTCTGCGACGTTGTCACCGTCATGCGGGACGGCCATGTTGTCGCCAACTCGCTGCCGGCGGACGGGTTGACCTCCAATGAGATCGTCGAACTCATGGTCGGCGACCAAGTCGAACAGGTTCGACCCGATCGAGCATCGGTTGACCGCACCGGTACGCCACGACTCCAGGTGACCAACCTGTCGGGCGGCCGGTTCCAGGACATGAGCGTCGAGGTTCATCGTGGTGAGATCGTTGCCATGGTCGGGCTGGTCGGCGCGGGCCGTACCGAGTTCCTCCGCGGTGTCTTTGGCGCCGACCCGGTCACCGATGGCAGCGTCGAGATAGACGGGAAACCGGTGAAGTTCCGCCGCCCGAGCGATGCGGTCAAGGCGGGTGTCGCCATGCTCACCGAATCCAGAAAACACGACGGCATCTTCCCGGTGCTCTCAACCTTTTTTTTTATTGATTTGGCGAAGACCGAGATCTACAC
>CAZSTV010000391.1:0-1264 GCA_964609665.1 uncultured Acidimicrobiaceae bacterium
GTCGCACAGAGTTGCTTCCGGCTCTGCTCCACCGGGATGCAGCCCTCCGGCAATACCACCGTTGTCACACTCCTGCCAGAGGTCGTAGTAGAGCAGCAGCCCGTCGTCTCGGAGGACCTCCAGGATTTCCTTGACTGCGACCGTCAGCGGCGTTCGGTCGGTCCTGATGTTCGTTTGGATGTTGGCGACGAAACCGTCGACGGTCATGATCACGTAGCTTGTGCCACCCTCGTGGGTGCCGCCGTGACTCACGTAGGCCACAGACGAACCGCCCGCCGGGGCAGACGGGTCCCCCCAATCGAGACCGGGAGTCAGGCCTGCTTCTTCGAACCCGAGTCGGTCCAGCTCATTCGGTGTGTACTCATCCGCGAGGTAGGTCATCAACTCGACCATGTCTCGACTCGATGCCCGGTACCCGCCGGCCATAAGCCCGGCGCTCTCGGAGTAGTCAACGTCGATCAACTCGAACTCGCCGTCGCCGTCGAAAGCGTGGTTGCCTGCGGCGTTGGCATCGAACGGCGCGGTCTTCAGTTCGATCTCCGGAGACAGGTCGTAGGGCTCAAGTAACTGTTCACGTGCGAAGTCGAACGCGTCCTGTCCGGTGGCCGCTCGGATCACCAGCTCCAGCAAACCGAAGTTCTGGTTCTCGTAGTTGTAGCCGCCAGGGGCCCAACGAAGCGGGCTGGTTTGGAGGAAGTAGGAGTGATGGTTGAAATAGGTCAGTTCATCAACGTCGGGAAAGAACTCGTCAATCGTGACATCCGGATCGGCTTTGTCGAAGCCCGACGTGTGGTCGAACAGGTCCTGCACGGTGATGTCGTAGTACCACGAGATCGGCTTGTCCTGAAGTTCAGCTCCGATGGCGATCGCATCGTCGAAGCGGTCTCCGAACAGCCCGTTCTTGCCGTAGAGGAATGTTGTTGCCGGGTCGAGTCCAGCTTGTTCGAGCGCCAGCATCGCCGACGGACCGGCGATGGTCGCTTTGGTTGTGGAGCCGATGTTGATCTGATGTTCTGAGTGAAGTGGAATACCGGCATCGATATTGGCGTAGCCGTAGCCGGCGGAAGCAACAAGGCGATCGTTCTTGGCGATCGACAGGCTGATCCCTGGCAAGTTTTGTTCCTCAATGAGGTCGAGGATGATCGTGTCAACCTCCTTCTCCACCTGCGGATATATGTCGCCGGTTTGAGGTAGAGGTGAATCAGCCGAAGCGGGCTGGGGTAGTGCAACGGTGGTGGTCGTGGCCATCAATGCGAGCAGGGCG
>CAZSTV010000391.1:1274-3532 GCA_964609665.1 uncultured Acidimicrobiaceae bacterium
GCAGGGCGGTTGCCAGCCTGCGCTTCGGCCGAGTCGGTCGAGCGTGTCCGCTCGCTGTGCGATTCTTGGGTGCTGAAAACATGACTTGGTACTCTCCGTGTGTAGTGGTTCAGCTACCTGACCACTGGCGGGAAAGTTCCTTACGCAGGTCGCAAGAGTTTCCTTCTGAAGTTGGGCTCGCCTTCCAGGTCGATCGACAGATGTTCGATGGCCAACCCGCACCGGTTTCGACGCGTCGTAGCCGACGGCCGTCGCAACTAGATTTATCGATTCATCTGTCTTGCGGCTCATAGCGCCTCTCGGTCGCTGCCGTCGTAGACACTTCACGTGGGAGGCTTGGCCATCGTTATTTCGGAGCACGACGTTAGCGAGGTTCAGAGATGGGCTGATGGGAAGACACCTGCGGAGTTTCGCGATCAGATGCGGGTCGAGATCGAGCGGGAGTCGAGCGGGCTTGTGGTCTTTGAGTGTCGGGCACCGTGGACTGATGAGGCTGGGGCGGAGTGGACTCGAATGCCGATTGCTCGGCTTGACTACGCCGAGGACCGCAATGAGTGGGTTCTGTACTGGGTTGACAGCGATGATGGGTTTCATCGCTATGACCAGCTGGATCCGAAAAACCACGTGACCGGGCTCCTCGATGAGATCGACGCTGACCCGACCTGCATTTTCTGGGGATGAGTTGGGCCGCGAGGGCTCGGGTTGATTATGTGGCTGGCACCCTGATTAGCGGAGGGATCTGACAGCATCCGACGTACTGGCGGCGAATTGCTAGCCCAACGTGGCTAGCACTGTCGTACCTAACGGTCCTGTGGTACCCGAAACCCACTAAAAATAGAGTGGAGCTGATGGGAATCGAACCCACGACCCCCTGCTTGCAAAGAGGCCGCAAGGTGTACGCAGGCGTCCGCCGGTCAGGCGTGGAGGCCGCTCCCGGTCGCTGGTGTTCGCAGGGGTGCGCCCGTTGTGGCACCCAGATTGGCTCCCGGTCGTTGCTCGCGGCCATGCGGAAAGGTATAGCCGACACACGGTGGCCCCGGGGTTGGAGCAGGCTGGCCGGTGTAGAGTCTTTATCGTGATTCCCGAAGTCGATGTCGCCTGTGTCCGCGGGTGGGCGGAGAAGCGGACCCCGCCAGAGTTTCGGGCCGAGATGCGTGTCGAAGTCGACCAGACCGGGGATGCGCTGACAGTCTTCGAATGTCGGCCGCCATGGGACGGAGTTGGGACCGAATGGACTCGTGTCGTTGTCGCGAGGCTCGCCTTTGACGCAGCGGGCCGTCGGTGGTCTTTGGATTGTGCTGACAGCACTGGCAAGTTTCATCGATACGACCTGTTGGGTCCGGTTTCCCAAGTCACCGGACTACTTGACGAGATCGACGCCGACCCGACCGGGATCTTCTGGGGCTGACTGGGGACCCGTTCTCGTTGCGAGATCGCTGTCTCCCAACCGTTGAGATGTCAGCTTGCGGTGGCGAGGGGTCCGTATTTGCGTTGTGCTGCTTGCTTGGAGACGCCAAGCATGGCGCCGATTTCGGACCAGGATCGGTTGGCCTGTCGCGCTGACCGGACGGCGTTGATGAGCTCGTCGTCGATTTCTTCGCGGCGCTCGGCGAGCTCAGCGATCAGTCGGAGATTCTCAGTGTCCGCGTTGGTCAGGTCTTCAGTGTTGACATTGTCGGCCCACTGCTCGAGGGCGGCGGCTCGTTCGGCGCGGGATTTGGGGCTCATTGGTTCCACCAGCCTTTCAGGAACTTCGGGCGTGCAGCCATGGCGTGAATCACCGCTGTTCCGTCTTCGTCGGCTACGACACCAACTTCCAATGGTGCACCAGAGCGAGCGGGCCCGATGAACATCGTCACGGCTGAGTCGTCGGTCTCAAAAGCTCTCCAGTGAAGTCGTAGTGCGTGAAGCATGTCCTCATCGGAAACATCGTGCCTGCGGGCGCTTGCTTCGATGTCCACTAATCCAGCCTACTCACCGTGCCCCGGTGCGTCAACATTCGTTGACGATTGCCCAAAAGTGTCAAAGACGCACCTGGTGTTTCTTTGGCCAGTTCTGTTCGCTACTCGCAGGAGATCACGGGGCGGCCGTCCGGTCAATCGCCACCCCTAGGCCTGTGGATAACTTGGCTCCCAATGTGGCTCCCAGGTACGTTGAAGAACCGATATTGATTTGAAGTAGCGTTGTGACCAGGAAAAACAGCGTGGAGCTGATGGGAATCGAACCCACGACCCCCTGCTTGCAAAGCAGGTGCTCTA
>CAZSTV010000392.1:0-3529 GCA_964609665.1 uncultured Acidimicrobiaceae bacterium
GGACAGCCGTGACCGCATCTCGATAACCGGCTCGGCCTCGGGCATCGGGTCCGCTCCGTGGTCGCTGTCACCCATCATGGCGTCAAACCAGTTCGCGTAGCGGGCAGCGAAGGGCACCGCTGTGAGGCCGTGAGCGACGATGCTTGCGGCAACCGTCCATGTCATGACTGCGAGGATCAGCTCTCCACCCGGCAGCTCGACCTCCTCAACGACGAACAGCCCGAACAGGATTGATGCAAGACCCCGGGGCCCGAACCAGCCGAGGTAGCCAATCGTCGGTCGCTCAAGTCCAACGCCAAGAAGCGAGATGGCCACCGGGACCATCCGGATCACGGTCAGGCTCAGGACGGCGTAGGCCGCAATGGCGAACGACAGCTCATCCAACCGTGGGCCGAGCAGCAGCGCCCCAAAGAAGAGGAACGTGAGCAGCGCAAGCAGCTGGCCCTCATCCTCGGTGAAGTCCGCAGCGGACTCACACGCCTCGTGTGCGACGTAGCCAAAGGTCATCCCCGCAACGAACGCGGCGACGAAGCCGTTGCCACCGATCGCCTCGGCGATGGCAAACGCGGCAACTGCGATGGCGAGTGTGGCGATCTGGCGCATCGCCCCCTCCACCCAGTCTTTGGCGACGGCACGGTCGAGGGCGGCGCCACCAACGGCTCCAACCAGTACGCCGATGCCAACCCCGAAACCGATCTGCGCCAGCACGAACAGGACCCAGTTCGTCGACTCCTCTGTACCGGCCTCGGACCCCGCAATCGCCACGAGGATGGTGATGGCGGGCAACATCATGCCGTCGTTCAAGCCGCTCTCGACGTTGAGCGCCTGACGGACCCGCACCGGCACCCGCGGGTTGGAGACGACGGCCTGACCGAGCGCCGCATCGGTCGGGGCCAGCACGGCGGCGACCAATGCCGCCTCCCACACGGTCAGGTCGAGAAGCAGCGTTGCCAGGATGGTGCCGAGCACCAGCGTCAACGGGAGACCGATGCCGAGCATTCGGGCCGGCAACGTGGTCTGTGTGCGCAGCACTCGAAGGTCAACCCTGGTGGCGTCCGAGAAGAGGATGAGCACCAGCGTCGCCTCGGCAAGCAACTCAACGCCGCCCTCGCCGAACTCACCACCGAGAACGTCGAACCCGGCTGACCCTGCGGCAAGACCGAGCACGGTGAACACCAGCGGGCCCGAGACCGAGTACGTGGCCAAACGCTCCGATACCAGGCCATATCCGAAGAACGCCACTGCGATAATGGCAACCGCCTCGACCGTCATCGCAGAACTATAGCCGTCGGCTTCCAGCCGGTCCTGGGGAGGTCTCCACCGTTAGTGCGAGATTCGGTCTTCAAACCGTAATGTAGAAATCGTGATTCCTCGGGAACCGGACGCTCTTCACCCAACGTCCTAGTGACCGATGGAAACCTTGGAGCGGCGAGTAACACTTCACCACTCCGTGTATCGACGACAAGGATACCGATCATGTCTTCACTGAGATTCGCCTCGGCCCTGCTGGCCCTGACGGTTGGCGCTGCGGCCTGCACGTCACCGGACGACGATGCCTCACCTCCGGTCACCAACCTGGCCGGGGACGAGATTGTCCTCACCTCAGCGCTCGAAACGGTAGACAACTGTGACGCCCTGCTCGAGCGGATCAAGGACGAAGCGGTAGAGCGAGTCGGCCCCTACGGGTTCGACAACGGCTTCTACGGTCCGGAGATTTTCTTCGAGGGCGACGAGGAAGCCGCCATGGAGTCCGACGATGCGATGGAGGACTCCGGAGGCTTCGACACCGCCGGCGCCACCGAGCAGTTGGCGGGCGACGGCGCAGACTCCTCTTCCCGCCAAGCCGGTGAGGATTTCTCCGAGACCAACAACCAGGAAGCGGACGTTGACGAAGCCGACCTGGTGAAGACCGACGGGCGCCGCCTGGTTACGGTCAACAACAACACCGTCCGGGTCCTCGACGTGGAGGGCGACACGCCGGAGCTGATCAAAACAATCAAGCTGCCGAACGACTTCTACGGTGGCGAGCTGTTCCTCAACGGCGACACCGCGCTGTTGATGACAAGCGGATGGACCGACCGTCCCTTCATCGGTAACACCGACATCGCCTCAGACTGGTACCCCGGTTCGCCGACCGGACGCATTATGGAGATCGACCTTGACCGCGGCGAGGTTGGCCGGGTGCTCGAATTCGAGGGCGGCTACCTGTCGGCCCGAGAGGTCGACGGTTCGATCCGCATCGTGATGTCGGCGTCGGGCAACCGATTCAACTTCGTCTACCCCTCCAACGAGGGAGCGCAGGATTCGGCCGAGAAGGCCAACCGTGACCTGATTGAAGAGTCCACCATCGACATGTGGGTGCCCACCTACCGGATCACCCGGGACGGCGAGACCGTGTCAGAGGGTGCCATCGTCGACTGTGACCGGGTGTACATTCCAAGCGAGTTTGCTGGCTTCGGATCCCTCGTGGTCCTCACCGCAGACATTGAAGACGGCTTGTCGATCAATGACTCGGTCTCGGTCTTCACCGACGGACAGACCGTGTACGCCTCGCCTGATCGCCTTGCGGTGGCCACCCCCCGCTGGCCGGAGTGGAATGACGACGGCGAGCCCATCGATGAGCGGGACTACCGCACGGCAATCCACACCTTTGACATCTCCGACCCCGACAAGACCGACTTCGCCGCATCGGGATCGGTCCGGGGCTACCTGCTCAGCCAGTACAGCATGTCGGAGTACGAGGGCTACCTCCGGGTTGCCACCACCGAAGGCACACCATGGGATTCCCGATCCAGTGAGAGCTTTGTGACCGTGCTGGCCGAAAACGGCGGCGAACTTTCCGAGGTTGGCCAGGTTGGCGGACTCGGCGAAGGCGAGACCATCTTCGCCGTCCGGTTCATGGGCGACAAGGGATATGTGGTCACCTTCGAACAGATCGACCCGCTGTACACCGTTGACCTGAGCGACCCGAACAACCCTGAGGTCACCGGCGAGCTGAAGATCCCCGGCGTGTCGGAGTACCTGCACATCTACGGCGACTACCTGCTGGCGGTCGGCACCGATGGTGACGAGAACGGCCTCACCTGGGGCTCGGTGGTCTCGGTGTTCGACGTGAGCGACCCGACGAACCCGACCCAGGTGGACAAGCTTCCGCTCGGCCCAGACAACGACCCGGACTCCGAGAACCAGGAGTCTGGCAGCTACAGCCCGGTCAGCCACGACGCTCGGGCCTTCAACATCTGGGGTGACACGATGATCGTGCCCGTCGGCTGGTGGAGCTACTCCGAGCGGAACGGCAGCTACCAGGAGGACAACGGCAACGCTGCGGTCCTAATCCGGGTTGACGATGACGGCAATCTGAGCCGCATCGGCCAGGTCGGTCACCCGGTGGTCAAGGAATGTGAAGGCCGGCCGTACCTGCCGACCGAGGGTGATGGCGTTCAGGTCGAGATGTTCGACGGACGCACCAGCTCAGCCGACGACGCGGAGTCATCGGATGCAGATGACGATCAAACCGGTGACACCGACT
>CAZSTV010000393.1:0-3431 GCA_964609665.1 uncultured Acidimicrobiaceae bacterium
CCCCGGCTCCTTCGGGAGCGTGCGGGTTCGATCCCCGCCGCCGGCACGCGCTGAGCAGGGCTTTCGCGGGAATCTGCCGACCTGGCTGATTCCGCGGAAGCCCCCTGAGGGTCGGAAGTGCACGAAAAGTGCACAGACGCTAGTGTTTGGCCATGGCGAGAGGCTCGATCTTCAAGCGGCAAGGCGGCTATGCCATGCGAGGCGACCTTGGCCCCGACCCTGCAACCGGGAAACGACGCCAGCACTACAAGCAGGGGTTCCCAACCAAGAAGGCCGCCGAGGCCGCTTTGGCCCAGGTGCTAGCCGACGTTCGAGACGGCACCGCCGTTGGCCGCCAATCGATGACCGTTGCCGCCTTCCTCGATGACTGGTTAGAAGGCCAACGGCAACACCTCAAAGAAACTACCTGGTCGAGCTATGACGTTGCGGCCAAACGGATCAAAGGCGGACTCGGAGCGAGCAAGCTCAAAGCGTTGGCACCACTCGACATCGAGAACTTTTACGCCGACCTATCCGAAAGCGGTAGCCGATCAGGCAAACCGCTTAGCGCTAAGAGCGTCCGCAATACCCATGTCGTTCTTCGCAAGGCCTTGGCCGACGCTGAGCGACTGGGCCTGATTCCCCGTAACGCCGCAGCAGCAGCCAAGCCGCCGACAGTGCAGCCGGTCGAGCAGAAGACGTGCGACTCCGACCAGCTCGTCCAGTTCTTCGAAGCCGTTGCCGATGATCGATTCTTCGCCGCCTACGTGCTGGCCGCTACCACCGGAATGCGCCGAGGCGAAGTGCTCGGTCTGCGATGGTCCGATGTCGACCTGGATGGCGGGCAGCTCGCCGTTCTCCAGACGGTGACCACGGTCAACTACAAGCCGGTCGTAACCACGCCGAAGACGAAACGCAGCCGTCGAGTCGTCTACCTCGACGAGCACACGATCAACGTGCTTCGAGCCCAGCGCCGCCGCCAGACCGACGAGAAGAAAGCGGCCGGTCCAGCCTGGAGCGATGAACACGATCTGATCTTCCGAGACGAGATCGGTGACATGATCAACCCCGACTGGTTCTCCCGAGAGTTCACCCGCCAGGTGAAGGCCTCCGGTCTATCAAAGATCCGATTCCACGATCTACGCCACAGCTATGCGACCTTGGCACTCAAAGCTGGCGTGCATCCCAAGGTCGTGTCCGAACGACTAGGGCATGCCACGGTCGGCATCACGCTCGACCTCTATTCTCATGTAACTCCGGCAATCGCCAGAGATGCCGCCGATGCCGTTGCTGCTCGGCTGTTCACCCCCTAAAACTGCTCTCGGCTCTAGAGCGGAGGTTACGGTTGAAGCATGACCCCGGATCAGCTCACAGTGGCTGAAGCACTCGAACATATAGACCGCAACCCAGCGGCGGTCCGTCATGTACTCGGGTCGCGCCGTGACGGCCTTGAGCTGTCCGTAGAGCAGGTTGTCGAGGAGCTTTTGGCACTTGGATACGCTGCGCCGGTCGACGACTACGGTTCAGCTCGGCTTACAGGCGCTGGTGTTGCCAAGCTCAAAGAGGCTCAGGCGTGGTCATTCAAAGTGTCGACAGAGTTTGTCATCGAGGCGAGAGCCGCCAGATTCATCACCGGCCGAGTACTTACCGGCTGTATCAGGGTCGGTGATCGGTTCAGCCATCGCCCATCTGGTGCCGTCGGACGGATCGAGGCTCTGGAGTGGATCTATCATTCCGGTCCCGAACCTGAGGAGTCGATCGCCTTGCGGATCAAGGCGGACAACACGAAGTTCATGCCAGGGGACATACTCACGAGCCACCAGTTGCCGCTGGCTGGCTGATCATTCGTAGAAGTTCCGTTACAGCTCGTTGAGGGTCATTGATGAGCCCAAGGTCGGCGATTCTCCGGGTGTAACCCGTTACTCGGTCGAACCTATGGTTGGCGGCCCAATCGGAACTAACTCGTCGGGCCCGAGAGGGTGATCGGCGCGATTTCGACTCTGCGCAGCTCGACGATCGAGTCTGGCGTAAGACGGGCGTCGTAGATCACGTATCCAGGTGACGGGAATGGGGGCCGAGTCGGGAAGACGGTTCGGCGCCAGGTCTCTGGTGGTCGGTTCGGTGTGTGGAACAGCTCGTGCCAATTCTCGACTAAGTCGGCGCCGACTTCGTTGTCGTGGCCCTGCCGAGACCATTCGAGCTGGTCTAAAGGGTCTGGCAGTACCAGGGCAAGGCGAGCCCAGAATGTGACACCAATGGCGAATCCGGCTGGTTGAGTGCTCAATCGTCGTCGATGACCGGTAGCGCCAACAGGTAGTCGACGGCAGCTCGGTCGCCGGGAGGAAGCGAGTCGAGATCGGATGGCCGAAGCGATCGACGTCGAGGTGTGCCGGGAGTAGGCAGCCGTGGTGCCAAGGTTGTTTCGCTTACGCCGTCCTGGTGCTCACTCTGTGTCACGCCAAGCAGTCTAGTCGACTTGCTCGGCACGGGAAGGTCTCCGGTCGAGTCGATCATCCGAGCCCCTCAAACACCCAGTCGCCCATCATCGTCACTCGGGCGTCCGCTGGATAGGCGCCAGCCTTGATCTCGGCCGCTAGGCGATCGGCTATCTGTTCCGCATCAGTCGCGGTGACATTCTCGACGATGTGCAACGTCTCCCGGTCAGGGAACGGAATGGCAGCGCTCTCGGCATAGTGTCGCCCGGATGCGGAGCGGATGACTTGCACGCTTAGGAGCTCGTCACCGCCGAATATATCGGTGGGCGAGCCCGGTCGGTTCTCGGGGCGCTTCCGGCGTGCGTTCTTGTTCTTCTTGGGGTTGGGTCTGCGATTACGAGACATAGTGGTTCCTCCGTAGGCTAATTGTCCTGTTTGGGTGTGACAGCGTGGTTAGGCGGCCTCGACTAGGCCGTTGATTACGTGGGCGGGAATGACGATCCGAGAGCCAAGGCGTAGCGATGCGATCTCGCCGTTCTTGACGCACTCGTATGCCAGCGATCGAGAGATGCCAAGAATCTGGGCGGCTTCCTCGACGGTGTAAGTGCGGCGTTGCGGGTCGTTGTTCGACATTGGGTTCACCTCCTCTCGTCTCATGGCAGGGGACGGGGCTGACCCTTAGGCCAGGGTTCGGCATTGGGCAGGGCAAGCGCTCTGGCGACATCGAAGGCCAGGGCCGCGCCGTCGTTGGTTAGAAACGTGAAGCCTCGATCGACGCCGGTTAGTGATCCGAGCTTGTAGCGGCGGTTGACCTTGCGGCGGCGCAAACCGTCAGGCCCGACGCCCTTGTTGCTGAACCGGCTTCGGTGGGTTCGTTTCTGAGCACCGAGTACGCCTCGCAGTAGGCGTTGGACTGAAACCATGTCGGCGGGCGTCATCAGAACTTCGGCCCCGAGCCGCTGTAGGCCGACGTAGCCCCAGTAGCGGCCGACCGAACCGTTGTCGTTGGTCCAATCC
>CAZSTV010000394.1:0-3419 GCA_964609665.1 uncultured Acidimicrobiaceae bacterium
GGCTGCTAGCGTTCAAAGACCTTTGCTAGGGAGGACCACCAGGCGACGTAGGTCTCCGTCAGACGTATCGACGGGGATGACACGCCGGGCACCTTAGGGATCCTGTGGAAAAATCTGTGGGAAGTGGGGAGAAATCCCAACGAGGTCGTGGATAACACCACAACAATCGAATCGCCGGCCGTAATTGCGGTGAGTGTCACCGCTCACCTTCGACAGTCGGACTTCAGTCACAATCGACGCCACCAACGAGTAAGCCAGTGAAAAAAGCTCTCAAATTGGCCCATCTGGAAGCAGAAGCACCACCCTTCTTCCACTACTGCGGCGGCACGGAACCGGCTCGATCGGTGTCCACAGACCGGATGAACGATCATGTTGAACGCTGACGAACTGTGGGTAACGGCGTCGGAGCTACTGAAGAGTCAAGTCTCCGATGGGGTCTGGCAAAGCACTTTTGCACAGGTTGCCCCCATGGAGCTTTCGACTGACACCTTTACTTTGGCCATGCCGAACGGGATCATTCGGGACCGCCTCGATGGCCGCTATCGCCCGCTTGTGGAAGACGCTGTGGCCGAAGCCGCCGGGTACGAACTCAAGATCGACTTCCAAATGGTCGTGCCAACGCTCTTCGACGGCGACGGCCACATCGATCTCACCACCACCGAGCAGCCCGCGGCCCCTGGGTCCGCCCCGATGGACCCGCCCCCACATGACCCCGGCCACTATCAGGCTCAGCCTGCCGCGACACCCGCCCAGTTCGGTGCGCAACCGGCCGCACTACATAATACGGTCGCTCCGCCACCGCAGGCCCTGCCACAAAACCCGCCAGTTCAGGCCCATCGGGGCCCCACGGGTGTGCCGGTCTCGGTACCGGGCCAAATCGGCCATCACGATCAGGGTTTTGCGCCGCAAACTGCGCCGATCGACATCGAACCGGCTCAGCGGTACACCTTCAAGAATTTCGTTACCGGCCCCTCCAACCGTTTCGCCATCGCCGCAGCGCTCTCGGTGGCAGAGCGGCCCGGTGGCTCGTACAACCCACTCTTTATATATGGAAGCGCCGGATTGGGTAAGACTCACATCCTGCGGGCCATCGAGCACTTCATCAACGACCTCGAGCCCCAGAAGAAGGTGCTCTACGTTTCGACCGAGACCTTCCTGAACGAGTTCGTCGACTCGATCAAGAATTCGTCCGGCAACGACTTCAAGCGCCGCTACCGCCAGATCGACGTGCTGCTGGTCGATGACATTCAGTTCATCGAGGGCAAGGACCGGCTCCAGGAGGAGCTTTTCCATACGTTTAATGACCTGTACGGCTCGAATCGTCAGATCGTGCTCTCGTCCGACCGTCCGCCCGATGCCATCCCCACTCTGGAGGAACGGCTCAAGAGCCGCTTCATGATGGGGCTGCTGACCGATATTCAGCCGCCGGACATCGAGACCCGCATGGCCATTCTGCGCAAGAAGGCCGAGCGTGACCAGATCGCCCTACCGAACGACGTCAGCGAGTTCATCGCGGCCAACATCGTCAACAACATCCGTGAGCTCGAAGGCGCCCTAAATAAGGTCACCGCGTTTGCCAACCTCAACGGCGAACCGATGACCACCGAGCTGGCCGAACAGGTGCTCGGGGACTTCATCGCCGACCGTCAACCGAGGCCCATCACCGCCGCCATGATCCTCGACGCCACGGTCGAACAGTTCGGCTTCACCCTCGAAGAACTAACGGGCAAGTCACGCCGCCGGCCGCTGGTCATCGCCAGACAGATGGCCATGTACGTGACTCGACAGATGACCGATTTGAGCTTTCCGCTGATCGCTCGGGAGTTCGGCGGGCGCGATCACACCACCGTGATGCACGCCTGCGACAAAATTTCTGCCCTCATGAAAGAGCGATCACAGATCTACAACCACGTGATGGCTCTGGAAAAGACTGTGCGTAACCAGTCCCACGCTGGGGATCGATAGGGGGAGAATCTGTGCGGGACGTTGTGCACTGGACGCGTTTCGCGGTGGACGAGTCAACGCTCTTCCCCAGGCCCTCTCGTCGTTGCTCTCCCCGGTGGGGAAATCGTCTCGGCCCTATGGATTTCGAAAGGGCCTCTGACCAGGGAAAAGACCGATCCGTCCACAATCCACAGACCTACTACCCCTGCCACCGTTTCTAAAACAGATTTTGGATGTAACTGCGGACAACGTTTCTCGCTCCGCTCGAGTTTGTTCCGCAAACATCGCGAAAGCCCTAACCATGACCATCAACCGAATCTCCCAACTTCTAGTCTTGTGTCGAGGACTTTTTCCGGGCATGGTTACTACCCCGCCACGAGACAGTAGGAGCCACCAACAGATGGCAGGCCGTAAAGCGCGATCGGAGCAGCGAGTGATGGTGCCGGCGCAATGAAATTTCGATGTGAGAGAGACGTAATCGTCGAAGCGCTCGGCATTGCCGGGCGCGCGGTGAGCGGCCGCGGCGGCATGCCCGGTCTCGCGGGCGTTCGTGCCGAGCTCATCGGTGACACCCTGACCCTGACCGTTAGCGACCTGGATCTGACCATCTCCATCAACGTCACCGTTTCCGGTGAGTCCGATGGTCTTGCCGTCATCCCCGCACGGTTGGCAACCGACATCGTCAAGGCGTTGCAGCCTGGCGCCGTGTCGTTTGCTGCCGCGGACGAATCGCTCAGCATCGCTTCCGGTCGAAGCGAGTTCAGCATTCGCCTGATCGCCGGCGATGAGTTCCCGAAGATGGCAGACATGGGTACCGACTCGGTCTCGCTTGCCTCCGATCAGCTGGCCGAGGCACTCAAGCAGGTCGTGCTCGCCGCCAGTTCCGATGACTCTCGCCCCATCCTGACCGGCGTGCTGCTGGCCGCTGAGGCTGACGGCCTCCGCCTGGTCGCCACCGATTCGTTCCGTCTTGCCATGCGTGATGTGGCAGGCGTATCGGTCCTCGAAGAGGGCCAGAGCGTGCTGATCCCGTCACGCGCACTCGGTGAACTGAACCGCATTCTCGGCCAGGGCGAGTCAGTCGAGTTGAAGCTGGGGGAGCGCGAGGCCTCATTCGAGGTTGGCGACGTCCGCCTGGTCACCCGTCTGATCGAGGGCGATTTCCCCAACTACCGCGGCCTCATCCCGGAGTCTCACCCGAATCTGTTGACCGTCGGCCGAGCGTCACTGCTCGACGCCCTGCGACGGGTGAAGCTGTTGGCTCGTGAATCCACGCCAATCCGCCTTGAGATCACCGATGGTGCGGTGGAGCTTGTTGCCATCACCCAAGACGTTGGTACGGCCCGTGAAAGCGTTGAAGGCACCTACGATGGCAGCGATCTGACCGTGGCGTTCAACCCGCAGTTCCTGCTGGAGGGCATTGAAGTTGCCACCGGTGATGAGGTCACGTTGGCCACCATCGATGAGCTGAAGCC
>CAZSTV010000395.1:0-3414 GCA_964609665.1 uncultured Acidimicrobiaceae bacterium
CCTCTACGGACACAACGGAAACAATGACGGCTTCACGTCCTCCTTCATGCTCGATGCCGAGGATGACTGGGGATTCGTCCTGTTCTCCAACTCCGAGTACGGCCAGGAGTTCGGGGAGGAACTGATGCTGTATCTCTTCACCGGGCCGAGCATGCCGACGTTCGTGGCCACCGTCGCTGCGGTCGGAATACTGGCTCTCAGCCCACTCGTCGCCGGGCTCGGTGGATTGCGCCGATGGCGGCGTCGTCGTTCTGCCCGGCGGAGCGACGCCTCGGTGGCGATTGACACCCCGGCACTGTCGGCGAGCTAGCGGGTCGGTGGGTTGCAATGTCGACAGCAGCATCGGTTCTCCTGGCCTTGGCAACCGTCCAGCTCCTATGGGCGGTGAGCGGTGGTTTTGCCGCCCGGCCGCTGCATCGGGGGCGCCGGTCGAAGTTCTTGGGATCGCTGGCGATCATCGGCATCCCGGTGATCGGCGGGACCACGGCATGGCAGATCTGGCACGACGGTGTCCTGATCGCCACGGTGCCGGTTTACCTCGTGGCGCTTCTCTCCTCGGTCACCGCAATTGTCGTTCGGGGCCGACGTAGGCGGGGCAGAGCGTCTCGTCGCCGGCATCTCCTGTTACGGATTGGGTTGGCGACGCTAAGCCTGCCGCTGCTGGCGGTGCCGGTGATCGAGGCGGTCATTGTGCCGATCGACGCCGACGACTATCGAGACGAGTCGTGGTCGTCGGCCTACGACCGGCTGCACGGCACCCTTCGGTCCCGCTACGCCTTCGGTCACTGGAAACGGATCGACTGGGAGGAACTGTATGCACGGCATGCTCCCGCGGTTGTGGCCGCCGAGCAGGCCCGGGACAGCGACGCCTACTACCGGGCGGTCAGGGCCTATCTTCACGACGTCCCCGATGGACACATCGGGATAGATGGTACAGCGAACGATGGCGCCCGAAACGACGAGATTGGTGGCGGCTTCGGGTTTGCGGTGCTCCGCCTTGCCGACGGAACGGTGGTGGCCCACGTCACCGAACCTCGTGGTCCGGCCGCCAAAGCGGGGATGGCGTGGGGGGCGCAGATCATCGGATGGGATGACACGCCCGTCGACGAGGCGATATTGGCAACGTCGACCCTTTGGGCCTCGCGTCCACCAGCTACTGAGCAAGGAGTCGCCATCGCCAGGCTGCAGATGTTGACCCGAGCTCCCGTCGGCGCTGAGCGGCTTGTCACGTTCCGCAACCCCGGTGACCGGCACACCCATACGGCGCTACTCGTTGCCTACGACGACAACTACACCTCGCTCGACGCGTCGATACTTGGCGGCACGCCAACCAACACGACGCAACAGTTCGAAGAGCCGGTACATCACCGCATGCTGGATGGCGATATCGGCCATATCCGCATTGCGTCACTCGAGACGATCGACGGACGGAGCCCGGTCGACGCTGTCGGGCAGGCCATGGAGAGCATGCACGGTGCCCGGGGCTTGATACTCGATGTGCGGGGTAATCGTGGCGGCTGGGACGGCCACGTCCCAAAGATGATGAGCTACTTCGCCCCGAACCGTCTGCTGTATGAGCACATAGCCGTTCCGGCTCCGATCGGTGACGGAGTGCTTCGTCTGCTCTCGCTCCACGTTGAACCGAACGAGCAACAGTTCACCGGGCCCGTCGTGGTTTTGGTCGACCACCGGACGAAGAGCTCCGGCGAGGGGTTCGCCCTCATCGCAAAGCAGCTACCAAACGTGCAAGTGATCGGCCTGGCGGCAACCGACGGGTCGTTTGGAATGACGGGCGGCAGGGTGCTATTGCCGACCGGGATCGAGGTGGTGTACCCGTGGGCGCTATCGGTCGATAGCGCCGACATGACTCAGGTCGACGGAGATCACCAGCTCCTAGGTGGTGTCGAACCCGATGTCGTGGTGCCACTGACGTTTGAGGCCGCAGAGTCCATCTACCGGTACGGCGACGACGTCACCCTCGACGTCGCCAGCCGCTGGTTGCGATTCGCCAACCGGCCCGAGGTTGGATCAAAACCGAGATAGTCCCTCGTCCAGTCGCCGGTTCAGCTCGCCATGGCGGCAGCAAGATGGTCAGCGAAGATGATGCCTCGCTCTTTGCTCTGGCGATCGGTCTGACAGGTCTGGTGGCCCTGCGACGCTCGGCGGGTGGGTCGGCGTTCGGACCGGATCTTGCCTCGGCGATCGGTGTCGGCGAGATCGACCGAGCGCGTCTGGCCACTTGGCACCGAGGTCTCGAACGCCCGAGTCCGCAGCGGGGTGGCCACGTTGCTCCCGTTGCGCGAGTCCGTCGACGGGGCAACCTCGGGGGCGCTGGCCATCAGTATCTCGAACGCCTGGCGGAGCGCGATGAAGGCCGACTCCGAGCCATTTGGACCAGAATCGGGGTGCAGTTCTTTGGCTCGAGCCCGAAAAGCTCGACGCACATCATCCTTGTTCGCGTTGCGGTCCGCCCCGAGGGTGGCCGCGGCACATTGTCCATCCATGGACCCGTCCTCCTTGACGGCTTCTCTGTTGTGGTACCCATCCGGGGCACCAATGGCGATCCTTCGCCGAGATCATTGTCGGTCGATCAAACGTCGAACCTGAGACAGTGTCTTGCCTGATGCGCTCCCTATGAGCCGGCGGCTCATCTCGTACGTTGCCCGCCTGTCGATTAGGTTCGGGTGGCGGAGGTTTCGATGACGTCTATCAACGATGGCTATCTGGATCAGTTCGGCATGGTTGGGCCATTGCCGGTGAGCGACGGGCAACGACAACCGCTCGATGATGAGTCATCGACGGGGCCCGCCGTCGGTGAGCGACTTCCCGATTTCGTCTTGGACAGCGCCAGCGGTCGACGGGTGTCGTTCCACGAGGACCGGGGGCGAAGCAAGGCAGCGGTGGTGTTCTACCGCTCCGCAGTGTGGTGACCTCCGTGTATGACGCAGCTGGTCGAGCTGCAGAACGCCATGCCAATGTTCACCGAGGCTGGCATCCGTCTCTACGCGATCTCCTACGACGAGTTGGGGGCGCTGGAAGAGTTCGCTGAGCATCACGGGATCACCTATGACCTGTTGTCAGACCCCGGATCTGCGGTCATCAGGGAGTTCGGCATTCTGAATCATCATGTGACCGAGGAACAGGTGCCGTACCACGGCATCCCGTTTCCCGGCACGTACCTCGTCGACGAAGACGGTGTGGTTGCGGCCAAGGCATTTCACAAAGCGTTGGGTCAGCGTGAGAGTCCCGAAGGGCTGATTGACGCTGCCCTCGGTGAGATCCTGTTGCGGTCGGACGAGCCGATGACCGAACACGCCGATGACGCCGGGATCGGATTCTCCCTGACCTATCACGGCGGCGGTGGGGTGGTGCGAGGAGGCACGATGCGCCGCCTTGTGCTCCGGGTCGACCTTC
>CAZSTV010000396.1:0-3367 GCA_964609665.1 uncultured Acidimicrobiaceae bacterium
ACGTTGTCACCCAGGCATGGGAGGAGCTCGAAGACGTCTTCGTCGGCATGGGCTTCCAGGTTGCCGAGGGCCCGGAAGTGGAGACCGACTGGCACAACTTCGACGCGCTGAACATTCCGCCCGGTCACCCGGCCAGAGACGGCTTCGACACCATCTACGTGAACCATGGTGAGCCCGGCTCGACCGTGCTGCGGACCCACACCTCGCCGGTGCAGATTCGCACCATGCTTGAGCAGGAGCCGCCGATCTACATCGTTGCTCCCGGCCGGGTCTTCCGTCGTGACACTGCAGATGCCACGCACATGCCCGTCTTCCATCAGCTGGAAGGCCTCGTCGTAGACCGTGGTATCTCGCTTGCAGATTTGGCGGGCACGATCGAGGCGTTCACCGAGTCGTACTTCGGCCCCGGGTTCTCGTCTCGGCTGCGCCCGAACTACTTCCCGTTCACCGAGCCATCTGGCGAGTTCGACATTCAGCGCCCGGACGGCACCTGGCTTGAACTCGGCGGTTGCGGCATGGTCCATCCGAACGTCCTGCGGGCGGGCGGCATCGACCCTGAGGAATGGACTGCATTCGCCTTCGGCTTCGGCATTGACCGCCTGGCCTCGCTGAAGTTCGGCATCGACGACCTTCGCGACATGTTCACCGGCGACACTCGTTTCCTCAACCAGTTCTAACCCGGCCCGGGGTAGCGGGCCTTACCTGAAAGAGTCATCATGAAAGTCCTCCTGTCGTGGATGAGAGAGTTTGCACCGATCGACGGAGCTCCTGAGTTTTTGGCCGAGACCATGACCGACCTGGGCATGGTTGTCGAAGAGGTGTCCTCGACCGGACCGAACTGGGACGGCATCGTGGTGGCCAAGGTGCTCGACCTCCGCCAGCATCCCGAGGCTGATCGCATCCAGCTGGTCGACGTTGACCTTGGCGATGGCGAAGCGCTGCAGATCTGCTGCGGCGCCTTCAACATGTCGAACGGTGACCTTGTGCCGCTGGCCACGCTCGGCACGACCATGCCCGGCGGCTTGGAGATCGCTCGCCGCAAACTGCGCGGTGAGTGGTCAAACGGCATGATCTGCTCGGCTGCGGAGCTGGAACTCGGTGAGGACGCTGACGGCATCATGGTGCTCGACCCGTCGCTCACCGTCGGGCAGGATCTTGCGACAGCCCTCGGCGCTACCGATGATGTCCTGTTCGATCTGGACATTGAAGGCAACCGCCCGGACGCGCTGTCGGTGGCAGGGGTGACCCGAGACCTGGCCGCCAGACTCGGTCTGTCTTTCACCATGCCTGAGCCGAAGTTCTCCGAGGTCGAGCCTGCCGCATCAACTCGGACGTCGGTCGAGATTCTTGCGCCGGAGCTGTGTCTACGTTTCGGCGCTCGGGTATTGGACAACATCACCGTCGGCGAGTCGCCGGGATGGATGGCGTCGCGCTTGATCGCCGCCGGTATGCGGCCGATCAACTCGATCGTCGACATCTCAAACTACGTGATGCTGGAGCTCGGGCAGCCGAACCACACCTATGACCTCGGTCTGGTGCCCGACGGCAAGCTTGGTGTTCGCATGGGTCGTGACGGCGAAAAGCTGACCACTCTCGACGACGCTGAGCGGCTGATCACGACCGCCGATGGCCTGATCGTCAACGCCTCGGATGAGCCGATTGGCTTGGCAGGCGTGATGGGTGGCGCGTCGACCGAGATCAGCGACGCAACGACGAGCGTTGTTGTTGAAGCTGCGGTGTGGGATCGCATGACCATCGCCAAGACCTCTCGGCGACTGAACCTGCGTTCCGAGGCATCGACCCGTTTCGAGCGCGGCGTCGACCCCCTCGGCATTGAGCGAGCACTCGACCGCTTTGTCGAGCTTGCGGTGGAGATCTGCGGAGCGAACGTTGCCTCCGGCACCGTGGTCGAGCGGGGCGGCATGACCGAAACACCGCCGATCGACGTGCGGACCGCTCGTGTGAACACCATCCTCAACACCGAGCTGGATGCAGCGCAGATCACGTCACTGCTCGACCCGATCGGGTACACCTCGACGCCCAGCGATGACGGTCTGCTGGTGACGGTGCCCTCGTGGCGGCCAGACTCGACGCTGGAGATTGACGTCATCGAGGAAATCGGTCGTCACAACGGCTACAGCAAGTCCGGGAAGCGGGTGCCGACCCCAACCCAGGCCGGCTCTCTGACCCTCGGTCAGCGAAATCGACGTCGGGTGCGGCGCACCCTGCTCGGTGCGGGCTATTCCGAAGCGATGCCCATGCCGTTCCTCGCTCCCGACGATTTGGCGAAGGCCGGGCTCGACACCGAGGGCATCACGTTGGCCAACCCGCTGGTTGCCGAGGAGTCGGTGTTGCGGACCTCGTTGCTGCCGGGTCTGCTGAAGGCGGTTGCCAGAAACCACGCGCACCGGATCGACCGGGTCCGCCTGTATGAACTTGGCCGGGTCTACGAAAAATCCGAGGAGGATCTGCCGAACGAATATGAGTTGGTGGCCGCCATCGGCTCGGGTTTCACCGCCGGTCCCCAGACCGCGGCCGAAGCCGGGGTGCGAAGCCTGTATCAGTTCGCTGCCGCACTCGGCCTGGACGGACTTGCGGTGGAGAACGCCGAGATCCCGGGGCTTCATCCGACCCGGGCCGCCGAGGTGCGTTTCCGAGGCAGAATTATCGGTGCTGTCGGCGAGGTCGACCCGCGGGTGCTTGAGAACTATGACGTCTCAGGCCGGGCGGCGTGGTTCCAGCTCCAGGTGGCGCCGCTGCTGTCGGCGCTTGAGAACTCTCCGAAGTTCAAACCGTTCTCGCTCTACCCGTCGAGCGACATCGACCTTGCCTTCGTCACTCCAAACGACGTTGCTGCGACAGCGGTTGCCAGGACGATCAAGAAGGCAGGCAACGGCCTGATCCGCTCGGTCAATCTCTTCGATATCTTCCGCTCGGAGCAGCTCGGTGACGAGGTTCGTTCGTTGGCGTACCAGCTTCGGATCCAGGCCGACGACCGCACCCTGACCGACGACGAGGTGGCGGAAATCCGCCAACGCTGCATCGACGACGTGCGAAAGGCCCACGCCGCCGAGCTTCGGGGCTGACACTTCGGACGACAAGGTGGCTTAGCGTCGGTGATACTCATGGCTAGGATTACGCCATGAGTATCACCGAAGCGGACCTGACCGCCTCAGATGTCAACTGGGACCTGGAACCTCTGCTCGACGGCGCCGCCTCGCCCGATGAGTTGATTGAGCGTGCCATGGTCGTCGCTGTCGAACTGGAAGCGGCCAGAGGGACGATCGCAAGGCTCGGCGCCGGCGAGTTGGCGGCGCTGATGCACAAGCTCGCCGACATCAACGAGCTGATCAGCCGAGCTGGACAC
>CAZSTV010000397.1:0-3350 GCA_964609665.1 uncultured Acidimicrobiaceae bacterium
GAGTTGACCGTGACCCGCCGGTGATGCCGCCCTTTGGCACCACGTCGGTGTCTCCGTGGAAGACCTCGATGGCGCTCATCGGTACGCCGGTTCGTTCGGCCACCAACATCGCCCAACTGGTGTAGTGGCCCTGACCGTAGGGTGACGAGCTGGTCAGAACCCGGAAGGTCCCGTCGGAGCGAAGCTCGATCGATCCGTAGTCGTCGCTTGGGAGCCCGGCGGTGCGGTCGATGAAACTGCACCAGCCAATGCCGGTCAGCGTGGTCGCCCCCTCGGCCCGTTCTGTGGCCTGGCAGGCCCGGATCTCGTCGTGGCCGACCTCGGCTGCCACCAACTCGATGCCGGTTCGGTAGTCACCGGAGTCATAGACAAGCCCCGTCGGGTTCTCCCACGGCAGGTCGTCGACTTCCAACAGGTTGACCCGCCGCACATCGAGTGGGTCCATACCAATCTCCGCCGCGAACACATCGAGACCGCGGTTCAACATGGCCCCGCCTTCTGGCCGACCGGCACCCCGGTAGGCGACGATCGGGGTGGTGTTTGTTACCACCACCTTGCCGGTCCAGTGCACGTTCGGGATGTTCAGTGGCCCCGGCAGGACCATGCCGGCGTTGCGCATCAGCGCGGGAGCGGTCCGGGGGTATGCCCCACAGTCACCGATGATCTCGGCCTGGATGGCCTCGACCGTACCGTCACGCTTGCCGCCGATCTTGATCCGCTGCAGCTGGGCGCGGGAGTGTCCGAGACCGGCCATGTCGTCCATCCGACTCGGCACCCACCGAACCGGCCGGCCGACCCGCTTTGAGAGAAACGGCAGGAGGATGTCCTCGGGATACAGCGGCGCTTTCGCCCCAAAGCTGCCACCGACATCGGCCGTGATGACCCGAATCTGCGATGGGTCAAGGCCGTAGAAGGCCGCCAGGCCTTTTTGGATCGGGTGGACGCCCTGGCATGCCGCGTAGTGCAGGATGCGCCCGTCGTCGGTCCACAGCGACGCCGCAACCCGGGTTTCGATGGGACAGGGAGCAACCCGCTGGTTGACCATCTCGGCCTCGACGACGACCTCGCACTGCGAGAAGTCCGGCGGTTCCTCGTTTGCGCCGGACCCTTCCAACATCACGTTGGTTCCGGCTTCGGGAAACAACAACCCGTCATTCTCGGCCGCGGTGGCTATGTCGATGACCGCAGGTAGCGGTTCGTAGTCGATGATGACCGCTTCGGCCGCGTCTGCAGCCTGCGCCTCGGTTTCGGCCACAATCGCCACCACCGGCTCCCCCACAAAGCGGACCCGATCCACCGCAAGGGTGCCCCGGGCCGAACCTTCGGGATACACCGGTTGCGCGCCGGGCAGCTGGCCGCTTGGTACGTCTGCGGCTGTGACGACGTCGACGACGCCCGGCATTGTCGTGGCGTCGGTGATGTCGATGCTTCGAATCAGCGCATGGGCGTGGATGGCGTTGACGTAGCGGACGACCAACGCCCCTTCCAGATCGAGGTTGGCGACGAAGGTGCTCTCACCGGCCAACAACGCCGGGTCTTCGACACGGAGGACTCTGGTACCGACCACTGAACCTGTCATTCGGGTCACGCTACACCGCTGGATCACGCCAGTGGAATTGTTAGCCGCCGTCCACCGCGGCTCTGGTCGAACGGAGTCGCAGCGCGCAGCCCATCGCTGCCGCAGCGGCGATGGCAATCACGAACGACACCATCCGTCGGTCCCCTGTCCCCTCGGCCAGGAGCCCGGCCACCGCCGGTCCGCTGGCGCCCGCCACCATCAAGACCATGCTGTAGGAACCCATCGTTGCGCCAAGGGTGTCTCGCTCAAAAAGCTCTTCGGCGGTAATGCCCTGCAGCGGGCTGAACGCCCCGATGCCAAACCCGGTGATGATGGCAAAGCTCAGCGCGATCGGCACGGTGCCGGAGAAGGCCAAGATGATGCCGCCGACCGTCATTGCCCCAAAGGCCAACACCAACGCGCCACTGGAGCCAAGCAGCCGCACGATAGGGCTGAGCGGCACACGGCCCGCAGTCTGGGCGAATCCCCGGACGCCTGCGAGCGTTGCCGCCGTCGTCAAAGGAAGACCGGCCGCGGTCATGGCCGGCACCTGGTAGACCAGCAGGGTCGACATGGAGATGCCGCCAAGTGCCACGGCCGCGGTGAACGCCCGCCGGGACGGGGTGGCGATTGTGGCGGCCAAGATTTGACGCAACGATGGTCGCTCGATCGTGTCCGGTCCGCCAGGGTTGTCGGCCGGGCCATGGAGGTTGCCAGAGGGCACCGCCAGCGCCGCAATGGCAAAGGCGGCCAACGCCAGCACAGCGATGACCCGAATGGTCATGCGCCATTCCAACGCCTCGACCAGGGCGGCGACCATGGGCAGGTACACCACCGAGGCGAACGCGCCCCAAATGGTCAGGGTGCTGATGGCCTTGGCCGGGTTCGACGGATTGGTTCTGACCGCCATGGTCATCGTGGCGTGGTAGAACCCGAAGCTGCCAAGGAACCCAAAGGCCAGCGCGGAGCTCGCCGAGAAGACAACGACGTTGCCGCTGAACGATGTGACCATCAGCATCGTCGCCCCACCGATGCCGCCAATGGTCAGCACCGTGCGCCCACCGAGGCGATCGAGGAGCCTGCCACCGAAGACCGAGCCGAATCCGACGGCGATGCTGCCGATCGAAAAGGCCGCGGCGAGGGTCGCTTCGTTCCAGCCGGTGTCGACGCGGATGGGGTCGAGCAGGACGCCGAAGGCGTAGTACCAGGAGCCGTAGGCCGAAATGGTGACAAGACCGAGCAGGGCGATTGCCAGATGGTTGATCCGGCCGCCACTGTCTGTGTCCGGGCCACTGGCTGTGTCCGGGCCGTTGGCTGTGTCCGGGCCACTGGCGTCGCGGTCTCTGTCAGGGCCGATCACCTGTCGGTTCTAGCACGAAAGACCGCTGTCGACAGCCGCCTTGAGGGGTCCTGATGGCGCCCCGGTAGGGCTGCGGACAAAAGGATGGCAAAGGGTTGAACGAACACCCGTTCGGGGCTACTGTGATCACGGTAATTACAGACGTGTAAGTCCGGCTCGGGTTTCCGGTTGGATTCCCGGCTCTGGGTTTCCGGTTGGACTCCCGGTTGGGTTCGCTGTTGGATTCACTGTCACACACCATCTGTACGTTTCGGTCCTAGCCAAAAACCATCGGTTGCCGGAGCCCACATCCGGTAGTCCCCCATCAGTCCTGAACGACAGGAGCAAATTCCGTGGAGAAGAACAAAGCGCTGGATATGGCGCTCGGCAACATCGAAAAGCAGTTCGGCAAGGGCTCGGTCATGAAAATGGGCGAGAAGACCGGCATGGACA
>CAZSTV010000398.1:0-3347 GCA_964609665.1 uncultured Acidimicrobiaceae bacterium
ATCCTGCCGTTCGTTGCCCATCTGACCGTTCGGGTCCGCCCTGGTCTTGCGACGCTGCTCGGCCACGGTCCTGGCATCATCGTCTCAGCAATGAACGTTGCGTCGCTTGGCCCTCTTCGGCTCGGCCCAAAGGCCCACCCGAACGACGGGTTGATCGACGTCACCGAGGGGACCGTGCCGTTTCGCCATCGGCGTGAAGCGGCGAAGCGGGCACTGTCCGGATCTCATCTTCCTCACCCGGACCTGACGCATCGTCGGGTGGCGGAGTGGCAGCGGGAATTTTCGCGGCCGGCGTCGGTGTGGTTGGACGGGGTATCTTGCGGCCGATTTCGCTCGGTACGAATCGATCTGGTTCCCGATGGCCTCGTCGTCGTTGGCTGACAGCGAGGAAGTCTCTGACCAGGGGTTTTGCTGTCGCCGGTCGATCAAGGCGGCGGACTTTTACCGATCGATTGCAGCGTTCGTTGTAGATGAAACGACAGGCTTCTTCGTTTGATCCGCGAGTCGAGGCCCAAAGGGCCCTAACCTCTCTCGCCGTGAGCGCGTACGTTACTGAGGAGTTCACCGAGGAGGAGCAGGACGTTCTTCGGCGATACTTCACCAACCTTGATTTGCCGGTTTTTGCCCTCGTCAACCTGCCCGAGGTGGTGAAGGGTGCGCTCTTCGCTCGCTACTCCCGGTCTCCCAAAAGCCTGCGACGCCTGTTCCTCGATGAGTTCGTCGGTGAACTCGATATTGAGGGCGACGCATCGATCGACGCCACCATCGGTCTCAAGCGGGCCGAGGACCTCTACGAGCGGATCTTCTTCGAGTACGGCGATGACTCCGTCGCCCAGCTTGGCGGCATCCACCTCGCTTGTGAACAGGCCTCAAACCTGCTGACCAAGATCTTGGAATGGGGCAGGCTCGCCGCCTACCTGGAGCAGTCGACCCGCTACATCGCGTATGACTCCCGGCCGTCGGGGCGCTACCGCTACTACCGGGACCCCGACGTGCTGAACTCGACGCTCGGCACCCGCTACATCGGCGACATGGACCGACTCTTTGACAGCTATGCGGCGCTCACGCCGATCGTCCAGGAGTTCGTTCGCAAGTCAACGCCGAAGCACCCGACCGACAGCGACTTCGTCTACCGCAACGCGGTGAAGGCAAAGGCACTCGACGCGGTCCGCGGCATCCTGCCTGCCGCCGCCCAGTCGAACGTTGGCATCTACGCCACTGGTCAGGCCTACGAGCAGCTGCTGTTGCGCATGCGGGCCGACCCACTGCCAGAGGCCAGGCACTACGGCGATCTGATGCTGGCAGAGCTGCGCAAGGTTATCCCTTCGTTCGTGAAGCGGGTTGACCTTCCAGACCGAGGACAGGTCACCAGCGACTACATGGAGACCAATCGGGTGGCCATGGAGGAAATGGCCGCCGAGCTGCTCGGCGACGCAGACGTCTATGACAACGAGGAACGGGTCGACCTTGTCGACTTCGACCCCGATGCCGAGGTCAAGCTCGTTGCATCGATGCTGTATCCGTACTCGCACCTCTCGGAACTGGCGATCGAGGATCGGGTGCGGGCCATGACCGTCGACGAACGCCTTGGCGTGATGAAGGCGTACAACGGTGAGCGACAGAACCGCCGTCACCGGCCAGGCCGGGCCCTTGAGCGGTCCTTCTACCGATTCGACATTCTGGCCGACTACGGCGCCTTCCGGGATTTGCAACGCCACCGGATGCTGACCGTCGAGTGGCAGCGGTTGAACCCCTACCACGGCTACACCAAGTCTGAGCTCATCGACGAAGCTGGCGTCACCGCAGAGTTCGACGAGGCAATGGAGCGGGCCGCCGATCTGTATGAAGCGCTGAAGGACGGGGGCTACGAGCCTCAGGCGTCCTACGCGGTCAGTTTGGCGTACCGGGTGCGGTTCAATCTGAACCTCAATGCCCGCTCCGCGATGCACACCATCGAGCTACGCAGCACCCCGCAGGGGCACCCCGCGTACCGCACGGTTGTTCAAAAGATGCACAATCTGATTGCAGATGTGGCAGGTCATAAGGCAATTGCGGCTATGATGTCGTTCGTCAACCACTCCTCTGAGGCGGAGCTTGAGCGGTTGGAAGCAGAAAGACGGGCAGAAGCTAAACGGACAGGTAGCGCTGTCTAGGCATTGTTTTGGGCCCGAGGCCGTCTGGTCTCGTCTTTTTGTCAGGAGAGCCGTAGTGGCTAAGTCAAGTCTTATAGGTTTCGCGGGACCGAGTCCGAAGCGGCCGTCCTCATCTGGAAAACGTGGCGTGGCAGCCCTTGTCTGTGTTGTCACGGTGCTCATCGGGCTCACCGCCCCGGTGGCCGCTCAGGACTACGTGGTGGAGCCGGGAGACTCACTTTCGGTGATCGCCAGGGATCATGGCGTCTCGACGGTGGAGCTCGCTGACGCGAATGGCATCTCGGACCGCCATCTCATCAAAGTTGGTCAAGTACTTACCATCCCCGGGTCCGAGCCGGTGGTGTATGTGGTCGTCTCCGGCGACTCGCTTTCGATCATCGCCAGGGACCACGGCGTCTCCACCGATGATCTCGCGGCCCTCAACGGCATCTCGGACCTCCACCTGATTCGGGTCGGGCAGGAGCTACAGATCCCTCGTGGTGGCAAGGCCATCGCCGCAGACCCTGCAGCGGGCTACAACTCGCTTCCAGGGCGGCTGCTGGAGAACCCGGAGCGGTTGCAGCTGATCCCTGTCTTTGAACAGTGGGCCGCTCACTACAACATCGCCCCCGAACTGCTCATGGCAATGTCCTACCGTGAATCTGGCTGGCAGAACGACGTCGTTAGCAACAAGGGCGCGGTCGGTATTGGCCAGCTCATGCCCGCCACATCAAAGTGGGTTGCGAACGACCTGATAAAGGCCGATCTCGACCCGACGGTGCCGGCGGACAATATTCGAATGAGTGCCCGGCTGATCCAGTGGCTCATCGGGTTCATGGGCAGCGAGGATGGAGCAATCGCCGCCTACTACCAAGGTCAAGGTTCGGTGGCAGCCAGAGGACTCTTCGACGACACCCAGGAGTACATCGACAACATCGCACAGATCAGGTCGTTGTTTGCGAAAGGCTGATCTGACAGGCGGAGTTGGCGGCTCGGGGGATGCCCGACCGATGGCATATGAGCGGCGGACGTCACACCGAAGCGCCTCGTTTGACGCCCGGCCGCACGCCAACTTGCGCCCTCCGGTGGTTGTGACATGATGTGCCGGATATCGAGATTGGAAAAAGAATGCCCAGGGTGTAACAAAGTCGTTCCTGAAATGGCTAGAGTCCGGCCGTTCCCGCCAAGGTCCGACAATGAGGCATAGTCGATGAC
>CAZSTV010000399.1:0-1002 GCA_964609665.1 uncultured Acidimicrobiaceae bacterium
ATCGATGAGAGGATGCGGGCGCTGACGGCCTCGCCAACCAGCGTCACTGGTTGGGCAAGGTCCATTGCCGAGATGACCGTCCACTTTCCTGTGCCCTTCTGACCGGCGGCATCCATGATCTTCTCCAGAAGGGGAGTGCCGTCTTCATCATTGGTGGCCACGATCTCCGCGGTGATGTCGATCAGAAATGAATCGAGGACGTCGTTGCCCCAGGCGGCAAAGGTGTCCGCCATTTCCTGGTGGCTGTAGCCCATGGACTTCATGAGGGAGTAGGCCTCGGAGATGACCTGCATGTCGCCGTACTCGATGCCGTTGTGCACCATCTTCACGTAGTGGCCGACGCCTCCCGGGCCCAGCCAGTCTGCGCAGGGCGTGCCGTCCTTGGCCACGGCCGCGACCGCCTGCAGCATTGGCAGGACGGAGTCCCGGGCGTCTTCGGCGCCCCCGGGCATGATCGACGGACGGTTCCTGGCCCCTTCTTCGCCTCCGGACACGCCGGACCCGACGTACAGCAGCCCCTTGGCCGCCAGCTCGCCAACTCGTCGTTCGGTATCGGAGAACAGCGAATTGCCGCCGTCGATGATGATGTCACCCGGTTCCAGCAGCGGCGTGAGTTGGGCGATGACCTTGTCGACCACCTCTCCGGCCTTCACCATCAACATGATGCGCCTGGGTCGTTCCACCGCGCCGACGAGCGATTCCAAGTCCTCACAACCGACGAGGCTGTGGCCGGACCCCGGCCCCTCGATGAACTCGGTAGTGGTGGAGACCGTCCGGTTGTACACCGCAACGGTGTAGCCGTGATCGGTGAAGTTCAGCGCCAGGTTTTGGCCCATGACGGCGAGGCCGATGAGCCCAAGGTCTGCAGAGGTCATGTGGTCTGTCTACGCCAGATTCCTGCCGTCTACTACCTGTCAGACCAAAGATTCAGATCTGGGAATCCGGCGGTCCGTCGCAGCATCGGTCCGGCGTGGATTCCGAGTACTCAGCCGAGTCCTCGGG
>CAZSTV010000399.1:1012-3346 GCA_964609665.1 uncultured Acidimicrobiaceae bacterium
CTTCAACGCTGCCTGCGGGATCTGTGCCTCAGCGTTAACGCTCCCGCCCGTCGAGCGTGTAAAACTCCAACGATGAGCTTTCAGAATCTGCTGTACTCCGTGGACGAGGGAGTGGCGACGATCACCCTCAACAGGCCGGACCGGCTGAACGCGTTTAACCACCCGATGCGTGACGAACTGTTGGATCTCTTCGACCAGATCGATGCTGACGACAACGTCCGGGCCGTGATCATGACCGGAGCCGGGAGAGGATTCTGCGCCGGCGCCGACCTGGAGTCCGGGGGCGACACCTTCGACGCCGGTGCACGGGGTAGAGACCCGGATCGTGTGAACCGTGACGGCGGCGGCCTTGTCAGCCTCCGCATCTTCAAACTCACAAAGCCGATCATCGCCGCCATCAACGGTCCAGCGGTGGGGGTCGGTATCACCATGACATTGCCGATGGATGTCCGCCTCGCGGCGGAGAGCGCGAAGATCGGGTTTGTCTTTGCTCGCCGGGGCATCGTGCCCGAGGCGTGCTCGTCGTGGTTCCTGCCGCGGGTTGTGGGGATCAGCCAGGCAGCGCAGTGGTGCTACTCCGGTCGAGTGTTCGGCGCCGCCGAAGCAGCGGAGGGCGGTTTGGTCGAGCTCGTGCCCGACGACGAGTTGCTCGACCGGGCGAGGGCCATCGCGTCGGAGATCGCCACCCACGCCGCGCCCGTGTCGGTGGCACTCACCCGCCAGATGCTGTGGCGGGGTTTGACCTTTGATCACCCAATGGATGCTCACCGTGCCGATTCACGGGCCATCCAGCAGCTTGGCCGCATGGCAGATGCAAAGGAAGGCGTGACCAGCTTCCTTGAGAAGCGGGATCCAGAGTGGTCACTGCGGCCGTCAGAGGATTCACCGGAGGTCTTTCCCTGGTGGGATGAACCGGAGTTCTCCTAACCGACTGCTCGTCAGCTTCTCGCCGCTCTGATGCTGGTCGGCGATGACCGCTTAGCTTTCTGCGCCCTCGAGCGACTCCGAACGAGGGGAGTCATCGAGGAACGCGCAGGCAAAGCGGCGGTCGCCGTCTTCCCACCCCGGTTCGTTCGGATACCAGAACGGGAAGTTCCCGAGGTCTGACTCATACGGCGAGATGCCGACAAACTCCAGGAAGAGCTGTTCGCACTCGGTCCCGGCCAGTTCGAGCACACCATCGTCTTCGGGGAAGGGCTGTGACCCGTCCCGGTCGAGGTCTCCGCTGCCGATCATCTGGCCGAGGTGGGCGTCGGTGCACCGGACAACTCGGACCTTGTCGTCGAGACGAAGCGAGTTTGCGGTCTCTTCAGGGCCGAGGTTGAAGCACTCGCCCGTGGCGAGCTCGAAGAACTGGAGATGCTCCGCCGGCTCGAACCGGTCCTGGAGCTGCTCGTCATCGAGGATGGCGCAGAGGATGGTGCGGTCGTCCAGGTCCCAGCTCTGTTGGTTCGGTCGCCAATAGCGGTAGTTGAATCCGGTGGCGGGCACGCCGTACTCGGCCTCGAACAGGTCGGCACAGCGGTCGCTGGTGGCTTCGCCAACGCTCTCCTCGCCGGGGAACAGCGTCCCGAGCGGAAATTCCAGGGTGTCACGGCCAAAGAACAAACCGTTGTAGCCGGAGTCGCACGAGGCCAGCGTGACCATGCTGTTGCTGTTGAGGTCGTAGCTCTCACCCTCGGAAGGGACAAAGCAGTCGCCGTTGATGAGGCGTGACACCGCAACCTGCTCCCCTCGGGGGAACTCCGCACCAATACCGGCAACGGAACGGGTCAGCGAGGTGGAATCAACCTTCTTCACATAGCAAGCGGCTCGATAGTTGCCGTTGCTCCAGGCGTCGAAGTCAGGAATGAGTGCGCCGTCTTCGAGCGAGGTCTCCAGAATTGGCACGTCGATGTAGCTTTCGGCGGCAGTCTCGCACTGACCGGCAATCCAGTCGCCCATGGCATCGGCCCCGGGGTAGACGCCGCCAGCATCGGGATGCTGGATCCGCGAGGTGACCTCGGCGATATGGGAGGACTCGCATTCGGTCACCATGAACTGGGTGCGGACCGACGCACCGAGATTGAAGTCGATGCAGTCTCCGGCTTCGAGCGCGTCAGCGCCGATAACCGTGCCGAGGCGGGAGTTGCCGACATCGCCGGGTTCGCCGGCGGCCGTCGACTGGCCGGAGTCGCGGGTGAGTGCCAGTCCGCCGCCGATGAGCGCGAGCGTGAAAATACCGGCCAAAACTCCGCCTGCAATCGCCAGGCGTGTCTTCGGTTCGCCGGCAGCCGTGTGGACCGAGGTCATCGTCTAAACCTTGCAGGGAACGATGAAAACGGACAACGCGAA
>CAZSTV010000400.1:0-3325 GCA_964609665.1 uncultured Acidimicrobiaceae bacterium
GTACGGAGTGACCAGCTCGACGGTGTACGACGTCGATGGTGTCGCCGAGCGCCTTGGCGCAGATCTCGTCGGCTACGAGCGACACACCGCCTCGTATGCGGAGCTGCGCGAGAGCGACGCCGTACACCTCATCAAAACGCACCGACCGTCTGATCAGACGATCGCCAGCGCCGACCAGGCCATCTGTCTGGTTCGAGATGGCCGAGACGCGATGGTGAGCTGGGCCGCCCAGCGGGCCGAGCAGTTGCATCGAGATGCCGAGGACGAGTTGTCCGACCTTGTGCGTCACCCCGAACGGGTTGGTGCCGGTTGTTGGGGGTCGAACGTCCTCACTTGGTTTCGGGCGCCGATCGCCGCACGTGAGGTGGTGCACTTCCATGAGCTTGTTGCGAACCCGAAAGAGATTCTGGCTCAGGTTGTCGAGTCCCTCGACCTCGGTTTCGCGCGGTTGCCCAACTCGACCGATCTCTCGTTTGAGGAGCTGCATTCGATCGATCCGGCGTTCTTCCGTCGAGGACGTGTCGGCTCTCACCGAGAAGAGATGCCGCCCGAACTCTCCGAGAGGTTCCTGTCGGTACCCGACAACCGCGACGCGCTGCAGCGGTTGGGTTACGCCGAGTAGATGCGCAGCTCGCCGCTCGCCGCTACTCAACCCGCTACGGCGATACCCGTTCGAAAACAGCGTTGGTATCGCCGGTGTCAATTTCGAGGTGGTCTCCGCTGAGGTACAGGTGAGCGGGTTGTTGGCCGGACAGCAGATCGAGCAGGGTCTGCTCGGTGAGCACCAGTTGATCCGAACCGTCGGGAATGGCGCAGAGCTCTTCGGTTCCCTCAAGGGTCTCCGGCCGGCCGGTGATCATGTCCGGCGTTACAGCTACTTCGATGCTGAGGTGGTTGCATCCAAAGTTGCCCTCGAAAACGGCGGACTCTTCTTCCGCTCGGATGGTGATCTCGGGAATTTCCGCCGTGGTCTGACCGACGGTGACGGGGCGGCCGATGGCCACCGTGGTCATGCGCCAGACGCCGTTCAGTCCGAGCGGAGCTGGATGCCCGGTGCCGAGCAGATCGAATGACTGCCCGGAGGCTCGGTCAATGATGGTCACCGTCGGGTGGTCGGGGTCGACATTCATAGTGACCCTGTCGGCGCAGTCCTCGCCGTTATCCGGCCCTTCGGTTTCGACGAGGACTTCGTAGGTGCCGGGTTCGGTTTGTTCGACCTCGGCGATGAATGGGTCCTGGTTGCAGGAACCCACCGCCAGGTCGACCGCTCCCGGAGCGGTCCGTGTCGCCTCCAGAATGTCCGCCCGGCTCCCACCAAGGAGATCTGACGGATTCACCGAACCAGCAGCCCCGCAGCCTGTCACGGTCGCGACGAAGATTGCGAGACCGATCACGCGGCGTAGCGGCGCCCTAAGCCCGTCCGTCACGATGACGTCTCCGTAGCATCGTTCCGCTGGTCGATCTGGCGCACCTCGCCAAGTCGCTTGGCCGCGTACTCGTCGTCCCAGCAGACGGCGGCCTCCCATGCAGCGGATGCCTGTGCTGCAACGTCGTACGCAACGTCATCGAGTTTGGCGGCATTGTGGGGCAACACCAGGTCGAGGTCGGGGACGTCGACATGTGACTCATCCCAGTCGATCATCGCCACCCGTGTCGCTGTGATGCGAATGTTGCCGACGTTGTTGGCGTCGCCGTGTACAACACATGTCTTGCGGCCGGTCCGTCGAGCCCACGCCGCCCGGCACCGAGCCACGCCTTCGGAAGGCATCGCCCCAAGGTCCACCTTCGTCCCGGTATCAGCGGTCAGCAGATCGATCGACGACCGCCATCCCGGACGTTGTGGTCTGTCGTGGGTCAACCGGTGTAGTTGACGGAGTGTCTCGGCCACCCGACGCCAGTCGTCTTCGGTCTCAGGCGGTCCACCCTCCACGTAGGTCGTCACCACGAGGCCATCGACGAAGAGGCGCCCGTCGATCGTCGGAATCGGCACCGGCACGGTCATGCCTTCACGATCGAGGAACTGCATCAGTTCGGTCTCCCACGCCAGGTCAGCATCGCTCCTGGTGCCGAGACGACCGACCGCTGTCTTACCGTTCACCCGCAGCAGCCACACGTCGTTGGCGACTCCACCGGTCAGCGGCTCGACCCGAACGACGTCGTCACCCCATCGATCGAGCGCGTCCCATCCCATCGCGAACATCCTTGCACAGCTCCACGGGACGCCCTGAGCAAATAGAATGTCGGCCGAGGTCATTGTGCGGTTCCAAGGGGAGCCGCCGGGGGAGATGGACGAAATGCCGTTCTGGAAGAAGCGTCGACAGGCCACCGGTGGAGCGCCGCTTTCGGAAAGCGGCGGACTGGCTGGCGGCGGAGGCCAGGTGATCGTTGAAATCGGCCGTAAGGAGTTGATCGAAGAAGGGTTTGAGTTCTGTGGCCCGGAGTTGTCAGCGGCCTTTGCCGCCGCCGGGCTGAACGTTCGCTTGGATGACCAGCGGGATCCGCCGCCTGACTTCGAAGTTGATCCTGACGGGATGATCCGGTGGTTGTGGGTGGACGATCACTGCATCATCGAAGAGTACGGCACAGATGTTGAGATCCGGCTCGGAGATGGTCAGGCGATGGTGATGGGAGCGCTCGAGTGGGACTTGATCGTCGCCCTGCGGGAGCGGTACAACGACCCGTCCGACCCCCATCGAAACTGGCATTACGGTGCTATTGACGAGGGCTACCTCCTGATACTGTGTCGCGCCGACCAGCTCCCGGCGGTTGAGCGCAGCCCGGAATACGCGGGTTTCGGCACCTACGACCTCACTGGCGCCACCGAGGTTGGACGGACTCTCTGACTCGCTGAAAAGAAATTCGTCAAGGCCGTACCTTGGCGGACCTTTGTCTCGTTACTACCACGGTCGAACGGGTCGCCGACGCGCTATGTCACGACCTGCTCGACGGTACGTCGTCTTCTAGACAGGGCCGTTTCTTTCATGACCTTTTCCTCGCATCGCTCCGCCAGTCCCGCTGTGAAACTGCTGTTCGGAGCGGTGATTGCGGTCCTCGGCGTCGCCGGATCGGCCGTTCTGGCGACACTCGCCAGTGAGTCGGGTGGGGCGGATCTCGCCAGCCCGGCATATGCCGTGGCAATGTCGGAGCAAAGCGAAGCGATGTTCGAGATGGATACCGGCTCTCGGCCCGCCGTGCTGTCGGTCTCGGTCGTTGAGGAACCGGAGCCGAAACGGTGGACCCGTCGAGAACTGATTGCGTGGTTCCAGTCCTGGTGGCGCACCCACTGGGAACACAAGCGAAACACCTCGACCAGAACCAACGATGT
>CAZSTV010000401.1:0-1749 GCA_964609665.1 uncultured Acidimicrobiaceae bacterium
GCGCGGCCTCGCTGGACGCCGAACCTGTCGCTGCGGTTTCCGCTGAGTCGCCGCCGGTTGATGATCTGACGCTGCCGCCGCTCGAGGTGGAGGTCACCAGGAGCAGGCGCCGCAAGAAGACGGCCGAGGCCAGGCTGGTCGGTTCTGTGCTCTCCATTCGCATTCCCGGTTCGAGCAGCGTTGACGAGGAGCAGTACTTCGTCGACCACTTTCGAGCCAAGTTCGAGCGATCCCGTTCCGCCGCGGTGCTTGACCTTGAGGACCGTGCGTCCACCCTTGCAGCCCGGTACGGGTTGCCGCTCCCCTGCAGTATCCGCTGGGTCTCCAACCAGCAGAGCCAGTGGGGTTCATGTACTCCGGCCGACGGGTCGATTCGACTGTCGGACCGCATGGCCGAATTTCCCCGCTGGGTGATCGACTATGTGATCGTGCACGAACTCGCCCACCTGGTCGAAGCCGACCACGGTCGAGGATTTTGGGCGCTGGTCAATCAATACCCGAAGACCGAACGTGCCCGCGGATACCTGATAGCCAAAGACGGCGTCTAGATCAGCTGTTGGTTGGTTACCGGGCGGGTGAGGGCCGGGCTATTCGGCCGGAGCGAAGTCCAGTGACTGTTCGGTAGCAGACCCGGCCGCCATGTCGGCGAAGAGCGCCTCTTCGTCATTGTCCAGGCGTTCCAAGATGGCATCGACGTCATCAAGGTCAGCGGCCATCGCCCGCAGATCTTCGATCGACGGCAGACCAGGTTTTGCTTCTTCGACCGGTGCGAGCGCCGCCGTCTCCTGCATCAACTCGTCAAGCCCATCCCCAGGCTCATCGACCACTTCGAGCTCGACGGAGTCGCGGTCGCTGTCGGCGACGGCGTGGGCGTCGATGCCGGCGACAGTCTCGGCGACCGTGTCGCTGTCGTCAGCGCCTTCGATGTCGGCGACGGTCCCGGTGTCGGCAACGGTGTCGGCAACGGTCTCGGTTTCGGTGTTGGCTGCGACCTCGATGTCACTTGCAGCCTCGGTCTCCAGCGCTGCCAGTTCCGTGTCGATCTCGTCGGCATCGACTTCGATGTCATCGGTCTCGGCGGCAGCCTCAGCGGTGATCTCGTTCGCCGGGTCGTCGTCACCAGAACCGAAGCCATCGGCACTCACGAGGTGAAGGCCAGGCCCATCGGTGGACTCGGAGGCGTCAGCCGCTTCGGACTCATCGTCACCGGCGACGTCTTCATCGGCGGTGTCCGCCGCGACAGTCGGGGTGGAGAACACCGGAACAACCGAAAGCGACGAGACCATCAACGCAGGCTCGTCCTCTTCGATCTCATCCGCAAACTCGTCCTCGCCAAGGTCGTCCTCAGCAACGTCATTGTCAGCGACGCCATCCTCAGCAACGTCTTCGTCCTCGCTGAGACTGCCCCCACCGCTGCCGTTCGTAAAGTCGGCGTCGGCAAGGTCGCTGCGAGCAAAGTCAGCGCCGGCGAGGTGACCGTTCGCAAAGTCCACGCCAGCAAGGTCGGCGTCGGTGAGGTCACCGTTCGCAAAGTCGGCGTCGGAACTGTCGCTATCGGCAATGCCACCGGGTGCATCGTCGTCGAGATCGGTGTCATGGTCGACGATCTCGGCCTCGGTGATCTGGTCGGCGGAAACACCCACAGCGATGTCATTGTCAGCGGTCTCGGAGAGCTCGGCATCTTCTAGCTCAGGCTCTTCCAGCACGACCTCTTCCGACTCGGGCTCTTCCCGCTCGGTCTCTTCCGCC
>CAZSTV010000401.1:1849-3316 GCA_964609665.1 uncultured Acidimicrobiaceae bacterium
CTCTTCCAGCACGACCTCTTCCGACTCGGGCTCTTCCCGCTCGGTCTCTTCCGCCATTGCGACTTCCTCGTTGCGACCAAACCCAAGCGCTGTGACGTTGCTGCGGGCTGGCGGGTTCAACTCATGAACGGTGGCACCGCTGCCGGTGTCGTCCATTTCGTCGTCACGATCCTCTGCAAGGTCCGCTTCATCCTGCTCGGCGCCGTCCCGCTCCACGTCATCTCGGCCGACGTCGTCTCGCTCTGCGTCTGCTTGTTCCGCATCGGCCGCCGCATCCTCGACCTCCGTCTCGTTGTCGGCCTCATCGTTGGAGGTGCTGCCGTTGAGATCTCCCGGCGCAACGCCAATCTCGGGCTCCACGGCAACCGACAGATCGAACGCAAGGTTTGACCCGTGGTTGGCGCCAAACCCGTTGGCGGGTTGACGCAATGGCTCCGCAAGCGGCTCGACCAGTTCGAGCTCCGGCACGCTCTCTTCATGGTCCGAATCGTCGCTGTCGTCACTGTCGTCACTGGCCGAGTCATCGGCTTCGACCTTGGCGGCATCGTCGTCGACGCTGTCGCTCGCATCATCGGCGACAGCGTGGAGCAGTACCGGCTCGGGCAGCTCGTCCTCGTCTTCACCCTCGGCGCCGCCATCAATCTCAGCATCGCTATCTATCTCAGCAGCGCCGTCGACAGCCGAACGGCTGTGAACGTCTATCTCGCCGTCCTCATCGAAGTTCAGATCGATCGCCCATTCCTCTTCAGCGTCGTCGGCGTCCAAGATTTCCTCGGCGGAACCGTCCTCGTGCGCTGCGTCCTCGTCCGCGTTTACAGCTGCGGTTGTGGTGACTTCTGACTCGGTCCCGGCGGCAGCGGCCGGGATAACGACGGGTTCCTCGGTGCCGGGGGCATCAAACTCGGGCATCTGCTCGACCTCATTCCACTCAGCCGCCGATTCGTCCTCGCCATCAACACCGCTCGCCACAATTGCCCGATCATCGTTGGCCGCCGCCGGAGCCGTGGCTTGCTCCTCGGTCGCCACGTCTTGGGCAATGGCCTGGGCCCGCTTGCGGCCAAATGACCACGACGGCCACTGACCAAGGGTTATACCGACCCGGCTGGGGTCAAAAGGGGAGCCCGATCTGGCCAGACCCAGCAGTTGCTCGCTGCCTTCGGCCTCTAGCGGCTCGCCGTCGTCGGCCGCGTCTCCAGTTCGGTCCCGATCCACCACGACGACCTTAGCGGTTACTGGGTGGGGGTCACCGGCATCCTGGCAAACGAAAGCGAGGAGATGTCCCCAGCCTGAATCAGGTCGACGGGGAGTTCGGAGCGGTCCACGAGGTCGAGGAGGGTCACCGATTGGGCACCGGCGGAGGTCCGCAGGTAGCCGGCCCGTTCGCCATCGAAGGCGAGAGAGGTGATCGAGTCTCCCGCTTCACCGATCCGCAGGTTTAGGAAGTCCGAGGCCACAATGAGCTCCCGA
>CAZSTV010000402.1:0-3300 GCA_964609665.1 uncultured Acidimicrobiaceae bacterium
GCGTAGTCGGTCGAGTCCTGAGTCTCGATGAAATCAACCGTTGCGCCGAGGTCCGAGCCAATGGCCTGGACACCTTCCCACGCCGACTGGTTGAAGCTCTTGTCGTCGATCTTGCCGACGTCGGTCACCAGACCGATGCAAACGACGCCGTCATCCGCGCACGCGGCGTCGCTGTCGCCGCCGTCATCAGCCATGGCCTCGTCATCTTCCATGGCCTCGTCATCTTCCATGGCTTCATCTTCCATGGCCTCGTCGTCTTCCATAGCCTCTTCGTCGTCTTAGGCTTCGGTGTCATCGCTGCCCGCATCGGTCGCCGAATCATCGTCGGAACCGCAGGCCGCTGCCACAAGACTGAGGGCCGCAAGAAGCGCCAACAGTTTTATCCAGGGTGTCTTCATTGAATCTCTCCTCCACAGATTGATCGTGCAGAATCTATCGCTTGGCGCCCCTACACGTACCGCGCGACACCAATCCGTCACCGACGCAATCGTGAGATTCCCCCTGTTTTCAGGGGTTCTAACCACCCCGGATTCCCCGCCCGGATTCGCGTTGGGGGCCGTTGGCCAGTAGGTTGTCGCCGTGCCGAACGACACGCCGACGACGGCGCTCCCCCCAACGCCTGATGTCCCACGGTCGGCCTGGTTGGCGCTGGGCGTCACCACGGTGGTGTTCTTCCTGACCGTGGTCGACGTCTCGGCGGTGAACGTGGCGTTCCCGTCGATCAGCGATGATTTCGGGGTCTCGACCTCAGAGCTCAGCTGGATTATCTCCGGCTACAACATCACCGTCGCCACCGGTCTCCTGCTCGCCGGGCGCCTCGCTGACAGCCTCGGCCGTAAGAGGGTTTTCATCCCCGGCGTGGTGATTTTCATGATTGGCTCTGGTTTGTCTGCGGCGGCGCCGAGTGTTAACGCATTGATCGCCGCCCGGGTGGTGCAGGCCGTCGGAGGGGCAATCGTTTCCGCATCGTCGATCGCGGTCGTGTTGCCCGAGTTCCCACCGTCGAAGCGGGGCACGGTCATCGGTATTGCCGGATCAACCGCAGGGCTTGGGGCGGTCGCAGGTCCGGCACTCGGCTCGCTGCTGATCAACACCGTTTCCTGGCGTGCGATTTTCTGGATCAACGTTCCGCTGTGCCTGTTGATCTTGGCGCTGTCGCCTCGATTACTCCGCGAGTCCAAGGACCCCAACGCCACCGGCAAGCTGGACCTGCTCGGCGTGCCGATCGGCACCGTTTCAATTGCGATGATCATGTTCGCCATCGTGCAAAGCGAACGCTGGGGCCTCGGCGACGCTCGGGTCATCGGCCTCTTCGTCATCGGCCTTGCGCTGCTGCCCGTGCTGGTGTGGCGCTCGGCCCGCCACCCCGAACCGCTTCTGGACCTCTCGCTGTTTCGCATCAGGTCCTTTTCCAGCACCTCGATCGGCGTGGCGTTTTACTCCGCTGCGTTCACCTCCGGCTTTCTCGTCGGATCACTCGTGCTGCAAGACCTGTGGGACCGCTCCATCACCACCACCGGGCTGGCCCTCATCCCCGCTCCAATCCTTGGCGCCTTTTTCTCGCCCATTGCCGGACGGTATGCGGACCGCTTCGGGCATCGCTGGTTGCTCGGCGTCGGCTCGGGCCTCTGCGGCCTGGCGTATGTCCTCTATTTCGTGCTGCTCGGCGACGAACCGACCGTGGCAACCCGCTTCGTGCCGATCAGCTTGGTGCTGGGGACCGGCATCGGCCTCAGCGTTGCGAGCTGGTCAAGCGCCGGCTTATCCGACGTAGGGCCCGCCACCTTCGGTATTGCCAACGCCACCATTCGGACCATCCAGCAGAGCTGCTACGCCCTTGGTATCGCCGTGGTGGTAACCCTGCTGGCGGTAGGCGGCGAGCGGACCGAACTGACCGGGTTCCGGTGGGCCTGGGCGTTCGTTGCGGCGATGTACCTGACCAGCGCGCTGGTCATCATGATTGGGTTCCCCGCCGGATCGAGCGAACATCGACTGGCAGCAGCGCCGCCGAAGCAACCAACCGTGGATCCGACATGACAGCCGGTTCTGCCCCGCACTACACCTGCGAGGCAGAACCAAACTATCGAACGATCCCCGTAACCTCTGACGGCCCTACTCGTCCAGGTCGAACAGATCGAAGCCAATCGTGTCGTTGACGTACTGCTTGATCTCCAACGTCTTGGCTTCGATCCAGGCGTCCAGTGCGAGCGCATTGGGCGTCTCGTTTAGACCTGCGACTTGGTCCGCCCCACCGAGCAAGATCAACTCAATGTTGCTCCCGTCCGGGGTGAGGGCCGAGATCCAACCGGCGACGACAGGAGCCAAACTGCTGGCAAGCGTGCTCTGGAGCTCGTCTTCGTCCCAGTCGGTGTTGATGCCAGTCTCGACAAGGTCTCCGATGACCCGAGACACATGGTCGCCCATCGGCTTGATCAGATCTTCGGTTTCGTTGCCGATAGCGGCAGCGAACTGACCGAGGAAGATTCGGTTGGCCTCCGTCGAGAGGTCGATGTCGTCGTTGAGCAGGTACAGGACCGTGAGTTCTGACACCAACTGAACGGAGGTGGCGGAGGCAAAGTCGACCAGCTTGCCAGCCGTGCTTGCTCCAAAGACCGGCGTCAACTTCTGCAGCGCATTTGCTTCGGCCGTCTCGAAGGTGGTGTTGGCGGCGATGCCATCCACCAGCTCGCCGGTCAGGGCGTTCAATGCCGCTGCTCGGGGGTCGCCGCCCAAGACCTCTGCCTTTGCCGCAGCCAGCGTGACGTTGGCCAAGACCTTGTTCCACCCGGTGAGTTCGTCGGCCCAGGCGGCTATGCCGCCCCAGATTGCGCCCTCACCCGCAGCTTCAAGGGCATCTTCGATATCGCCGGTGATGTACAGCGTCGACACGCCTCCGGCAACGGCACCGCCAACGGCACCCTGTACAAATACGTTGGTGCCTGGCGGGAGCAAGCCGACGGTCAGGAAGCTAAGTCCAAGGCCGAGAAGGGTGCCAACGATCAGGTCGAACTCAGCGGACTTGTAGTCGTTTATGATGCCGAGGTTGACACCGGCCGCCTCCATGAACGGGAGCGCCTTGAAGTACTGGTCAGGTTCGAAACCCAGATACTCGAGGCGCTGGTTCGGCGTTGCCGCTTCCCAGGAGTCATAGAATTCTCGGTCGCTGGCCGACGAACCCTTGTAGTTCCTCGGGTACTCATCATCGATGATGAGGCCCATCAAGTTGTTCCACACGAACCCCAGGCGAAGACGGCCACAACACGATTCGTTGTTGGTGGCGGCATCCACGCCGAGCAACGC
>CAZSTV010000403.1:0-3293 GCA_964609665.1 uncultured Acidimicrobiaceae bacterium
ATCGGGTCGATGGCACCCGCTTCGCCGCAACCATCTTCACCAACCTCGGTCGAGACCACCTGGACTTTCACCACACGATGGAGGAGTACTTCCAGGCCAAAGCCATGCTCTTCACCTCCGATTTCACCGATCGAGCGGCAATCAACAGTGACGACCCGTTCGGCAGGCGTCTTATCGAGGACGCCGAGATCTCCGTGACCGGCTACCAACTGGCCGATGCCGTCGACCTCAGCTACGACCGGGCCATCAGCCGATTTCGGTGGAGGGACCACGAAATTGTTCTGCAGTTGGCCGGTGAGCACAATGTTTTGAACGCCCTGGCATCAGCGACGACCGCAGAGATGCTAGGAATGGACCCGGTGGACATCGCTGACGCCCTCTGTGCGACCTCACCGGTCAGAGGCCGCTTCGAAGCGGTGGACGCCGGACAGCCGTTCCATATCGCAGTCGACTATGCCCATACCCCCGATGCACTGTCAGCAGCCCTCGTGGCCGCCCGCCAGGTCGCCGGAAGTGGGCGGGTCATCGTGGTCTTTGGGTGCGGCGGTGACCGCGACGTACAAAAGCGAGCTGAGATGGGTCGAGTGGCAGAACAGGGCGCAAACGTGGTGTTGGTGACGTCTGACAATCCAAGGTCGGAGCGTCCAATGGACATCATCGACAACATTCTTGAAGGCATAGACGCGCCGGAGAAGGTGGTGGTCGAAGTGGACCGCCAGGCCGCGATCACCGCGGCGGTGGTCCAGGCCGATGCCGGGGACATGATCTTGATCGCGGGCAAGGGCCACGAGACCTACCAGATCATCGGGGACGAAACGATCGACTTCGACGACCGTCACGCCGCGCTGGTGGCCCTGGGGGTTACGGCGTGATTCGACTTCTGATCGCGGCGGCGATCGCCTTCTCCCTCTCCGCACTTCTGACCCAGCTACTCATCGACCTCCTCACCAGATCCAAGATCGGTCAGCCGATTCGCGAAGATGGACCGCAGGGGCACATGGTTAAGGCGGGCACACCGACCATGGGTGGCGTTGGCATCGTCCTTGGCGCTCTCGGTGGCTACCTGCTGAGCGACCTGATCTTGACGCTGACGACCGAACGCGAGGGCATCATCACGCGAAGCGGCCTGCTAGTGATGGGCTCCATCTGCGCCGCCGGGTTCGTCGGGTTTCTCGACGACTGGATCAAGGTGTCGCGCGAGCGCAACCTTGGCTTGAACGCCAAACTCAAGACTGCGGGTCTGCTTGGCGTTGCCCTCATTTTCTCCATCCTCACCGTCCGGTTCACCACCATTCCCACCGAGCTGGCGTTCGCCAGACACGGCTTCCTCGGCATAGACCTCGGGCCGGTCGGGTGGACGATCTGGGCCGTTCTGCTGATCTACGCCACCTCGAATGCCGTCAACCTGACCGACGGGCTCGATGGGCTGGCGGCCGGTTCCGGCATCTTCTCCTACGCGGCCTACACACTCATCGGTTTCTGGATCTTCCGCCAGGCCACCGATGACGACATCCTCAACGACATCTACGCCGTACCCCACCCCCTCGACCTTGCGGTGGTGTCGGTTGCGATGCTCGCGGCCTGTGCCGGGTTCCTCTGGTTCAACGCGGCACCGGCAGACATCTTCATGGGCGATACCGGCTCATTGGCCATCGGTACCGGCCTGGCAACACTCGCCCTGACAACCAACACCCATTTGTTGTTGCCGATCGTCGGTGGCATCTACGTGGTCGAGACGCTCTCGGTCATTCTGCAGGTTGGCACGTTCAAGATGACCGGCGGCAAACGTCTCTTCCGGATGGCGCCGATCCACCACCACTTCGAACTCAGCGGTTGGAAAGAAACAAAGGTGATCATCCGTTTCTGGCTCATCGGTGGGGGCCTGACGCTTATCGCGCTCGGCATCTTCTACGCCGACTACGTGAACTCGGTGGTTACCTGATGGCCCATCCCGAGCTGGACATGTCGGCACCGTTGATCGTTGGGTTTGGCGTGACCTCCCGAGCGGTGGCCCGCGCCCTCGTCGCCCGCGGCATCGTTCCCGTGGTGGTCGAGGATCGTCCTGGCGATGTTCATCGCCAGGCTGCAGCCGAACTTGGAGTTGAGCTAATCGAGGCACCGGACGGCGACGCCCTGGCCGCAGCGTTGAGCGCAGCGTCGCTACTGTTGCCGAGCCCCGGCGTGCCGGACCATCACCCCGTCTTCCAGCGCGCCGCTGCGGCACAGCTGACGGTGGCCAGTGAGTTTGATCTTGCCCAGATGTGGGACGACCGGCCCGTTGCCGCCATCACCGGCACCAACGGCAAAACCTCGGTGACCATGTTGGTGACCGAGATGCTGAACAACTCCGGTCGGCCAGCCCAGGCGGTCGGAAACACCGACGTACCCTTTGTCGAGTCGATCGAAGACACCAGCACCCAAGTCTTCGTCGTTGAAGCATCGTCGTTTCGTCTTGCCCATTCCGCAGACTTTCGGCCAAACGTTGCAGCCTGGCTCAACTTTTCGCCCGATCACCTCGACGCCCACGCGACGCTTGAGGACTACGAGGCGGCCAAAGCCTCGATCTGGGCCAACCTCGACAGGGACGCGACGATTGTCGTCAATGCTGATGACCCTGTCGTCATGGGCCATGCCGAGCGAGCTGTCGGAGCCGACCCCGACGCTGGTGTCGAGGTGCAGACGTTCTCCGTGCTGAACTCGGGGTCGACATGGTCGCTCAACGCAGATGGTGACGTGCTCGTCGGACCGGACGGTCCGTTCCTGGCGGTGTCAGCACTGCCCCGCAGCCAGCCACATGACCTTTCGAACGCACTCGCGGCCGCAGCGATCGCCACCGCGGTGGGGGCGACGATGGAGGGCATTGTCGAGTCGCTGCGAAACTTCGCCGGGCTGTCCCACCGTCTCGAGTACCTCGGCCAGTGGGACGATGTCAGTTGGTACAACGACTCGAAAGCAACGGTGCCCCATGCAACGGTTGCAGCGGTCGGCGGATTCGATTCGGTGGTGTTGATCGCCGGAGGAAAAAGCAAGGGCCTCTCGTTTGATCCGCTCCGTGACACCGTCCCGCCGGTACGGGCGGTTGTCGCCATCGGTGATGCGGCTGATGAGATCGACGCAACCTTCTCGGACCTGGTGCCTGTGGCCCGGGCCGACTCGATGCACAACGCCATTCACGCCGCCCGGACGACAGCGGTGGCCGGAGACGTGGTGCTCCTGTCGCCGGCATGCGCCTCGTTCGATTGGTATCCGAACTACGTCGAGCGAGGGCTGGATTTCACCACGTTGGTTCGGGC
>CAZSTV010000404.1:0-3291 GCA_964609665.1 uncultured Acidimicrobiaceae bacterium
CCAGAGGACGTGGCGGGGGCGATCGCCTACCTCGCCTCGGACGAGGCGGCCTTCATCACCGGCACCGTGTTCCCCGTGGCCGGAGGGTTCGGACTATGACCGCCGACCCGTCGCCCGGACCAACAACCCGCATTGACCTTGTCGCCCCGGAGGACATGGATGAAGAGCAACGGTCCCTGATCAACGAAACACAGTCGCAGCTGAACCTGTTCCAACTGCTCGCCCGCCACCCCGAGGTGCTGCGTCGGGTCAAGGCCGTTGGCTCATTCGCCAACCGGGACACGGCGCTGCCCGTCAGGGACCGGGAGTTGATGATCCTGCGGATCAGCTGCCTGTATCAGTCAGAGTTTGAGTGGGGGCAGCACTATCAGCAGGCCATCGACGCGGGCTGGACGGCCGAGGACTGCGAGCGGGTGAAGCGTGGCCCAGAGGCCGACGGCTGGGATGAGTGGACCCAGGCGTTGCTTGCTGCCACCGACGGTCTGGTGCAGCGGGCAACCATCCCCGACGAAGCGTGGGAGGTGCTCCGCCAAACGTATTCCGAAGAGCTGATGCTTGAGCTTGTGATCTTCTTTGGTCACTACACAATGGTGGCGATGTTCGCCAACACGTTCGGACTCTCGGTGATGCCCGGACGGCCCGGATTCGACGACTCGGGTTCGGTAGCTCAGTCCGACTGAGCGGCCGCCAACTCGGCGTGAATCTGAAAGAGTTCAGCGATCTCGGCGGTGTCGTGGACCCGACCGATCCCGCATTCGGTTGCAATCCCGAACTCGGGCACATGGGGTGCAGCCGCCGCCATTCGTCGCTGCGCTCCGGCAACGCCGTCGCCGTGGTGGACCAGCCCGAGGAACAGTTCGGTCTCTGGTCCCAGGTCCAGGTCGGCGAGCGGCGCAAAATAGGCGTCGTCGTGCCGCTCGATCGGCACCGGCGGCCGCACCCGGCGCCGTGACATCACGTCCGGGGTGCCGCCGGTCGATTCGTCCGGCACCAACTGCTGGTGGTGGGTGAACATCGGCCGTTGGTAGAAGACCCAACCTCGTCGAGGCCCCGGTTCGCCGTCGGGAAGGCGCAGTAGTGCGTCACCAAGCTGTGATGCCGCCATTGAGATTGCGGTCTCCGCGCTCGGCAGGTTCATGCTGCCGACAAGGTGGACGTGGCGGCCCGCCATTATCCGATTCGTTCGCCGGTCACCGGATGTGGTCCGATCACGGTGAGCATACCGCCATCAAATCGATCGCCGCTGACGGTGCCCCTGAAGCGAATCTTGAAGTCGGTCATCACCGTTCTGTGGGTGGCGGTAAACGTGACTTCGTCGCCGTTGTACGTGGCAGCAACGGGAAGTGGCCCCTCTGGGCTCCGATAGATGCCGGTGCCGTCCGAGGCCAACGCCACGACCGGTTGTTCCTGGCCGCGCTTGGTCTGGAAGCTCAGGCGCCAGGTGCCAATTGCAGCCGCATCATCGCTCATCGAGCCGATCGTAGCGTACATCAGTAACATCCGTTAAGAGTTCGAGCGTGGAGGCGCGGCGCGCCTCCCACGGTCTTGAACTCTTATGTTCATCACACCGGGAGAGACCGTGACCGCATCCAGCACCACCCGCCCCAACATCGTCTTTGCCTTCGCGGATGATTGGGGGAGGTATGCGAGCGCGTACCGGGGCGTCGACGGCTCCAGCCCGTGGAACGACCTGATCGACACGCCTAACTTCGACCGCATCGCAGGCGAGGGGGCGCTGTTCACCAACGCCCTTGTGCCGGCCCCAACCTGCACGCCGTGTCGCAGCTCGATTCTGTCCGGTCAGTACTTCTGGCAGACGGGCCTCGGGGCCATTCTGATGGGGTCGGAATGGGACGAGGACATTCCAACCTTTCCCCTCGAACTGGAAGAACGAGGCGGCTACGAGATTGGCCACACCTACAAGGTGTGGAGCCCGGGCCAAACCCGGAACGCGCCGATGGGCGGGTTCCGCACGTCATACAACCCCGCGGGTCTGGACTTCAACCAGTTCAGCCATTATGTGACCGCGTTCGGGGAGACCTACGGCATCGAGGGGGCGAAGCAGCTGCTCTACGCCGAGACCCGTGACAACATCCGCTCGTTCCTCCTGGCCCGTCGCAAGAACCGTCCGTTCTGCTACTGGTGGGGCCCGGCCAACACCCACCGTTCCTGGGAGCGCGGTTCCGGCCAGGCATTGTGGGACCTCGACCCCGATGACCTTGAAGGGCGCATGCCCGGTTTCCTTCCCGACGTCCACGATGTACGGGAGGACGTTACCGACTACCTCGGCGAGGTGGTGGCCTTCGACGCCGGCCTTGGCGTGCTGATCGACGAGCTGCAAAAGGCCGGTGTCTACGACAACACGATCATCGTGATCAGTGGCGACCACGGCATTCCCGGCATTCCCCGATCGAAGAACAACCTGTACGACATCGGCTGCGAGGTTGCCCTGGCCGTCCGGGGGCCGGGCGTGGTCGAGCCGGGCCGGGTCATCGACGACTTCGTGAACCTGATGGACTTCGGGCCAACGCTGTGCGAGGCCGGTGGCATCGAACCACCGGACTCTATGACCGCCACCAGCCTCATCCCGCTGCTCCAGAGCAACGCAAGTGGACAGGTCGAGCCGGAGCGGGACTTTGTCGTGACCGGCCGGGAGCGCCACGTGGCCCAGGCTCGGGCCGGGTTCCTGCCGTATCCGCAGCGAGCGATCCGGGAGCAGGACTTTCTCTACGTCATCAACTTCGAACCGGACCGCTGGCCGATGGGTGATCCCATCGACCTGGACGCGGACACGCCGGAGGAGAACAAGCCGACGTGGGATCAGCTTGCGGCCAACCCGTTGCGCACGCTGATGGACTGGGATGCCGGGCCGACCAAAGCGTGGATGGTGCTCAAGCGCGAAGACCAGGACGTGGAACCGCTGTATGACCTCGCGGTCGGAAAACGGCCACGGGAGGAGCTCTATGACCTGCGCTCCGATCCCGACTACCTGCACAACGTGGCCGATGACCCGCAGTACGCCGAGGTGAAGGCCCGCATGGAAACCAAGCTGCTAGCGGTCCTCGAAGCCCAAGATGATCCTCGGCTCGTCGAAACGCCGTGCCGGTATGAACTTGAGCCCTACGCCGGACCGCCGGACACCCAATGGTTCGCCTACATGTGGTTCCAGAAATAGCCGGCTGGCTGGCAACCGGCTGGCTGGCAACCGACTCGAGCAATCACCAGGGGCTTGAGCCGTCCGGCTCCAGCAGACCGGCCATGCGGTTGAGGGCTCCGTCACGTCCGGTCGCA
>CAZSTV010000405.1:0-3280 GCA_964609665.1 uncultured Acidimicrobiaceae bacterium
ACGGTCGCCATCGACACGATCCTGGCCCAAAAGGGCCTCGGCGTGAAGTGCATCTACGTCGCCATCGGCCAGAAGGGTTCGACCGTCGCTCAGACCGTCGCCCTGCTCGAGGAGAAGGGCGCCATGGATTACACCGTGGTCGTCGTCGCCCCGGCATCCGACCCGGCACCGTTTAAGTTCCTCGCTCCCTACGCCGGTTGCGCCATGGGTCAGCACTGGATGGAAAACAACGAGCATGCGCTCGTCATCTACGATGACCTTTCAAAGCAGGCCGAGGCATACCGCCAGGTATCGCTGCTGCTACGTCGCCCGCCGGGCCGTGAGGCATACCCCGGAGACGTCTTCTACCTCCACAGCCGGCTCCTTGAGCGTGCGGCCAAGCTTTCCGATGAGTTGGGTGCAGGGTCACTGACCGCACTGCCCATCATCGAGACCAAGGCAGGCGACGTTTCGGCCTACATCCCGACCAACGTGATTTCGATCACCGACGGACAGATCTTCCTCCAGGACGACATGTTCAAGTCCGGTATCCGCCCAGCGGTGGACGTCGGTATCTCGGTATCCCGAGTGGGTTCAGCGGCTCAGATCAAGGCCATGAAAAACGCCGTAGGTACCTTGAAGTCCGACCTGCAGCAGTTCCGTGATCTTGCTGCATTCGCCGCCTTCGGTTCCGACCTTGACCCGGTCTCCCAGGCCCAGCTCGACCGGGGCTACCGCCTCACCGAGCTGCTCAAGCAGGGCATCAACGCACCGGTTCCGGTCGAAGAACAGGTAGTGGTCCTCTACGCAGGCACTCGCGGTTACCTGGACAGCATTGCTGTCGCCGACGTTGCCCGGTTCGAAACCGAGCTGCTGGAGTGGTTCCACTCCCGTCACGGTGACGTGCTCGCCAGCATCAAGAACGACGGCGTCGTCCCAGACGAAGAAGCGCTCGAAGCATCGATCGCCGCCTTCGTTGACCAGTTCGTCGGTTCCGAAGGAAGCTCAAGCGAGCCGGACGCCGAGGCACAGGGCGACGCAACGACCCGCATGGTCGACGCATCGAACACGCTGCCCGAAGAAGACGTCTCACGGGCGGACGCCTAACATGCCAGGAGGCGCTGAACGCATCTTGCGCCGCCGCATCGGCAGCGTAAAGAACACCAAGAAGATCACTCGTGCCATGGAGCTGATCGCCGCCACTCGTGTGGCTCGCGCTCAGCAACGGGCCAGGGCCGCTCGGCCGTACTCCGAGCAGCTGACATCGGTTATCGAGAACCTGGCCGCCGGCGGTGCCGACGTTGATCATCCACTGCTTCGCCAGGTCGAAGACGTCAAGAACGTGGCGTTCATCGTCTGCGCCGGAGACCGTGGCCTTGCCGGGCCGTACAACTCGGCCGTGCTGCGCAGCGCGGAGCGGGAAATCCAAGCTGTTCGTGCCGATGGAGGCGACTATCGCATCCTGTCCGTCGGCAAGAAGGTCCAGGACTACTTCAACTTCCGCGGCTACAACATCGACAGCTCGTTTGCCGGGTTCACCGACAACCCCACCTTCGAAGACGCCAGGGATATCGCCCGTCGAGTCCGTGAGCTGTTCGATTCCGGTGAGGTTGATCAGGTCGACCTGATTTATACCGAGTTCGTCAGCCTTGGCACCCAGCGCCCGGTCGTCAGACGGTTCCTCCCCTTGGAGCGGACCGCTGTCATGGCCGAAGAGGGCGGCGGCGATCAAGCAGCCCTCGCAGGCTTCTCGTTTGAGCCGTCTGCCGAAGGTGTGCTGTCCGACTTGCTGCCCCGCTACGTCGAGGCTCGCCTCTTTACCGCCTTGCTCGATGCTGCGGCGTCGGAGCATGCAAACCGGCAGCGGGCCATGAAGGCAGCCACCGACAACGCTGAAGAACTGATCGTCAAGCTTTCCCGGGCAATGAACCGGGCCCGCCAGGAATCCATCACCACTGAGATCATGGAGATCGTCAGCGGGTCGGAAGCCCTGGGTGCAGACGACGATGGACCATCCGAACAACTGCTGCTGAGCGACTCAGCAGCTCTCTAGACCGACGCTCACTCGGTCCCAAGAAACCTTACGAATCGCAAACTGGAGCAGATGACCAATGACTGCCACTGAACCCCAACTCAAAGAAGGCCGCATCGTCGCCATCGCCGGTCCTGTTGTGGACATTGAGTTCCCCCCGGGAGCTCTTCCCGAGATCAACAGCGCCGTCGAGTTCGATGTTGTTGTAGAGGGCGAGACCACAAAGGTCATGGCCGAGATCGCACAGCAGCTCGGCAACAGCCGGGTCCGCGGTGTTGCTCTCAAGCCGACCGACGGTCTGCAGCGTGGACAGACGGTCCGCAACCTTGGCCACGGCATCCAGGTGCCGGTTGGCGACGTGACCCTCGGTCACATCTGGAACGTCATCGGCGAGCCGCTCGACGTTCCCATCGACCAGCTGGACATCGAGACCCGGTGGGACATCCATCGTCCCGCTCCGGCGTTCGACACGCTCGAGCCGACCAAGCAGGTCCTTGAGACCGGCATCAAGGTCATCGACCTCCTCACCCCGTACCTGCAGGGTGGCAAGATCGGCCTCTTCGGTGGTGCCGGTGTTGGTAAGACCGTGCTCATCCAGGAAATGATCACCCGTGTTGCCGCCAACCACGGTGGTGTCTCGGTGTTCGCCGGTGTGGGGGAGCGGACCCGTGAGGGCACCGACCTCTTCTTGGAAATGGGCGAGACCATGATGGGCGACGGAGTCTCCTCCGTGCTTTCCAAGGCCGCCCTTTGCTTCGGCCAGATGGATGAGCCGCCGGGCGTGCGCCTCCGGGTTGCACTCTCCGCGCTGACCATGGCCGAGTACTTCCGTGACGTGCAGGGCCAGGACGTGCTGCTGTTCGTCGACAACATCTTCCGGTTTGTCCAGGCCGGCTCCGAGGTATCGACCCTGCTCGGTCGTATGCCTTCGGCCGTGGGTTACCAGCCCACCCTGGCGGACGAGATGGGCGAGCTCCAGGAGCGGATCACCTCGACCGGTGGTAAGTCCATTACCTCGCTGCAGGCCGTGTACGTACCCGCCGATGACTACACCGACCCGGCGCCGTTCACCACCTTCACCCACTTGGACGCCACCACCGAGCTGAGCCGTGACATTGCGGCCCTTGGTATCTACCCGGCGGTTGACCCGCTGGCTTCAACCTCGACCATCCTCGCTCCTGAGGTTGTCGGTAGCCGGCACTACAACGTGGCCCGTCAGGTGCAGGAGATTCTCCAGCGCTTCAAGGAGCTGCAGGACATCATCGCCAT
>CAZSTV010000406.1:0-3277 GCA_964609665.1 uncultured Acidimicrobiaceae bacterium
TGCCGATCGAGCGTAGCAGGCCTGGCCTGACCTTGCGGACAAGCATATGGTTGCGGTCGAGGAAGCGACCGAGCGCTACGAGGCCGCCAAGGGCTCATAAGCACTGGGGGCTGGGGGCGTCGACGGCACCGACTGTCGGCGCTCCCATTACGCGGCTCTCCCCGCGCCGCTCGTCTCTACAGGCGCGGCCCCGGTGCAGCACCAGTGCTAGGGGCGTACTAGGAGAACTGGGGGACCGAGGCGCCAAAGGGCGTTCGGTCGGCCTGGTCGGAGAGTTGCACACTGCCCCGGTAGATCTCCGTGCCATCCGGACCGAGCAGTCGTTCGGGTAGCTGCGACCGAGAGGTTTTGCGACCATCGGCGACGGCGGCAAACTCGCAGTTGCCGATCAGCTCAATGGTGCAGCGCACCAGGCCGTCCATGCTCGCCTGGTCCCAGCCGGAGACCAGGCCCGCCGACAGCTCGTCGGGGGCGGACTGCGCGTCATACCCGGTGGAGAGGTACCAGCCGGAGTTGTAGGGAACGGCGAAGTCAACTTTGAAGGTGACCTGGGGAATTCGGTACGGGTGCGAACTCGGACAACCGGTCGGGGTCGGTGCCCCATCGTGGGTCAGGTGGGCGACGTTGTCCTCGCTCGACAGCACCGGCAGACCAGCCGAGTCGGTCATGACACACTCGGGAAAGGCAATGACGAACGACGTCACCGACTCGTCACCGCCAGACGTGCCGAAGGTGTCTCCGCCATTTGGAACGGTGGCGTCTGCGACCAGCTGCAGTCCGGGCGGGATTGGCTGCACGTTGCTGCGCTCCAGCGTGGGGCCGCCGAACGTCTTGTACTCGACGAGGACCAACTCTGGCAGCACCACCTGACCGTCTCGGTCGAAGAGCGCTGGCATCCAGTAGGCGGAACGGTCGTTGATGCCACCTTCACAACTACTGTTGCCAACGTTCGGCAGCTCTGCCGGCACCGATGCTGCATCGGCGCTGGTGTTGCCCCAGAACATCGTCGCGGCCAGCGTTGCCAGCCCACGCTGGCCGTTGATCGGGTCACCGTAGGAGAAGTGTGACACCGGGCAGTAGACCCGGGTGCCGTGGGCGGAGCTCGGTACCGTAGCGCCCGACATGTCCAGCGGGGTGGCTCTGTCGGATCCGACCGTCACGGTGAATCGGTCGAGGTCGGCGCCCGGCGCCGAGTCGGTGTTGGAAGCGGCTTCCGCTCCGTTGTCGGCTTCTTCGGTGCCGGTGGTGGTCTTGTCTACGTCAACACCGTCGACAACAAGCGCCGCTCCCCCGGCGGCATCGCCATCGCCGAACTTATCCTCTGCCGCCGGCAACGGGTCGTCTTCGATGATGTCGGTTTGATCGGCCGGAGCGTTACTGGTCGGTTGATCCGGGCCGCCATCGGCCCAGCGCAGAGCGACGAGAGCAAGGATGATGGCCGCGGCCGCAATGATGGCGTTGATCGCCCGCCGCTGCAGTCCCTTCACCGCATCTTGGCTTCGCCCGGTCCTACTGGCAGTCTCTTCAATCGACAGGTCATCGAAGAAGCGCATCTCCAGGACCTGACGCTGCTCATTGGTCAGCGGTGAGAGCAACTCGTCCACGTAGTCTCGGTTGACGATCCGATCATCAAATGGCACCAGTGCGGCGCGCCGATCGCCCCCTAGTTCCTGGAGGGCGCTGTGGTCTTCGAGCAGATCCACCGGCTTGGCCGCACGGAACTCATCAATGATTCGAGAGCGAGCGGTCTGACACAGATACGCCCACATTTGTTCCTTGGCGGCAAAGTTCAGCTCACCGAGGCGCCGCAGAACCGAGACCAGCGCAACGTGAGCGATTCCCTCCGGGTCGGCAGCACCACGCATCTTTGCGAACGACACGAGGCGGGGCAGGAACTCATCGGTCAGCGCGTCGGCGGCCCAGCGCTGGCCATCGGCCGCGGCGGCGTGCAGCTCTACAAACGACGCACCTCGTCTGTTGGCACTGAGCATGTTCGCCATCGGCACTCCCCACCGGGCCCTACTGCGCATACCTTAGCGGCGGTACTTCGCTATCTGGGTGCCGAACGGGGTGCGGTCAGCGTCGGCGGTGAGCACCGTGGTGTAGTCATAGATGCGTAGACCATCGGGGGTCAGAAACCGTTCGGGGAGCTGCCTGCGACCCGGGAACTCGCAGCTCCGCCGCTCGGCGATGGTGCACTCAACCAGTTCGTCCATGGCCCCGTCGTCCCATGCGGCGATGTAGTCGGCGTGCAGGCTTTGGCCCTTGGTCGCAGTGCTCTCGTCCGATGACAGGTACCAGGCGCTGTTGAACGGCACGTCGAAGTGCACAACGTAGGAGACCGTCGGGATTCGGTAGGGGTGTGACGACGGACAGCCGCTGGCAGCGTTGTGGTTGGTGGCATAGGACAGATGAGAAATGTTGTCCTCTGACGACAGCACCGGGCCACCGTTTCCGTTGACTGCGAGACATTCGGGAAAGCTGATGCTGAGGTTGGTGCCGCCGTCTCGCTCGCCAACTTTGAATGACCAATGCCCGGCGCCTCGAATCTCGGGCGTGGCAAGCATCTCCAGACCTGACGGGATCGGCTGAATGGTTGAGCGTTGGAAGCCCGAGCCGCCGAAGCTCTTGTAGTACACGAAGATGGTCTCCGGGATCACCGCTTCGTCGGCGCTATTGAACAGGGCCGGCATCCAGTAGGAGGAGCGGTTGGTCGTGCCCCCTTCGCAGCTGGAGTTGCCCGAGTTCGCAATGGAGGCACCAGTGCTGAACGCGTCGGCCTCGGTGTTGCCCCAGTACATGTGCGCATGGGACGCTCCCGATCGTCCGGGGAAGACCACCGGGTCATCGTGGGAGAAGTGCGACGTCACGCAGTAGACCCTCGTCCCGTGGGCGCTCCCCGCCCCGGATTGGCTTGAGTTATCAAACTCGGTCGACCCGCCGCTTCCCAGCGTGACCCGGTAGATGCCGTCGTCGTTCGACGGCGCAGGCACGATGGGCGGCGCCGTGCGGGTCGTAGCGCTGGTCGTCGTGCTTGTCGTCGTGCTGGTCGTCGTGCTTGAGGGCGCGGTACTGGATGGTGCGGTACTGGATGAAGTGGTGCTCGAAGGCGCGGTGCTGGCCGGTGTACTGCTCGATGGAAGCGCCTTCGTGACCTGTTCGGTGCTGGCGGTTTCGCCGGTGGTGGGCCTCGTAGACGACGCAGCTACCGCAACTGCGGTCGTTGATGGTGCAACGGTCGGTGTCGACGTCTTCGGACCGGCGGCGTCAACTGGCT
>CAZSTV010000407.1:0-3273 GCA_964609665.1 uncultured Acidimicrobiaceae bacterium
CAGCTCGTGCGCCAGGACGAACCGCACACCGTCGAAGTCCCCGTGCTCGTAGGCGATGTCCAGCAGGTCACTCCAGATCACCACGTAGCTTCGTCGGACCTGACACTTGCTGGCAAAGGCATTGATCGCACCGTTCCCGTTGCCAAGGTAGAGGCGGGGCATGGGCGACACCTCCATTCGCTCAGCGAGGTCTCGATACATCTCATAGACATCCGGTAGTTGCTGCTCGGTGATCTCGACCCCGTCGGCGATGTTCTTCCAGTAGAAGTAGCGGATGATCACGACGCCGGCCACGATCGGTGCGGCCAGACCTGCAAGAGCAGCGGTGGCCCAGGCCGGCGCCGTAGCGCCAGAGGACGCAGAGACGCCAGCGGCGATCAACCCGACGATGGTCAGCGCTCCGGCCATGATCAGCGTTGGCACCTCGGCCCGGTGCCGGAGTTGGGCCACCGAGGGATCGGCAGTTCCGGTGGCGTGTGCGATTGCTGTACTCACGTTTGGTCTCCTCTAACGTTTCCGCCCCGCAGAGCAGCGACGGGCTCCGCACTGTCTTAGCCCGCCGTCCCCGGCCGCACAATCTGTTCACGCCCGACTTCTTCGGGCGTGAGAGATGCGCTACCGTGCTGGCTCGATAGCGGGTCGAGGCGGGGATGGTGGCGATGACTGACGGGTACAACGCGGGCGGGGGGCCATCTGATGGTTCGTTCCAAGATCGATCTCAAGAGACTCCGCCCTTCGCTCCGGGTTCGTCTCCGCCACCGCCACCTCCACCCTCAGTTCCACCGACTAGGAGAACACCATCATGGGAACCCATCACATCAACGAAACCAAATCCCGCTCCCAACCTCGCGAGGCAGCCATAGGACAACTTCGCCAAGATACCCATATCGACGACGTCACTACAGTTCTGCAATCCGCCGGGATCGAGCCAGCCAGGATCTACTACCTCATCGGCGAAGAAGGAGCGAAAGCCCTCGACAACTCCCGTGGCTTCCTCTCAGTCTTCGACGACGTCATCGAAAAACCTCTCACAGCCCTCAAACAAGGGCACACCCTCGTCGGAATATTCGGCGTCGAACGAGACGACTCCGCAGCGATCCGCCAAACCCTCCTCGATGCTGGAGTCACCAACATCCACTACTTCGGCAAATGGACCTTCTCCTAGCCGCTGGGCTGGTTGCGAGCGGCGCCGTCGGTTGGTTGGTCGATCATTTCTGCTAGACCAGGGCGATGGTGTACGTGCCGATTACCTACATTCCGGATGGCCCGGTCACGGCCGCACTCAAACGAGAGGTGAGGGGCCGCAGGCCGAAGCCCGAACTAGGCAACCTTGGCCCTCTACTTGATGAGAACCTTGTTGCGGCCCGCAAGCATGGTTACCTCATCTACCACCCTGACGACCTTCGGTTCCTCAAAGGGGTTGAGCGGAACCCCGGTATCGTTGAGGAGGGTTTCGCCATCCTTCGGCGAGTGATGGCCGACAAGGGCGTGGCTGAGCCTCAGCAGTGGAACCGCGCCGTGCCCTACTACCCGGACCGTCCGCTGATTATCAAACGCACAATATTCCTTGCTGTAGCGATGACAATCGGGATCACCATCGCCGTTCTTCTCGGCCAGACAGATGCCATCGCTGCGATGGTGGTCGCAATCGTCGCGATCTCGGTTGTAGGCGCTGGCCTGTTTTATCTGATCCTGTTGCGATCCGTCATCCAGGTCACAACCTTGGAGTAGCGCTCAAGCATGTGATAGCAGGGGTGTCATCGACACAGACATGGACGGCTTCCCAGCCGACGTTGCGGTTGTGATGGCCTGGTCCGCGTCGATCGAATCCTGACTACACCACGCTTGGGTTTCACGGCTCGACCACGATGATGGCTCCCGGCCTATCTGCAGTGAGGACTCCCGGTTGGAAGCAGTTCGCGAGGTAGGTCCCGGCCTCGGGCAGAACGAGAATGAGGCCGTCCGTGCCTTCGATCGGCACATTCGGAAGCGAACCTGCAAGATAGAGGCTTGCCCTGCTCATTGCATCGATCCCGTTGACGTCTGCAATCTTCGTGCCATCTGTGACCCGCCAGACACTCAAACCGGCCACCGCGTCGGATGAGTTGGTCAGCGTAAACGCCACGCCATCGCCGGATGACAATTCGCGGGGGCCGACGTAGCCGCACTCGTTCCCGTCGTAGACGACTCTTGCCGGCAGCGCCGAGTCCGCAGGCGCAGCTTCGGCGACGTCGATCAGCGCAGCCAGCGACCGATCCGCCCCGGACTCGTCGACGCAAAGCAAGGCCCAGGTCCCTGTCTGGTTCATCCGGGCTGAGAGGGCGTGGCGGCCCGTGGGTGCCACTGCTGCACGCGATGTCGGCGACGTGCCCAGATTGACCACTGAGCCCGGTGATTGCTCGAAGTCCGACGGGGTTGCGCCGTCTGTAGCCTTTCGGACCTCGAGACCAGCGGTCGACTGGCCCTGATTCACTGCATCGATCTGCAGCATCCCACCGAAACCAACACTCGACGACGAGTTCGCCTGACAACGACCTCGGTCGATAACGACCTCGAGAACGGCGTCCGGTTCCGGGGGATCGGTCGGTGGTGTCAGCGGTAGTTCCGGCACCTCGATTGGACCGTCGACCATGAGGATCATCGAGGGCGTGGATAAGGGAGTCCAGGAACCGTCGCCGCCGATCTTCATCCTCGATGAGGACAAAGATCTCCTCGAACTGATCGATTACAAGTAGCAGCTTCGATGACTCATTCGGCAGGATCCGCATGGCCGCCCGGAGTGTTCCCGTCCGCTCGTCGGACAGCTGATCTGTCAGGCTTGCCGGCGGGTCAAACGCTGCGCGCAGAAGTGCCGCTTCGAGTTCGGCGAATGGGTCCGATCCGGGAACCATCTGCGCTATGACCCAGTCCTGGGAGCCCTCAAGAGAGCCCTTTCTGACAGCGGGGATCACCCCGGCACGGACCGCACTCGATTTGCCACAGCCGCTTGGACCGACCACGGCTGCAAGTCCCTCCCCGCGCTCGACCTTTCGCACGATCTCCGCGATGAGTTCCTCCCGGCCGTAGAAGTTCTCAGCGTGTTCCTCACCGAACGCTCGCAAACCCCGGAACGGATTCGGCCTCAGGTCGGTCGGTTCGTCCTCGTCATGTCCGCCGGACTCTATTCCATGAATCTCGTTGGATTTCGCCGGTGCAGCGAGCCGAAGTCGTGGATCGTGGAGCAGGACCTGTTCTTCGAGGTTGGCCAGCTCCGGCGAGGGCTCAACACCGAGC
>CAZSTV010000408.1:0-3152 GCA_964609665.1 uncultured Acidimicrobiaceae bacterium
TAGAGCAGGTCGGAAACGATGACCGCCGACTGGTCGGTCAGAACAACCTCGTCCGGGCGGTACGACGGCGGGCGAACAAGACCGATACTCAGCCGATGGCCGTAGCCGTCGACCGCGGCCAGCTGTTCGGGAGCACCATCGTCGGCCTCGCGGGCTGACTGCTCGGCGCCGCCGCCGAGCCCAAACAGATCGCCGCCTGAGCATGCCGACAGCAGCAGAACGCCAAAAACCACGCCCAGCAGCCTGAGCCTGACCATCGAACAGCACGAATTGAAGGCGAAGAGCACCTGCACCTAGGCCTATCGGCCTAGTGATGTTCAAAATGAGGACTCCCGCGCCGTTTGGCCGGGGTCAACGGCGATCAGGCGTCGATTGCGAAGGCCAGAATCAGCGTGAGGAACGAAAAAGCAAGGCCGAAGACGATGGTCAGCCGATCCAGGTTGCGTTCCATCTGCGTGGAACCGGCAGACGAGGCGCCAAGGCCTCCACCGAACATGTCGGACAGACCGCCACCGCGGCCACTGTGGAGCAGCACCAAGCCGACGGTGATGGCACCGAGGATTGCGTAGATTATGCCGAGAACCAGGATCATGTAGCCGAACTCTTTCACCAATTGGAGACTCTTCAGGCTAGCAAAATCCAGCCGAAATCCGGTGCAGGGTGCCGTTCAGAGATCTGATCCGTCACATCGAGCGCCCGCCAGGACCTCCTGCTGACCACCACCGCAACCACCGCTACAGCGAGGATTCGCTCCGGGGGTAGTACGGCGGACCGGGAAGCGAAAGGCCGGGCGCGTAGCGAGCCACCGCCTGTTCGATCCCGACGTAGGTGTCTGGCCGCTCCCGGCCGGTGCTCAGCAGGTACTGACGCCGAGCGGTGGTTTCGAGCACCAGGCCCCCGCGGCCGGTCTCGGGGTTTCCCATGGCCGACGGGGTTGCAGCGCTCGATGGCGGAGTCGAACTGACACCTCGGCGCCCTCTCCTCCCCCGTGGCCGCCGGAACGCAACGACGTCGTCCCAGGCAAACACCTGGGTGCGGGCCAGGCAGCGCCGGTGTACTCCGTGCGCGTCGACCATAATCTTCAGCGGGATGTCGAATGCGGCCACCGCCGCCATCGAAAGGCCGAGGACCAACAAGAACGTCGGGACGATCCGAAACCCGCCCGCCTGCAGTAGCCCGGCCACTCCGACGATCACCAGGACCGCCGGCGAAAAGGCGCCGAGTACGACAAAGCCCATCGACGGACGGAACTCCACATCGGCGGCGCCGTTGTTTGCCAAGTTACTCCGCGCTTGAACCGGCAGCGGCCTTGCTCGGCAGCAGATCCACCAGGGATTGGCCGGGCTCCAGCGGGAAGTGACACGCCACAACCTGGCCTGGCGAGACCTCTCGCAACTGGGGCTCCTCCTCCGCACAGCGCTCGACGGCGATCGGACAGCGGGTCCGGAAGCTGCAACCCGATGGCGGACTCGCCGGATTTGGCAGATCACCTTCGAGGACGATCCGCTTGCGGGCCCGCTCGACATCGGGGTCGGCGACAGGAACCGCTGACAGCAGCGAGTGGGTGTAAGGGTGCGCCGGGTCGGCGTACAAAGTGTCCCGATCGGCCAACTCGGCGATCTTGCCGAGATACATCACGGCGATCCTGTCCGAGATGTGGCGGACGACGGAAAGATCATGGGCGATGAACAGGTAGGTCAGGTCCATCTCGTCCTGCAGATCTTCGAGCAGGTTGATGACCTGGGCCTGCACCGACACGTCAAGTGCCGACACCGGCTCGTCCAAGACAATCATGCTGGGCTCCAGAGCGAGCGCCCTGGCAATGCCGATGCGCTGACGTTGACCGCCGGAAAACTCGTGCGGGTAACGGTTGCCGTGCTCCGGCAGCAGGCCGACGGCGTCGAGCAGTTCGCCGACCCTAGCGATCGCGTCGGAGCGAGACGTGCCGTGGATCAGCATCGGCTCGGCGACGATGTCGTTGATCGGGTGGCGAGGGTTAAGCGATGCGTACGGGTCCTGGAAGACAATTTGCATCTCCGCCCGGAGGTCTCGCATCCGCTCGGCCGAGGCGTTCACCACGTCCTCTCCGCGGAAGGTGATTCCTCCCGAGGTTGGCTCGATCAGGCGAAGGATGGTCCGACCAAGGGTGGTCTTACCGCAGCCGGATTCCCCAACGATGCCCAGTGTCTCCCGACCGGCGACCGAGAGGCTGACGCCATCCACCGCGTGCACGACACCGACGTTGCGTCGAAGGAGGCCGGCCCGAATCGGGAAGTGGGTGACCAGGTTGTCAACCCGCAGAATTTCGTTGCCCGTGCCTACCTTTGCCCCGTTGCCGTTGATGCTGGCGCTGGAGTCAGCCGAGCTGTCCGGCCCGGTGTTGCTGTCGTTTGTCTCGGTCATTGTGCGGCCTGTCCAGTTACTTCTTCCACCGGCGGAAGGGTTGAGGTGTTGTGGCAGCGGGACCAGTGGTCCTCGCCGACCAGTTCAAGGGTTGCCGGCTTTTCGGCGCAGACATCAGTCCGATGGACACAACGGGTCTGAAACGCGCAACCCGGCGGCATCCGCAGAATACTCGGAGGCGTTCCGGGGATCGGTTCAAGTCGCTGCTCACGATCACCGTCAAGGCGAGGGATCGACTGCAGCAACCCTCTGGTGTACGGATTCATCGGCTGGTAGTAGAGATCTCGGGTCTCGCCCCGCTCAAAGATCCGTCCGCCGTACATCACCTGCACCCGGTCGGCGACACCCGCCACCAGGCCAAGGTCGTGGGTGATCAAGATCATCGCTGCCCCGGTCTCGGCCTGGGCCTCGGCCAGCGTTTCCATGACCTGGGCTTGAATGGTTACGTCCAACGCCGTGGTCGGCTCATCGGCGATGAGCAACGTCGGGCTGTTGGCGATGGCCATGGCGATCATTGCCCGCTGGCGCATACCACCGGAATACTCGTGGGGGTACTGATCAACTCGGCGGTCCGCGTTGGGAATGCCGACCAGTTGCAACAGGTCGATGGCCCTGGTCTTGGCTTCGCCCTTGGACACCGAGGAATCGTGGGTGGTGATGATCTCGCCAACCTGATCCCCAATGGTGAAGACCGGGTTGAACGCGGTCATCGGGTCTTGGAAGATCATCGAGACCCGTTGACCCCGAAT
>CAZSTV010000409.1:0-3151 GCA_964609665.1 uncultured Acidimicrobiaceae bacterium
GAGTGGATCCATGGCCATCTATGCCTTCAACAACGAGTTCGGCAAGGCCCAAAGCAGCATCAACCTCGGCGACCGCAGGAAGATTGCGATTGCTGCCCACGTCGAGGTCCGCACCGTGATCAATGCCAACGCAGCCCTTGTCGACGCGGGCCTGGCGGATGTGCTGGTGGGCAGTTACGCCCGGTCCTTGTCGGTCTGGCCAGGGAAGGACGTGGATGTGTTCGGTCGCCTATCCGCCCACACCGTCGACACAATCACACCGGCCTCCGCCTACGAGCTGTTCGCAACCGCGTTGGCACCATTTGAAGCCGGCAACCCCGCTCACTCAAAGTGAGCTTCGGTCGTGAGTACCCCGTCTCGGAACGGTCTGTTCGCGATGCCGGCGAAGCGGAGGGTTGGTCAGCAGTCGAGATTCGAGATCTCGTAACGAAGGCGGCTTCTATCGACTTCGAGTTCTCCGTCGACGTGGTTCCCGGGGTCGAATGGGACCAGCACTACGGCATCCCCGAAGTTGACGTCGCCACTGACGGTACTCGCTCGCTCGCTCAGACCTGGAAGCGAACTGACCCCGTGGCGCTCAACGATGAGACGATCGAGAGAAACCGAGAGCCGACAATCTCGGGGCAGGGAGCGTTCGTCCCAACTGTGAAAGCGCTCAAGCAGATCAAGATGCATCATCTCGCCGAGGTGAAGCCAAGCTTCCTGTTCTACGAGTTCATGCTGCACGAGGGTGTTGCTGATGGCAGCGTCGAAGGCGACACCTGGGCGGACATCACCTCGAGCGCACTGTCGTACGTGGCAGCTCGGCTCGGGACGGTCCGTTTCAACCCTGTCTGCGACCCGGTCTTGAGCGAGCCGTACGCCCCTGCACCGGACCCTGCTGCTATGGAGACCAGCCGCATCTTGTTCACCGACCTGGCCGCCAAGGCAACCTTCGCAGTGAGTACCCACGATCGTTGCCAGGCGGCGATCACATGGCGACAGATCCTGGGGACCAACCGAGGTGGCCGCGAGGTCTTCTCGCTGCCTGAGGGATGCCGCGGTAGCGGTGTCGCCCAGGGAGCGGTTGCAGCCAACACGTCGTCGGGGGGAACCGAGGAACGGTCCTTTGGACGCCGATGACCCGCTCCTGACGAGGGCGATGGAGCCGGACTCGCTGATCCGCTTTCTTGCCGAGCTCGAAGCTGCCGGATTCGAGCGGACCGAGGAGAACCACTGGGTCGGCCCCACCCACCCTGCGCTGATCGAAGCTGGCTTCACAGCGTCGGAAGTAATGACCGTCGTCATCGTCGCAGCTTGGCCCTACCGGCCGCCCCTTCTCCACATCCCCGATCTCGACGCCTGGCACGCCGACCGGGAGCTTCTGTGCATCTGGGAGGAAGAGGACAACACCCAGCGCTGGACCACGGTCGCAGCCATGAACGCTCGAATCGTCGACTGGGTCGCCGCAGCCTCCGACGGATTCACGGGCACCGAGACTGCACGGAACCCCGAGATCTACTGGCGAGGTCGCGCTGCAGGTGTTGGGCTCATCGATATCGAGGGCCTCATCGGCAACGCTGGAACCGACGGACAACACGGCGACTTCCACTTCGTGCGCCTCGCCGAAGCGTCAGAGGCCGCTGAGGTCGACGTCCTCGACATTCGCCCCGGCGGCTTCAGCCCGGTGCGCCCCGGCCGTGCCGCCATCGACAACCACCGTGATTTCCGCGCACGCTGGTACTACCGCGACGTCGTGGACCGCCCACCCCGGGACGTCGACGAGCTCCGGTCGTTACTAACCGACAAACAACGCGAACGCCTCGACAAGGACCTGCGCGCCTGCAACGTCGTCATGTTCGGGCTCATCTGGCCCAACGCGGCCGGGCTCGTATGCAGCATGGTGCTCGCACTGCGCAAGGTCGACAACGACGAACGCACCTACAGCGTTGTGTTACTTCGCCCAAAGGGTCGAGGCGAGATGATGCTGCGAGCGGGCCCCGACGCCGCGGACCTACAGCACAAACATGTAGGGCTCATCGGCGCCGGCGCCATCGGGTCCCACCTCGCAGACGCGCTCACACGAGCAGGCGTCGGTCGCATCTCGCTCTACGACCACGACCGACTCTGGCCAGCCAACCTCATCCGACACGCAACGGCCGCCAACACACTCCCCGGTGTCGCCAAGACCCACGCCATCAGCGAGCAACTCGGCCGACGCGAGTGGGCGACAGTGGACGGACCCCCAGAGGGTCACTCTGGAACGGTCTGGGATCCCCGAGAGATCGCCGACCTCACCCAGTCGATCGACCTGCTGATTGATGCGACCGGCCACGCAGGGTTCAGCGAACTCGCGGGACGTGTCGCACACGCCGAGCGATGCCCGTTCGTCTCGGTCGCTCTACTTCGCGGCGGCTCGGTCGCTCGTGTCAGGCGCCAAGCCCATCCCGACGACACTCCGATCCTCGCCCGACCTCATCTCGACCGGTACCCAGAGATCCCCCCGTTGCCCGATGAACTCGAGTACGTCGGAACCGAGACGGGCTGCCTGTCGCGCGTCCACAATGCGCCTCCGCCGTCCGTTGCGTCTGCCGGGACTACCGCCGCTCACGTCGCCATCGACACCCTCATGGACCGCTACGACTACGACGACGAGATCATCGATGTCCTCCGAGGTGGCGGAGACCGTCCCTTCAGCCGGGTCGGCAGGCTGAGGCGAGGTGACCTCGATGTCGTCATCGACATCGCCGAGTCGGCACTCCACGCCATCATCGACGCGTCCCAGGCCGCAGCGCCGCTCGAGACCGGCGGAGCACTGATCGGAACAACGATCAGCGAGCGGACGGTCGTGGTCGCCGCAATCGAGCTGCCAGACACCGCAGCGACCGACGAGAACTTCACCATCGCTGAGGGTCGCGTGGCGGAAGCGGTGGAGTCGGCACGACATGACGACCCGCGGCTCGGCTACGTCGGGGAGTGGCACTCACACCCCAACGGCGGCGGAGTGAGCACGACTGATCGGGCCACGATGATGACGATCGCCGCCGATACCGACGTCGACGCTCCAATCCTCGTCATCGCCTCTCCAAACGACCCGACGTGGAACATCGAGGCTGTCTCTTATAAACATCTCCGAGCCCACGAGACTAGCGCTCATCGCGGATGGCGTCTT
>CAZSTV010000410.1:0-754 GCA_964609665.1 uncultured Acidimicrobiaceae bacterium
GCACCGCACCGGGCCAACTCACCAACTGCTGTTCAAGCCAGGCCACCGAATCGACATCGAGGTGGTTTGTCGGCTCGTCGAGGACCAGCACGTCCGGCTGCTGCAGCAAGAGCCGAGCGAGCACGGCCCGCATCTGCCAGCCTCCCGACATCTCCCGCAGTGGGCGATCCATATCGGTTGCGGTGAAACCGAGGCCACCGAGGATCCTGCGAGCCTCGGCCTCAATCTGGTAGCCGCCGAGGGTCTCAAACCGGCTCTGGGCCTCGCCGTAGCGGGCGACCACCTGCTCGTGCTCGGCGCCGTCAACTTCGGTCATACGCTGCTCAAGTCGACGAAGCTCCGCCTCAAGCTCGATGACGTCACCAGCGCCCCGCATGACCTCTTGCAGGACCGATCCGGTCCAGGCCTCGGTCAGCTCCTGGGGCAGGTAGCCAATGCGGTAGTCCTTCGGCTGTGACACGTCGCCGGTGTCGGAATCCTGGATCCCCATGACGATCTCGAGGATGGTGGTCTTGCCAACGCCGTTTGCGCCGATCAGCGCAATGCGCCGTCCTGGCGACAATCGAAAGGTGACGTCGGTGAACAGCGTTCGAGCGCCATGTGACTTCGAGAGCCCGGAAACGGTTAGCACCGACCATAGGCTATCGAGCCAGACAGGCCCATCGGGCCCCAGACCTCGCCGATCAGCGGCTAGTTTCCGGCCCCGACGGGCGGCCACCGGCGCGGGGGGGGGCCAACAGCCCCGGCACCACGC
>CAZSTV010000410.1:807-3129 GCA_964609665.1 uncultured Acidimicrobiaceae bacterium
TTGTCACTCACCAGCATCACCCGGCCGTCATCGAGAATCTCGGCCACCCGTTTGATGATCAGCAGATCAGCCTCATGGGGATGGTGTGCCAGGGCAAGATCGTCGACCGCGACCGCCCGAGACGGGTCGACCAGTACGAACTGTCCGGGAGCGAGCGTCGGCAGCATGGAATCACCGGTGACTTTGATCCGCCGCCGACGGCCGACCAGCCACGCCGCGGTCTCCCCCATCGCCCGCAACTTGGAACGGTCGAGATAGATCACCGGAGCGTCGCTTCGAATAGAAACTGTAGACACGGGCGGGGCACTGACGAACGGTTCTCTGTCCCCGAGTGAAGCAGATGTCCGGTGAAGACGAACGCTACGCCGACGGGACCGGTCAGGGTGATCTCGCCATCGGTCTGATCGAGGTTGCCGGACAGCCGTTGCAGGTCTGGCCGATGGTGGCTGCCGGGCACCACCCTGGTTGCACCGTTGTCTCCGGTGAAGTCGACGAGGGGAACGATCGCCGTTGCGCACAGGTTCGGTCCAGCAGCCAGCCGGGGCAGCGCATCGGCGTGAAGTTTCTGGGCACCGAAGCCGGGGTGGGGACACCGGTAGGTGGCGTCTCGCAATGCGTGTGGTCCGTCGACGATGGCCGTGACGACCGCATCCAGGTCGGACACCAACTGGGCCGCTTCGGGGACCCGGTCAACTACGTCGACCAGACGTCTCGTGCCACCGTGCGGCTTGTCGCCAACCCTGGGGTCGCTCGCCGCAGCCTCGATCATCTGCTCACACCGGTCGAGAACTGACTGGGCCCGTGCCGCCGACACGAAGTCGTCGACACGGGCCCAGCCGATGTCATCGTCATAGTTGCCGGCGGCTGCGGGGCGAGATCTCTTTTTGCTCATGCAAGATCTCCTTCGCTCACGACCGACCGTCCCGCGGTGGGGCGTTTGGATCAGCTGGCGGTGTACCAGGGAATCTCGCGTCCCTTCGAGGCCCAGAACATGTTGTGAATGCTCTCGATCTGCGACATCAGCTCATTGGCGGCGTCCACGCTGATGGAGGTCTTGCATGCCGATGCCTGCTTGGCTGCGTTCCAGAAGGTGGTGTGCAGGTCCGGGTAGTCCTCGAGGTGGTTCGGCTTGAAGTAGTCATGCCACAGGATGTTGAGCTCACGCTTGGTGATCTCGGCCTGCTCTTCTTTGATGGCCACGAACCGGCTGTAGGTGTTGTGCGCACCGTCGGCTGACATGTCCAAGTCGACGAGCTTCTTGGTCATGGACAGTACGGCCTCAGCGGCGATACGAGCGCTCGCCGGGTCATACACGCCACAGGGACCGTCGCAGTGCGCGGAGGCGACTGCAGCCGGACGAACGGCGTCGAGCGTACGGAGCAAGCGGGTGGTGATCTTCATCTAGTCCTCCTGTGACAAAGGCCCCCCGTCTGAGGGGTCTGCGCTATCCACGATCATCGATTCACCCCGCAGTACCGATACCGACAGTGGATACCCGACATTGAGAGTGAACCGTTGAGCAGCGTATCCGACAGCGGCCACCGGACCCCAACTTTGCGGCCTTGAATAGCCGCCACCCATCGTTCCGTGGCGCAGAAAGAGGCGGCCACGATGTCCAATGATTCAAATTTCTTCGTGTTCTTGTATCTGGGGCGGGCGACCGTGCTCCTAACCACAGGCGAGGAGAGGCGTACCCCATGTTGAAACCCCATCGAGTCATACTTCCAGCGTTTGCCACCCTGTTGGTGACGGCCACCGGAATAGCACTTCTGCTGCAGAGTGGTGGCGGCGGTGAGCCGGGCGACGGGACGATTGAGTCCATCTCGACCGGTTCCGCCGACAGCGAGCAGACCTCGGAGCAGGGATCGAGCGGTGGCGATGACGAAGGCAACGGCGGTGTCTTTGGGAACCTGCCGGTCCCCGATGACGCAGACGCTGACAACAGCGACGCTGCTGCCGCAAACGGGGTTTCCCGAGCCCCGAGTGGGCCAGCGAGGGCGTCAGCCGCTCCCGCTGCAGGCTCGACCGGCGAAGACGCTGACGACAGCGACTCGAGCAGCGGAAATGCTGGCGCACGAACCGGATCGACGACAACCACCAGGGTGGCCTCCGACAGCGAATCGGAGGGTGATTCCGATTCTGGTTCGGCAACCGACGACGGATCTTCGTCCGGTGACGACTCCGACAGCTCTGGCTCCGACGACAGCTCGGATCCCGGCGACAGTGACCCAGGTGATGGCGACCCGGGCGACAGTGACCCGGGCGACAGTGACCCAGGTGACAGTGACCCCGGCGACAGTGAACCGGGCGACGGCGACCCAG
>CAZSTV010000411.1:0-3083 GCA_964609665.1 uncultured Acidimicrobiaceae bacterium
GGTTGCCCTGGCGGAGCAGTGGGCCGAGCTGGGCGGTGCCGAGCACGGTGTCACAGAGGGCGGAGGTGAGTTCTGCCATCTCACCGTCGCTTAGGAGCATCCCCGAGTTGTTCATTACCGACAGTTGGTATTCTTTCGCCACCCTGGTGGAGGTGGCGATGGCCAGCTGTTTCCGGTCCTCAGGGGCCAGGGTCTCGAAGCTGGTCCGGGCCAGGGCTTCACCAACGTCGGATGCGAGGCGGGGAATGTCGGCGACGTCGATCATCGGGCGGTCGCCCCGGTCGGGTACTGCGGCGCTGCTACAGCCTCGACGTCATCATCTTGTTCATCGGTCGATCCGTTGTCTGGCTCTGCCGGTGGTTCGCTGTTGCCGTTCGGTGCGGGGGCGGGCACTTGGGTCGGGCCGTCATGCAGGTAGCTGAGCGGCTCGGCCGGCGACGCAACCCGGAGGTGCTTGGCGATGTCCTCGGCGAAGGATCGGGTGCTTCGGGCCAGCGGTGAGCGGCGACGAAGACTGCGAAGACCGGCGACAGCCTCGGCCCCAAGGTGGTCATCGGCGATGGCGCTGAGGACCGGCAGACCATATTCCTCGATGATGTCGTCGTGGGACCAGGGGCACGGCCCGACGATCACCCACCCCACCGGCGCCGGGCGACCCATCGTCTCGTCAAGTTCGGCGAGGGTGGTGGCCGAGAGTTGGAAGTTCTCTCGCGACGGGCGGATGACCAGGCCAACCAACGCCGAATGGGCCAACACCGGTTTTAGGGCGGTAGCGCTGGAGATCCGGCCACAGTCGACCACTGCGGTGGCAGGCGCATCGGCAAGATACTGCGCAAGCGGCTCTGCCCGAGCTTCCACCAATTTCATGATCTTTGAATTGGACGGCGGAGCAACAACCACGGGAACGCCTCCCGGCAATTCCTGGGCATGGTCCAAGATGTCCGGCGGCTCACCGCCGAGGGCGATGGCCAAAGACGTCAGTCCCGGCTCGGACGGCAGGTCATATTGGCTTGCGACGACGCCACCACTAACCGCCATCTCAATCATTACGGGTTCCGGTACCGAGGTGGCGGTCAGCGCCGCGGTGGTGGCCAAGGACACCGTGGTCACGCCCGGAGCACCGGCGCATGACATGAGCGAAATCATGCCCATACGCAGCCCCTCACTCCTGGCCTCTCAGCGAAAGTCGCACGCCGTCTGCCTCTGATGCATCAAAGACGGCCGCTGCCTGTTCGGTACTGACCACGACAGAAACAAGTAAGGTCCGGCCGTCGCTGGAGGATTCAACAGCGTCGAAGACCACCAGGTCTTCGGCCAGTGGGCCGGTGCTGGCCTCCTCGGTACCGGGGGCAAAGATGTCAACCCGGTCGCCGGCCACCAGCCGCTTTGTCGGATATTGGCCCGGCTCCAACAGAAGGCCGATCACAGACTCTCCGGCGGTCACCAACTGATCCTGGGTGGCAAGGTCGGCGGGAGAAACCAGCTCGCCCGGCTGCAGATCGTGGGCGGCGTACCGGTCCGCCACATCGGAGATGCTGGCGACGATGGCAACGCCAGGATCGAGCGCAACTTCGGTGATGGCCAGGTCTTCGCGGGAAATCAGCTCACCGTGACCTACCGGCTGCAGCACTACGACGGCAGGCGTTCGCTGGTTGTAACGGTTGAAGAGCAACAGCCCGCCGAGACCACCACCAATAATAAGTAGTGCAGCGAGCAGGGCCTGCGGCACCTTTGACCGCATGGCCCGCGACGGCGCTAGCGGCAAGGGATCGGCACGCGATGGCGCGCCATTGGAAGATGCTCTGACCTGACCTATATCTTCGGTCGTCGATGGAAGGGTCTGTGTCATTCGGCGGGTTCGGCGTTTGGAGGGTGTCGGATAGGGCGTGCCTAGATCCGGTGTAACCGAATAGACACACTACAGCGACATTGTGACACAGTCACCTCGTTCATTCTTGTTCCACCTAAAACGATCGGGATCGATAGCACTTCACGCCCCGTAAAACGACGAAACCCGCCGGCCCCAACCATGGGACCGACGGGTTTCTACGACCGAAGTCGGACGAACTCAGACGAGATTAGAAGCCGATGTCCGGGTCGATGTAGTCATTGCTGACCAGGTCTTCTGCGGTGAGACCTTCCGGTACTTCAATGGACGGCACCTGGTCCTCGGTGATCTTGATCACTTCGTTCACCCGATCCATATCGAAGTTGCCGATGGTCTGGTCCGGACCGTTACCGACGATGTCCAGCGCACCCATCTCGACGACGGTGTTGGCAACGCTGTCTTCGCTGAGCTGCCAGAACGAGTCCAGATCGATGACGGCCTGGAGGATGGTGGCGTTGGTTGCGGCCGGGTCCTGCTGGAAGTCAACGATGGACTGCTGGAAGATGGGAACGAACGCTGCCAGGCAGGCCTGGGTGCTCTCATCGAGGTTGGCGTCGAGGATGGCCAACGGCCCCTGGTACAGCTCGTAGCCCGAATCGTGAATCAGCAGCGACTCGACGGGCTTGCCCCACTCTTCGAAGACGTTCTCGTAGTTGTACGGCTCCTGGGTGGCGAAGCCCTGCTGGATGATTGCGCCGCCCTCGCCGATGAAGCGGGTCGGGGAACCGTCGTAGGTGCCGTCCAGCTGATCTTCGGAGACCAGACCGGCGCCGAGCAGGTACTCGGTGTAGGCCGCTCCACCAAAGTGGCTGACGACGGCCTCGGTGCCCTTCACATCATCCCAGGAGGAGATGTCATAGGTCTCGGGGTCCCACATGATGATCTGCGGGTTGATGTCGAGCGGGGCGACCACTGCGGTGGTCGGGAACTCGGCGTAGTTGGCGATGGCTTCATCGGTATTCACATACCCCATGAAGATGTCGCTGTCGGTTGCCATGAGCGCAACGGTCGGCTGGAAGCCGATGAACGGACCACCGGCACGGATCTCCACCTCGAAGGACGGATCTGCGGCAAGCGGGCCGGTGAAGCGGCCGCTCTCGGCATCAATGCTGCCTTCACCACCGGTCAGGTTGTACAGCGCGCCGTGCTCTGGCTCCGGGAACCAGTCGGTCTGGAAGACCATCGGGTTCGGGCA
>CAZSTV010000412.1:0-3065 GCA_964609665.1 uncultured Acidimicrobiaceae bacterium
AGCTGTGCTGTGACAGCGAGCCCGGGAGGACTCGCCGACGTGGCCGAACTGGCGAGGAGCCCGAGCTAGTCGAGCAGGCCGGCGATGATGAACTCGGCCCGGCGGTTCAGCGCCGCGGTCTGCTCATCGTCATCCTCGGACGCCCCTTCTTCACCCTTGGGCTCCGCCTTGATCTGGTCGGCGTTTACACCCTTGCCGAGCCAGTAGTTGATGACGGCCTGAGCACGCTTGGTGGAGACGTCCAAGTTGACCGCCTCGCTGCCGACAGCATCGGTTCTGGTGACGACGGTGACCGTGGCCTGCGGGTTCTGACGAAGCAGCAGGGTGCCGAGGTCCAGGATTGGCAGGAAGGGCTGAGCAACCTCGACGCTGTTGAATTCGAAGAGGACGACGTCCTCGACGTACAGCGGGGCTCCGACACCTGGCACGATGACCGACTCGGGGTCGATCTCGTACTCGTTGACCACATTGTCCGGTCCAACGACGGCCGCCGCCTTCTCCTGGATGGCCAAACCGATCTCTTCGCTCGGCACCGCACCCTGGAGGTAGACCTTGCCGCCCTTGAAGACTGCCCGACGTTCCTCGGTGACGGCGGTTGCACCGTCATCGGTGGTGTCTTCGGTTTCAGTCTCGGCATCATCGGTTGCCGCAGGATCTTCCTCGGCGTCATCGACGTCGACGGTCACGGTGTCGGCGTCTGCTTCGGCCTCAGCGTCTTCGGTCTCGGTGTCGGCAGCGACGGTTTCTCCGCCGTCGGTCTCTTCCGGAGCGACCTCTTCTTCGAGTTCTTGGCTGGCCAGCTGGCCACTTTCGTCGGAGGAGTCAGCGTCGGTGGTTCCGCCTGCGGCTTCGGTCTCGGTCCCGTTTTGAGAACTTGCCAGGAAGTAGCCCCCGGCTCCCATCGCCAGGAGTGCGAGCACGCCCAGAAGCGCAAACAACACCACGCGCCACCGGCTGCGAGGCTTCTGCACCTGCTGTTGAACTTGCTGCTGCTGCTGAGAGAGCTGCTGGCCCAGTGCGCTCTGTTGTGGTTCGGCCGCTGCGGCCGCCGCTGCTGTTGTTGCAGCACTGGGTGTATCGGCCGCCTGGCCGGTCCCGGTGCTTCGCCCTGCCCAACTCGGCAGTTCTTCAAGCTCGCTCATGAGCGGTCTCTCCTGTTTTATGACGCAGACTTCGGATTGGTGTTCGGAAGCTGCAAACCCCGTCAATTGACAGGATACACCCCTGCAGCGCGAGCCATTCAGTTGCAGTAGGACTCCTTACCTCGGCAGGTTGAACGACCCGAATTGTCCAAGGAATTGCGCTCCGTCAGGCGCTAGGGCTCCTGAATCAGCTGTTTTCCGGCCTTTGCGCCGCACGGGTCCGCAACGTCGCCGCAACACCGTGCTATTTCAGCCCCGATCGGCTGGCCCGAGGTGGGGTGAATGCACCACAGTTGAGGCGATGAGGATCCCCGTCGAAGAGCTCGAAGCCCTGGTCGCCGACATTTTCTCCGCCGCAGGCTGCAGCGGAGCGGAAGCGGCCCGTATCGCCCGCCACTTGATCGCATCGGACCTGGCAGGCCACCCGAGCCACGGCGTGGTGCGGGTCCGTAACTACGTCGAATGGCTCGGTGGCGGCGCAGTAGTCGCAGACCAGACGGTGACGGTGGTGTCGGAGAACGACACGCTCGTCGTGCTCGACGGTGCCTATGGGTTTGGCCAGACCGTCGGTGAGGAAGCCGTACGCATCGGCTTGGAGAAGGCCGAGGCAACCGGCGTATCGGTGGTAGCGCTGCGGAACTCTGGGCATCTCGGTCGCATCGCCGACTGGGCCGACGCGGCCGCCGACGCGGGCTACATCTCCATCCACTTCGTGAACGTGGCCGGTATGGGGCTTGTCGCTCCGTTCGGCGGCAAGGAGCGTCGCTTCGGAACCGACCCGATTGCCATTGGGATTCCGCAGCAGGATCGGCCGCCGATCCTTATCGACTTTGCAACGTCGGTCGTTGCCGAGGGCAAGGCCAAGGTGGCGTTGAATGGCGGCAAGCCGGTGCCGGACAACGCCCTGGTCGGTCCACAGGGCGAAGTCACCGGAGATACCAGCGTGCTCTACGGAGAGTCGGCGCCGGGCATGAATCCCGACCCGCGGCGAGGTCCCGGAGCGCTGCGGACGATGGGGGAGCAGAAGGGCTCGGCCCTGGCGCTGGCCTGTGAGCTGTTGGCTGGTGTGCTGACCGGCTCGGCCACCAGCGGCACCGAGCCGTTCTCAAACGGCATGCTCTCCATCTACCTTTCGCCGGAGCACTTTGCCGCAACGTCGTTCGCCGCCCAGGCCACCGAGTTTGCCGACTACGTACGTTCGGCCGCTCCCGCCGATCCCGCAGCACCGGTCCAGATCCCTGGCGACATCGAGCGCGGCCTGGCCGAGGAACAGCGCCGCAACGGCGTCGACCTTGCCGAAGGGACATGGGGAGATTTGCAGGCGGCGGCCGAGAAGGTCGGCGTCACCCTTCCATCGCTGTAGGGCCAACGCTGTAGATCAGGACGGCCGCTCAGCGCTCAGACCAGCGGCCAGGGCCAGCGATGTCCGCCGGTCTCGTCATCGGGATAGTGGCCGGCCTCGGCCAAGGCGGCTGCCCGTGACATCACCGCGTCCATCTCGAACGAATCGAGCAGGCAGGAAAGGCCGGGCGGTGGTCCCTCGGCGACGAATCGGTTGATGTCTTCGATGGCGGTGGCAGGCACCGGCTGACCGACGTAGTCCCACATGACGGTCCTGAGCTTGTACTGGGCGTGGAACGACAGGCCGTGGTCGATGCCGTAGATGCGGCCGTCACGGCCGAGCAGGCAGTGCCCGGACTTGCGGTCGGTGTTGTTGCCGATGATGTCCAGTGCGCACAGGAGCCGGAGGTCATCGCTGCCGACGCCGTCCTCGTGGAGGGTGAAATAGTGCTGCTCAAAGTTGGCATCGACGAACGCCTGCAGCGACCCTTCACCCATTGGTCCCTCCACCATGGTGGTCGGCGGGATGACCGTCCATCCTAGGGCCTCGGCCAGGCGATACATGGCCACTTCTCGTTTGTA
>CAZSTV010000413.1:0-3010 GCA_964609665.1 uncultured Acidimicrobiaceae bacterium
ATCTTGCACAGACCGAGGTCCGGCTCGATACCGGTGGTGTCACAGTCCATCAGCAAGCCGATGGTTCCTGTCGGAGCCAAGACGGTGGCCTGGGCGTTGCGGGTTCCGGAGACCACGCCCTGGGCGCATGCTGCCTCCCAGGATTCGCGTGCTTCACGGACCAGCTCGACCGGTGCAAGTGACTCATCGATCCCGTCTGATGCCTGACGATGCTGATCGAGCACACGGAGCATGTGCTCAGCGTTTTCCTCGTAGCCATCGTGGGGGCCCATCCGCATTGCGGTCTTTGCCGAGGTGAGATAGGCGTGGCCGGTCATCAGCGATGTGATCGATGCCGCCATGGCCCGACCCTCGTCGGAGTCATAGGGCAGACCAAGGTTCATCAGCAGAGCGCCGATGTTGGCGTAGCCGAGACCGAGCTGGCGGAACGCCAGCGAGTTCTTCCCGATGTTCTCGGTTGGGTAGTCGGCACGACCGACCAGGATCTCCTGGGCAGTGAAGAAGTGCTCGATTGCAACCTTGAAGCCTTCGACATCGAAGCTGTCGTCGTCTTTGAGGAACTTCAACAGGTTGAGGCTGGCCAGGTTGCACGCCGAGTTGTCCAGGTGCATGTATTCCGAGCACGGGTTCGAGCCGTTGATCTTGCCGGTGTTAGCCGACGTGTGCCAGCGGTTGATGGTCGAGTCGTACTGCATGCCGGGATCAGCGCATTCCCAGGTGGCCTGAGCGAACTGTCGCATCAGGTCCTTGGCTTTGACGGTCCGCACGACCTCACCGGTGGTGCGAGCCACCAGATTCCAGTCGGCGTCGTCGATCACGGCTTGCATGAACTCGTCGGTCACGCGGATGGAGTTGTTGGCGTTCTGGTATTGGATCGAGTGGCTGTCTGCGCCGTCGAGATCCATGTCGAAGCCAGCTTCACGCAGGACCCTGGCCTTGCGCTCCTCGGTGGCCTTGCACCAGATGAACTCTTCAACGTCGGGATGGTCGATGTCGAGCATGACCATTTTTGCTGCGCGGCGGGTCTTGCCACCGGACTTGATGGTGCCTGCCGACGAGTCAGCTCCCCGCATGAAGCTGACCGGACCGGATGCAGTGCCGCCGCCTTTGAGATGCTCATGGCTGGAACGAATGCCGGACAGGTTGATGCCCGCACCGGAACCACCCTTGAAGATGGTGCCCTCTTCCACGTACCAGTTGAGGATGGCGTCCATCTTGTCTTCCACCGCAAGAATGAAGCACGCCGATGCCTGTTGAGGTACGCCACGAACGCCGATGTTGAACCACACCGGTGAATTGAATGCGCCCATCTGATGAATGATCAGATGACGGAGTTCCGCATTGAAGATCTCTGCTTCCGCCGCCTCGAAGTACCCGTCTTCGATGCCCCACTTTGTGATGGTGTTGACCACACGATCGGCGACCTGACGAAGGGAGGTCTCTCGTTCGTCGGTGCCGAGGGTGCCGCGGAAGTACTTCTGCGCCAAAATGTTGGTGGCATTGACCGACCAGGTGCTGGGCACCTCGACGTCAAGTTGCTCAAACGCGATCTCCCCGGTCTTCCAATTGGAAATCCGAGCGTCGCGCTTCTCCCATGTGACCGTGTCGTATGGATCGATCCCGGCGGTGGTGAAGTAGCGGCGTAGGCCGATGCGGGTCTGCTCCGATGCGAGCGCCATGTACTGGTTTCTCTTTCTGTACTACGTCCGCCGACTGGGATGCGGTCCCGGGCCGGTGGCCGTGTGGTGGATTACGAATAGTTGTTGGTGGATTAGGTAACGCTGTGAAGCGGGTTGCGAGGCCCTATGTCGGGTGTTCCCGGCGGAGCCAGTCTTGCTTCGAGGTGTGACAGTTAATCTTTCCGGCTTCCGCCGGGTCTAATCTTTCCGGCTTCCGCCGGGGTCTAATCTTCCGGCTTCCGCCGGGGTCTAATTTTTCCGGCCTGCGCCGGGATTGCTTTTTCTGGTTGAGCCAGGCTCTTCGTTCCAGCTGGGCCGGGGTTCTTCCGGCTGCGCCCGGCTCCTTCTGGCTGCGTCTGTTGTGATCGATTCCTATTCTTTGGGATACCAAACCGCAGAGCCGGTTGCCGCCCGCTGGAACGAGGTCGTTCCGTTGGATGGCGTCTGCTCGCTGATGCGAGCAGCCGTATCTGCTGATCCGTATCTGTAGTTCGCAACGTGACAGCACCGAAGTGCCAACACCTTGGGCGTCGATTCAAAGGTCTCGACGTCACACCCGATCGCGTGCTCTACCGCAGCCGGCGCCTTGCCTGTCTCCCCAGCCGACCCGAAGTTCTTGGCTTCGTGCCGGACCCTCAACCCGATTTTCCCCTACCGGGCTGCTCCTCGATGCGCTGTCAAACTGTTCCCTACAGCCTCCGGCACCCCTCACCGCTTCCGCAGTGGTGTGCGCCGGACGCAGTTCAGCGCCTGTAATTCAGACAGTAATTGCAAGTCACCAGCGTTCAAAAGAACACTAGATCTTGTGCTTGCCGCCAGCTCCGTCGGAGCGACGCACAAGATGTGGCTTTTCATTACAACACTGTAATTACGATGATGTCAATGGAGACGACAAGATTTCGGAGATCTTTCTCCAGCACCCCCTAGCTACGGGCACTTGCGGCTCCGCCTCGATCGAGACAGATGCCTGTGGCGGATGGTTTGTCATTACGAACGGCTGTCACTGCGAGTCACTGTCACCGGAGTCACTGTGAACCGACCGGCCCGGCCGGCGAAAGCCGACCGAAGCGGAGCATGACGGAAGTCGAGCGAGTGTAGGGCCACAGGTCAAGGCAGGAGACGGAGCGATTACCAGCAAACGAGAATTGCCTGTGCGACGCGCCTCAAACCCAAGAGCTCACCGCCATGAGCCCAACAATACTGATGCCCTTTTACCCGACCTCCGTCATAACACTGCTGCCCCACGCGGGCACCGGCTAAGAACATTACGCACGTTGCGCTGTGGATCGAAAGAGGATGAACCTGTGGATTTGATGGGGATTGTCGTGAAA
>CAZSTV010000414.1:0-3004 GCA_964609665.1 uncultured Acidimicrobiaceae bacterium
TAGCGGTAGCGCCAGGCGCCTGGAAGCGGCAAACCTACGGGTGTTGCTGAGCCGTTGGACTCAGTCACCCCACGTCAGGATTGAGGCTCAGCGGTTGGAAAGCGCCTCGATCAGCTGAGGCATGACCTTGTGCACATCACCGACGATGCCAAGGTCGGCGACACCAAAGATCGGCGCCTCCGGATCCTTGTTGATGGCAATGATGTGCTTGGAACCCTTCATGCCGACCAGGTGCTGGGTTGCGCCGGAGATACCACACGCAACGTACACGTCCGGCTTTACTACCTTACCGGTCTGGCCAACCTGGTAGGAGTACGGAACCCAGCCGGCGTCGACGATTGCACGAGAGGCACCAGCGGCGCCGCCGAGGCTCTTTGCGAGCGACTCGACCATCTCGTACTTTTCCGCCTCACCAAGGCCACGACCGCCGGAAACAACGAGGCCTGCCTCGTCCAGCTTGGGGCCGTCGGACTCTTCGACGTGGCGTTCGGTGACTACGGCACCGCCGGCCGAACCGAGGTCCGGGACATCGAGATCTTCAACGTCGGCCTCGCCGCCGCCGGAAGGCTCCGGGGCAAATGACTTCGGCCGAATCAGCACGAGGTACGGGGTCTCGCCGGTGAACTTGGTTTTCACGTCGGTCTGGCCACCGAAGATCGGCTCGGTGCCGACCAGGGTGTCATCGTCGACCTCAACGTCGACCACGTTGGTGATGACCGTGCGGTCAAGCTTGACCGACAGCCGGGCCGCGGTGTCGCGACCGTCATAGGAGGTACCCATGAGGATGGCGTCCGGTCCGTCGCCACCGTCGACCGCACCGGCAATTGCCGCGGCGGTCGGTACGCCGACCAGCGCACCGTCAAGGTCGCCGGTCTGGTGGACGGTCTCACAACCGTACTCACCGAGCGCTGCGGCAATCTCGTCAGCATCGTCACCGGCATAGACACACTCAACGGTGTCGGCGAGGTCACGGGCCTTTGTCAGTATTTCCAGAGTGGTCGAGGCCACTTCACCGTCGCTGGCCTCGGCCAGTACCCAAATCTTGGAAAGAGTCATGTTGGTCCTCAGATCACTTTCAGGTCTTCAAGGAAGGAGACGATTCGGTTATAGGCCTCACCGTCATCCTCGATCACTTCACCGGCCTCACGCTGGGGGGCCTCTGCAACATCCACGATCTCCTGGCCGGAACCGGCCCAACCGACCGCATCCGCATCAAACCCGAGGTCGGCGGCGCTCTTCACGTCCACCGGCTTCGACTTGGCGGCCATGATCCCCTTGAACGAGGGGTATCGAGGCTCGACCACACCGGCGGTCACGCTGACCACGCAGGGCATCGGGCACTCGACGTCGTCGTAGCCGGCGTCGGTCTGACGCTCAACTTTGATGCCACCGCCGTCGACGGTGATCGACTTTGCTGCGGTCACCGATGGCAGGTCCATCACTGCGGCGATCTGCTCCGGCACCGTGCCGGTGTAACCGTCGGAGCTTTCGGAACCGGCGATGACCAGGTCCGGGCTGCGCTCAGAGATTGCGGCACCGAGAATCTTGGCTGTAGTCAGCGAGTCTGAGCCGACCAGTTCAGGGTCGGTGACCAGCGTGGCCGATGACGCGCCCATGGCCAGCGCAGTCGCCAGGCCCGAGCGTTCATCGTTGGGAGCCATCGAGACGAGGGTCACCTCGCCTTCACCGGCTGCGTCAACGAGCTGGAGTGCCATCTCGACGCCATAGGAGTCTGACTCGTCAAGAATCAGTTTGACGTCCCGCTTCAGGGTCCTGGTCTCGGGATCGAGCGCACCTGGATCTGCGGGATCGGGGATCTGCTTCACGCAAACAACGACGTTCATTCCGATGATGGTAGAGCAAAACTTGACCGGCCGGTCAAACCGCAGAACGTTCGCAACAGACATAGTGTTTCGGCCTGCTACAAGATCTCTCAACCCCAGTGATTGAGCGAGCGAATCAAGCGTGGAAGTAAATCGCCGCCATCGGTCACGCCGATCGTTCCGCCGGGCACACTGAGCCGGTGCGTGTCACGTTGATCGTCAACCCGTTTGCGTCCTCGGTGTCTCACCGGACGCGGGTGATCATCCAGCAGATGCTGGCGGCATCGCACGAGCTAACGGTCATCGAGACAACAAAAGGTGGCCACGCCATACGCCTGGCGCACAGAGCCGGCCGGGCCGGAGCTGACGTTGTGGTGGCGCTCGGGGGCGACGGGACCATAAATGAGGTGGCGAACGGGCTGATCGACGCCGACCGGGGCGACCGCAGAACCGCCATCGTCCCCCTGCCCGGCGGCTCCACCAACGTCTTCGCACGGTCCCTCGGCTACCCGAATAACCCGGTCGATGCCACCGCCATCCTGGTCGACGCCCTGGCCGCAGGGTCGACGATCGACGCCGGGGTGGGATTGGCAAACGGCCGAGCCTTTCTCTTTCACGTTGGCGCCGGGTTCGATGCAGCGGTGGTTGACCAGGTCGAGCGTCGAGGCACGCTCAAGCGTTACGCCGGGCACCCGCTGTTCGTCGCCGCCACCATCGGCACCTGGCTCCGCGGCGTCGACCGGAAAAACCCCTGGTTTTCGGTCGACCTCGACGATGGACGCCGCACCGAGGGGGCCCAGCTCGCCATCGCCCTGAACTGCAATCCCTACACCTACCTGGGGTCAAGGCCGCTCGACCTCGCACCGGAAGCCACCCTGGAGACGCCGCTTTCCATCGTGGCGTTGCGCTCGCTATCCGGGGCAAAGTTGGCTCGCTCAGCGCTCCAGGCGTTGCGCAGCACGACCGGGATCCCCCATGGCAACACCACCCAGCACTGGGCCGACGTCACCGGTGCAACCCTGCGGGGCTACCGCCCGTTTCCCTATCAGCTCGACGGAGAGTTCCTGAGCCCGGTGTCGGAGTTGCGTATTGAGCACCGGGCGGCTTGGGTGCGGGTGGTCGTCCCGCCGGGCCGGGACTAGAGGCCCAGTTCGGCGACCGCAACATCGGGGGTGTTGGTG
>CAZSTV010000415.1:0-2910 GCA_964609665.1 uncultured Acidimicrobiaceae bacterium
CCACAACAACTGCGCTGCCAACGACCACGACAACCTCCGCACCACCGACCACAACCACGACGGCAGCGCCTCGAACGGGCGATCGCAAGCTGGCCACAATCATCATGTCGCGCAGTCTGTGGGGAGTCCCGTCGGTCCAATGCGGCCGACCGAACGACACCGAGATCGCCTCGGGTTCGAAGTCGCTTGAGGACGTGGCGAGTGCCCTTCAGGCCCGGGACATTCGAGGTACACACACCATTACCCCGACCCGCCACTTTCGGTCCGAGCCCAAGTGCGTCAATGGCGCAACGCTGACCGCCTCTTGGGACTTCCTTGAGACGCTGCGCGACACCTACGGGTGGTCGGCGGCCTCCCATGGCAAGCGAAAGAGAAACATGAATCGCCTGACTCTCGGAGAACAACTCGAAGAGTCATGTGGCTCGTTGCCGCTACTGGAAGCTCGGGGCTTTACTGAGACGTCGGCCTTCTTCGCCTTTCCTGGCAACCACACAAACAGCGACGGCGTGGACGTCGCCGCGACCTGTTTCACCTTCGGCCGACAGTACCGAGATCAGGCAAATTCCTTCGCCCAGATTACTGACGACTCACTCATCAACACCCGCTCGGTAAACGGCGGCACCTGCCCGGCCGCCGGGTGCGTGACCACCAATCTCCGTGACTACGACCAGCCAACCGACTTGGTCGCCGCCGTTCTTGGTGGAGGCGGCAACCGGTGGGGTCTCCTCCAGTTCTACAAGCTGGTCGAGGGTAGAAAGACCTCCGGCTTCAACCAGTGGGATTGCTCCAGCGCAAACGCAGCAGAGCACTGGACCACCCAGGGCGAGATCTACTGCTGGAACGACTTCCTAGAGGTCGTGGACGGGCTGGACGCTGCCGGAGTGGAATGGGTCGTACCAGCCGACGTTCGCGACGAAGTCGAGGCCGGCACCATCAGCTAGCCGACCAACAGGTCGACGCAATCGACGAGCCGCCGAGCTTTCACATCACGCCGACCGGTCGTCGCCATCACCGTCAGACGCGCCATACTGTCTGCGACCTATGGATTCCGTTCAACGAGAGCGACTTTCCGTCCAGACCGAGCGGTGGTTTGTACGGCGCGGGGTGCCCCATCTCATCGCCGACTACTCAGCGACGGCCGATATCTGGACCCGGGCCGCGCCGTTCCTGGCCTTTGTGCTCTTTGCCGAACTATTCCTGACCTTTGGAGACGAGTACCGGGGCTGGGGCCAGGCCGCGGTGTTCATCGCGGGAGTGGCGTTCATCGTCACAACCATCGCGGTAGTCAACCGCCTCCGGGGGCGACGGGCAATGTCGCTGCCGAACGACATTGGTCCGCTTGAGTTGGCTGCCTTTGTTCTCGTTCCCGCGGTTCTGCCTGCGGTGGTCAACAACGACGCCGTGCTCGACTCGCTGGTAGCGACCGTGGCGTTCAACCTCGCCGTGTTGGTGGTGACCTACATCACCGTCAGCTACGGGTTGGTCCCGTTGATCGGTTGGAGCATCGCCAGGTTCTTCAAGGAGCTGAGCGGACTGGTCGACCTCCTGGCCAAGTCCCTTCCCCTCCTCCTGCTCTTCTCGGCCTTCCTGGTTCTCAACGCCGAGATGTGGCAGGTCGCCCACGATTTGCCACCGCTGTTCTTTGCGCTGATCGTGTCGCTGATGGTGTTGCTCGGTTCGGCCTTCGTCGGCATCTCGCTACGCCGGTCCAATCCGACAGACTCACAGTTCACCTCCTGGGACGAGGTTCTGCGCTGCTGCACCGACTCGCCACTGGCCGACATGCCGTTACCCGCCGATGACCGCCCGATCGATCCGCCGCCCCTCGACCGAGCAACAAGGCGCAACATCTCGCTCATGCTGTTCGTCGGGATCGCCATTCAGGTGCTGCTGGTGGCCCTACTTATCAGCGCGTTCTACATCATCTTCGGCCTGCTGACGGTCCGTGAAGCAACCATCGTGCAATGGATCGCCGATGAGACACTGGACCGAAGCCAAGACCTTTGGTGGAGCACCAATCTTGGCGGCGCCGAGATCATCCTCACCCGTGCCCACGTTGTAGTTGCCGGCTTCATCGGTGCGTTCTCCGGCTTGCAGTTCGCAGTGTCGGTTTTGACCGACGCCACCTACCGGGAAGAGTTCGCAGCGGACGTTGCCGACGAGGTGCGGGAGAACCTTGCGGTGCGAGCGCTCTACCACGAGACGCTCGTTCGGCTTGATCCGCCGGTGTAACTCGAGTTGACCGGGGCCATTGCATGGGCGAAGACTTGTCGATGACCTTCCGCAGGCCACAAACGCGCCAGAGCCTCACGTGCCGTGTGATGTTTGCCGTGATCGCCTTGAGTCTTGCCGCCACCGCCTGTGTTGCTGACGACCCAGTTGTCACCGATGCCGAAGCCACGGTGACCTCCGAGGTCGATGAAGCGTCGGAGCAAGCCACCGAATCCGTCGAGTCCGAAACAGCTGACGAGGCTGATTCGCCCGCTGAGGAGGAGCCGTCAGACCAGCTCGAGGAGGACGCCAACCCCGCGGCTGTGGCGAACGGACCGGTAGTTGAAGCGGCAGGATATGACTTCGCCGGAATCGATCCAGTCATGCAAACCGCCATCGAGGGCGCACAGCTGACCGGCGCCGGGCTCATCATCGTCCATGAAGAAGACGGCGTTGTCTACCACAACCACTGGGGCTCGTTCGGGCCGGACCACGTCTCGCTGGTCGCTTCTGCATCGAAGATGATCTCGGCCGGTGTGCTGCTCAATCTGGCCGATCAGGGCCTGCTTGACATGGACGGATCGGTCGCCGAGATCACCGGCTGGCAGGGACACAACCCGGACGTCACACCGGCCCAACTGGTGTCGAACAGCTCCGGCCTTGTCGGCCTGCAGCCCGGCTATCCCCCGTACCTGTGCC
>CAZSTV010000416.1:0-2904 GCA_964609665.1 uncultured Acidimicrobiaceae bacterium
CAGGCTGGCCGACCGGATCGCCATCATGTTCGAGGGGCGGATCGTCCAGATCGGCAGCGCCGAGGAGTTGGTGACCAACCCCGCAACGCCGTACGTCGAAGCGTTCACCCGGGACGTGCAGCGAGACAGGATCCTGTCGGTCTCCCGATTGATGTCGGACACCCTCGTGAAATCCGAGCGGACCATCGCATCGACGGCAAAGATCGCCGAGGTGGCAGGTCAGGTACTGGCCGAGCCCGGTCCGGTGGCGGTGGTGGATGAAAATGGATCGCCCATCGGCAGCCTCGACGGGCCGGTGTTGATTGAGGCGCTGTACGGCGGCTCGGCGTGACCGCCCAGGCGTTGTTACCGGACGCGACCAAGAAGGACACCACGCCGAGGCGCCCGGTCGGCAGGCTCGCCAAGACCTTGGCGTTCATCGCCGGTCCGTTCGTGTTCATCCAGGTCATCGCCCAGATCATGGGGGACCGGTTTCCGGGCCCGCTTTCGTCGATCGAAGAGGACGCTGCACCACCGCTGGTCGAGTGGATCAACAGCGTTGTCCTGTTCTTCCGCAACGAGGAACTGTTCGGCCTCACCGGACGGGACGTGACCAGGGCGATCGCAGGCCTCATCGACTGGCCGCTCGAACTCTCCGAAGGTTTGCTCACCACCGGCTACGACCCGCTCGGGCTCCCCGCCATTCCATGGGTGATGCTCGTCGGTCTGGCCGGGGTGCTTGGCTCCTACGTGGGGGGAACCCGTCTGGCGTTACTCGGCGCGTTCGGCGTGCTCTACCTGGCGCTGTTTGACGTGTGGAACGACTCAATGGTCACCCTGTCCACCGTGCTTGTCAGCGCCCCGCTGGCGGTGCTGATCGGATGGGTGCTTGGTCTGATCGGGGCCAAGCGGCGCTGGTTCGAAGCGGGTCTGATTCCAGGACTGAACCTGGCGCAGTCACTCCCACACTTCGCCTACTTCATTCCCATCGCTGTCTTCGTTGGCATCTCACACAAGGCCGGTGTCATCGCCACCGTCCTGTTCGCCATCCCGCCGATGGCCAAGCTCACCATGCTTGGACTCCGTGGGGTGTCGCCCGAGGTGATCGAGGCGGGGCTCATGTCTGGCAGCACTCCCCGGCAGATGCTGTGGAAGGTGGAGATGCCCGCCGCTCGACCGGCCCTGATGGTGGGGGTCAACCAGGTCATCATGCAGTGCCTCGGTATGACGGTGTTGGCGGCGTTCGTCGGGACCCGCGGTCTCGGTGCCAAGCTCCTCAACCTGCTGCAGTCGCTACGAATCGGTGCTGCGCTGGAGCGTGGTCTCGCGGTGGTGTTGCTCGCCATTGTGTTGGACCGTCTAAGCCAAGCAGCGGCCCGTCGTCGGCCCGAACACCAGGAGGAGGGGTTGTCGTTCTGGCGGGCACACCCTCATCTGGTGGCCGGAGCCGCTGTGGTCATCGTGGCGGTTCTTGCAGGGCTGATGACCGACTGGGCGGACACCTACCCCGAGGCGTGGACGTTCAGCACCTCAAGTTTCTGGGACAGCGTGGTTGACTACGTTCAAGTCGAGTGGCGTGGCCCGCTCGGAGCGTTCAAGGACTTTGTGTCCGTGCAGTTGCTGCTGCCGATGAAGAACGGCTTCCTGGCCGTGCCCTGGATCGGCATGGTGGCCCTGGTGGGCGCCATTGGCTGGAAAGTCGGTGGAGTACGGCTTGCGGCCATCGTCGCCGGGTTGCTGAGCTTCATCGCCATCGCCGGTTTCTGGACACCTGCGGTCGAGAGCCTCTACCTGGCCGTGGCCGCCGTGCTGGTGAGCGTGGTCGTCGGTGTGCCGCTGGGAGTGTTCGGGTCACGTTCGGACCGACTGCACAACGCGATGCAGGTGGTGCTCGACACCTTCCAGACGCTGCCGTCGTTCATTTACCTCATCCCCGTGGTCATGCTCTTCCAGGTGGGGCCGGTGGCCGCGCTCACCGCCATCGTCTTCTACTCGACCGTGCCGGCGATCCGCTACACGATGCTTGGGATGCGCAACGTCCCAGAGGATCTCCTGGAGGCCGCGGCCACCTCGGGCTGCACAAAACGACAGACGCTGTGGAAGGTTCGGTTCCCCCTGGCACTCCCCGAGATCATGCTCGGCGTAAACCAGGTCTTGATGTTCAGCTTGCTGATGGTGATGATCGCCGCGTTCATCGGCGGGATCGACGGGCTTGGCGACGAGATTCTGATCGCCCTACGAGACCAGGACGCAGGCAAGGGTCTGGTCGTGGGACTGTCGCTGGCGTTCTTGGGAATTGCCGCCGATCAGATCATCGGCACCTGGTCTCGGGAACGCAAACGACAGCTCGGCCTTGACTGACTCGGCCGGTGTTTCGCCGCTCTAGCTGAGTCCTGTGATTTCGCCTTCGGGGTTTTGGGTGTTGAAGGTGATGTCGATGTTTTTGGCGGCGGGGGTTTTGCCGAGTCCTGGCATGGTGCGCATGTCGCCGCAGATGGGGTAGATGAAGCCGGCGCCGACGGAGGCTCGGACTTCGCGTATGGGGAGGGTCCAGCCGGTGGGGGCGCCTTTGAGGGCGGGGTTGTGGGAGAGGGAGAGGTGGGTTTTGGCGATGCAGACGGGGAGGTCGGCGAAGCCTGCTTGTTCGTAGGTGTCGAGTTGTTTGTTGGCTTGGGGTGAGATGTCGATGTTGTCTGCGCCGTAGACGTTTTGGGCGACGGTGCGGATTTTGTCTCGGAGTGGCATGTTGTCGGGGTAGAGGACAGTGAAGTTTGAGGGTTCTTCTGCTGCTTCTTTGACGGCGGTGGCGAGTTCGGCTGCGCCTTTGCCGCCGTCGGTGAAGTGGGTGGAGATGGCGGCTCGGGCGCCGTATTCTTCGGCGATTTCTTTGATGGCGTTGATGTCTTGTTGGTGGTCGCCGGGGAA
>CAZSTV010000417.1:0-2887 GCA_964609665.1 uncultured Acidimicrobiaceae bacterium
GACATCGTTGTCCGTGGCGAACCGTTCAAGACGCTCCTTGAGCGGTGGCGGATCGGCCTGAAGGAAACTGCTGTCGACGCCGGTTGCTCGCCACCCGTCGGACCAGTCTGCGCTGTCATCACTGCGGCCGTCGATACGGCCACGCAGGACCGGTGCCACCGCAGCGACATCGGTCTCGGACACCAAATCTTGTGAGGTCAAGCCGCTGCTCGGGTTGGCGTCGACCAACAGGTCGTACGACCCGCCGGCCTGGGTTGCGAACTCGGGTGCCTGGGCCTGGAAGACCGAGTTCATGACCGCCATGAACGTGACCGTGAAGATGACGAGGGCGTACATCGACACCAGCAGGGCGCTGCGGACCGGGCGGGACAGTGGTTCTGCCAAGCCGAGCCGTGAAGCGATCCCGCCGCCGGAAACGATCCGTGCCCCGGCGAGCCACAGCTTGTCGAGCGACGCCACGATGATGGTTGCCAACCCGACGAGCAGCAGTCCCTGGAGGAGGAACATGTAGATTTCCGGGTCGTCCATGACGTCCGGCAGGATGCCAAAGACCGCAGCGACCCAGATCAACGAGGCGGTGCCGGTGACAACAACCACGGCTCGTCGAGGGATGAAACGGTCGAGCAGTGGCACCAACGACATCAGCGCGATCACCGGTGCGAGCATGGCGACCGGTGGGTTGTCCCCGGCCCCGGCATAGAGGCCGACACCGACCGCTAGACCGATGGCCCCGATAATAATGCCTCGCCACGAGCCGCGGGCGACCGGCGGTTCCGGCAGTTCCCGGATGGCCCGGACAATGTTGAGCCTCGTGATTCGCCAACTGGTGAGCAGCACCGTGACCTGAGAGACCATCAACCCGATGACCGCTCCTGAGGCCAAGCTGGCCGGAACAACGTCCAGACGGATGGTCAGATCGGAGTCGTCAAACAGGTCGCCGGCCAGCGCCATGACCGCCGCGGCCACTCCGATGCCGACGACCACGCCTGCTGCAGCAGCGGCGATGCCGTACAGCGCTCCCTCCATCGAGAATGCTCGGACCAGGGTGCCACCCCGCAGCCCGACGGCTCGCAGCGTGCCGAGTTCGGCCTTGCGTTCCCCGGCGAGCATGACGAAGAGGTTGACGACTAGGAGGATGCCCGCCGCAACGCTGAAGCCGCCGACGGTACCGAAGAGTTCGGTCATCTCGGCCGATTCGTCCTCGGCGTCCAGGAGCAGGTCCTCTTTGACGGGGATGATCTGCGCCTGCTCGCCGAGCAGCGGTTCGAGCGCAGCGACCACATCATCGGAGAGCTCGGCCCCTTCGAAGACATCACCGGTGTTCGAGACAAGGACAGCGGCATTGGCGATGGCACCGGGGTCATCGAGGGTGGAGGTAATCGTTCCGGTCACGGCCAACATTTCGCCGAAGCCGTTGAGGCCGGTCGCCGGTTTCACCGCAGCGACCTCCAGCGGTACGGGTTCCCCTCCGACGAAGACGTTGATGGTCTGACCTGCAGAAACGCCGAGGTCTTCGGCAATCCGCTCGTTCAGTACCACCTGACCTGGCTGGAGGCCGGTCGAACCTTCGCCGAACAGCTCAGCATCGCCAGAGAAGGCAATGCCGTCATCCGGGTCCAGTTCGAGCAGCCGCACCTCGGGGGCGACTTGCCGATCCGGTCCGGTTGACCCGACGGACACGTCGAGGAAGTAGGTGCCCATGACACCGTCGATCAGGTCCGCTGGAAGGGTTCGTGCCGCAGCAACCGCTGGCTGAACCGCGTCGGGACCGTCGACGATGATCAGCTCATCGGTCGGGCCCCAACGATCGGTGGCCAACCCTCGGATCGATGACCCGAAGCTGTCGCCGACGATGAACGAAGCGGTGATCAGAGCGGTCGCGAGCAGCGAACCGCCAACGACGAGCGCCGCCTCTCCAGGCCTGCGGGCGATGTTGCGCAGTGCGAGGCGGCGGATGGTGGGCCGTGCGACAAGGTCGAACAGGACGAACGGCAGAAGCACGGCGAGAACGATGATGGCGACGGTGGCGATCATGACCCGACCCCTTCACCAGTGCCCGCCCCGCACGGCACCGCCGTGTCCAGGGGAGTGGAGGCGGTCGGGATGCGATTCGCGGTGCTGTTGGGCAGGTCTCCGGTGATGAGGCCGTCGGTGACCACTACCACCCGGTCCGCCCGCTGGCCGATTGACGCATCGTGGGTGACAACCACCAGGGTTTGGCCGCCGGCATTGACCTCTTCGAAGAGCTCGATCACGGCTTCGGCGGTCTTGGAGTCAAGGTTGCCGGTTGGCTCATCGGCCCACACCACCGCCGGATCGGAGACGAGCGAGCGGGCGATGGCCACTCGCTGCTGCTCGCCACCGGAGAGTTCGGCGGGCCGGTGCTTTGCTCGCTCGCCGAGACCGACCCGGCCGAGGAGCTCGGTTGCCTTGCGGCGGGCGTCTTTCGGCTTTGCTCCCGCAGCGAGTAGCGGCAGCTCACAATTCTCGACCGCGTTGAGCACCGGGATCAGGTTGAAGCTCTGAAAGACGAAGCCCATCCGCTGGGCCCGGTGGGCGGTCCGTGCCCGATCCGACATCGAGTGGATGTCCAAACCGTCGATCTCGACGGTCCCGGCATCGATCTCGTCAATACCGGAGCAACAGTTGAGGAGGGTGGTCTTGCCGTTACCGGACGGTCCCATGATGACAAGGAACTCGCCTGCGGCGACATCGAGATCGACTCCTCGGAGCGCATCGACGACCACGTCGCCGGTGCGGTATGCCTTGCTGACCGAGCGGGCCGAGATTAGCGGTGGAGCCCCTGGCATGCGTGCTTCTTCAGACGAGAGTGGCATGTCAGCGTGCGACCCCCGGGCTGGACGGGAATTGCGCTTTGATTTGAACA
>CAZSTV010000418.1:0-2885 GCA_964609665.1 uncultured Acidimicrobiaceae bacterium
TGCACAACTCCGGGGTGATCGCCGTGCGCCCCCACCTCGCTCATAAACCCGCCCCGCCAGGGGCGGCCCACCCCTCGACGTCGGTTGCCCTGACCGGCGACGGACGAACACCCCCGTCGGACTTCACCGGTTCGCTCGAATTTGTCAACGTGGCAGCGCCCGCCGGAGCAACCGTGCTGTACAGCGCGGAGCCGGCGACGAGCATCAGCCGCGACCCTGCGGTTGCCGAAACCGCCACGACCTGGTGCGACGCACCGGCGGGCGGTGACCCCGTCATCGCTGGACTCGGCGCTGCAGCCGGTACCGCACCGTGTCCGGCAACTGCGGCGGAGGTGACTGCGGTCCACTTCGACCTCGGCACGCTGGATAAGGGTGCGACCGAAGTCTTGGAGATCCGCCTCACCACCGTCGATGCCGACTGTGGCGACATCTGGACGAACAACTTCGGAGCTCGCACTTCAGGCCTGCTCCTGCCCATGCGTTCAAACGACGTCTCGGTCATGGCCGGGTTTTGTGACCCGACCATAGACATTGAGAAGGCCACAAATGGTCTGGACTCCGATGTCTCCGATGGCGCCCAGATTCTCGTTGGCGATCCGGTGACCTGGACCTATGTCATCAGTAACGATGGTGACGTGGCGCTGGCCGATGCGACGGTCACCGATGTTCCCGCTCCCGTCGGTGGTATCGATTGTGATGTAGACGGCGATGGAACTCTCGATGGAACGCCGACCATCCCGTTGCTGGTTCCCGGAGCGTCGGTCACGTGCGAAGCCACGGGGATCGCTGCCGCAGGACCCTTCGCAAACAACGCGTCGGTGTCTGGCAATCCGGTGCTGCCGGACTTCGCAGCCCCTGGGGTTGACCCGGCCGATCCGTCAACGTGGCCGACCGACGCCGGCTCCTACAGCGAACCCCTTGACCCGGTAACCGGCGCTGCTGTGCTCGCAGACCCGACCGCTGCAGATCCATCGCACTACACCGGCGTTGATCTGACCCCCGGGATCGATATCGAGAAGGACACTAACGGAGTCCAATCCGATACGGGGCCGGGTGAACAGTTGACCAAGGGTCAGGGCGTCACCTGGACGTACGTGGTGACGAACACCGGCACCGCGGGGCTGCTCGACGCCGAGGTGACCGACTCGGACCCGACCGTCGTCGTCGATTGCGACGTCGATGGTGACACCACGTTGGACGGCACGAATACCATTGCGCTGCTCGTGCCCGGCGAGTCTGTCACCTGTGAGGCAACCGGATCCGCCAAGGCTGGACCGTACATGAACACGGCCTTGGTCACCGGCGACATGGCCCGCTCAATCACAAGCTGCGTATGCGACCCGACCGATCCGACGACCTGGCCGACCGAACCCGGTTCCTACGCTGTCCACGTCGACCCGGTGACCAACCAGGGCACGTCGGTCAGCGACGCTGATGATTCCCACTACACCGGAGTGGGACCGGCGGTCGACGTTGAAAAGGACACCAACGGCGTGCAATCCGATGCAGCGCCCGGTGAGACCATCGTCGAAGGAGCCGACATCACCTGGACCTACGTGGTGACCAACAGCGGAGACACCGCGCTACTGGACGCAACGGTGACCGACTCCGATGCCTCGGTGACCGTCGACTGCGACGTCGATGGCGACGCGAGGTTGGATGGGAGCAACGTCATTCCGCTGCTGCTGCCCGGGGCCGTGGTGAGCTGTCGGGCCACCGGCGTTGCCGGCAGCAGCGCCTACATGAACACCGCAGCGGTTGCCGCGGCGCCCGCGCTGCCGGACGTCGCCACCTGTGGCTGCGACCCCGCTGACGCCACCACATGGCCGACCGATCCCACAGGCTACGTTCAACCGTTGACAACCGCCGGTCAGCCGATCCCGCCGGTGAGCGACAGCGATGACTCGCACTACTTGGGTGAGCGTCCGGTGGCGACCATCGGAGGCGTCGTCTGGAACGACGTCGACAAAGACGGGGTCCAGGACTCCGACGAAGAGGTTCGTCCGGGTGCAACGGTCGAGTTGTTGGATGAGGGCGGCAACCCGGTGCTGGACGCGCATGGCGAGCCGATCGTCACCACCACCGGCGCCGATGGCGAGTTTCAGTTTGATGTGGCGCCCGGCGACTATCGCCTTCGGTTCACCGCACCCGACGGGACGTCGCTTACCCCTGGCGGGGGAAACGACGACGATGCGGACGGGAACGGCATGACAGGGATCATTGGCGTGGACGTCGGCGATGACGTTCGCGGGGTCGACGCGGGCGTCGCACACCCGGCGCCACCGGAGCTGGCATTCACCGGTGCGGACTCAACCACCGTGCCGGTCTTCGCCGCAATCATGATGCTGCTTGGGCTATTGCTACTCGGGGCGGCTCGTCATCGTGAAAGCGCCGCCTCCCATGGCTAGGGCGCCGGGACTGAACGCGTGTAATACACCCGGTTGTAGCCGGCCTCGACCGCTCGGTGAGTCTCGACGAAACCCTTTCGCGGGTAGTAGCCGATGTTCTCCGACATTGCCTCGTTGGTATACAGCCTGACTTCGGTCCGGTCTGCAGCGAGAGCCATCGCATCGGCGTGACAGAGCAACGTGGCTCCCACGCCGGTGCCTTGGGCATCGGGGGAAACGGCGATGTTGTCGACATAGAAGTGGTCGTCTCGTGGCCACCCAACGATGAGGCCGACAAGCGACTCATCGGAGACGGCGACGCTGACGACGCCGCGCTCGATGAGGGCGGCGTAGTCATCGAGCATCGGTGCGGGCTCCTTGCCCATGCGCTCCACGTACAGTTCGTACGCGCTGCGAACGCAGTCACGGATATCCATCTCATCGCCTGGTTCAGCTAGTCGAATCTTCATCGATCCACGTCCCTCCTCCACCTCCACC
>CAZSTV010000419.1:0-1579 GCA_964609665.1 uncultured Acidimicrobiaceae bacterium
AACTCGCTGTGGATCGCCGAGCGGTGCGACGTGGAGATCGAGTTCGGCGAACCACAGCTGCCGAGCTTCCCGCTGCCCGACGGCTTCGACAACGACGACGACTACCTGCTCCACCTGACCATGGAGGGTGCCCGCAAGCGGTGGGGCGACGACCTCTCCGACGCCGTGACCGACCGTCTGATGTTCGAGCTCAAGGTCATCCGGGACATGGGCTTCTCGTCATACTTCATCATCACGTGGGACCTCATTCGTCACGCCCGGGACAAGGGCATTCGCGTCGGCCCGGGTCGTGGTTCGGCGGCCGGTTGCGCGGTGGCGTACACGCTCTGGATCACCGACCTCGATCCCATCAAGTACGACCTGCTGTTCGAGCGATTCCTGAATCCCAGCCGTATCTCGATGCCCGACATCGACATGGACTTCGACTCCCGCTACCGGGACGAGATGATCCGCTACATGGCGGAACGCTACGGCCGGGATCACGTGGCGCAGATCGTGACCTTCTCCCAGATCAAGGCCCGAGCCGCTGTACGCGATGCGGCCCGGGTGCTTGGCTACCCCTACGTCGTCGGTGACAAGGTGGCCAAAGCCATGCCGCCGCTGGTCATGGGCCGAGACACCCCGCTCAAGTACTGCTTCGAGGAGAACCCGAAGTACGCCGATGGCTATAAGGCAGCCGCCGAGCTGCGAGGCATGGTTGACAGCGACAACGACGTGGCCGAGGTGGTACGCGTGGCTCGCGGGCTTGAAGGCATGCGGCGCCAGGACGGCATCCACGCCGCCGCCGTGGTGATTACCAAAGAACCGCTCACCACCTACCTGCCGATCCAGCGCAAGCCGGAAGCCGGCAAGGACATTGAGGACGCACCTGTCGTCACCCAGTACGAGATGCACGGCGTGGAGGACCTCGGTCTGCTGAAATTGGACTTCCTCGGTCTGCGGAACCTGGACGTCATCTCCGACACGCTCGCTCTCATCGAACAGGTCACCGGCGACGTCGTGGACATTGACAATGTCTCGCTCGAAGACGAACCAACCTACGAACTGCTGCGGGAGGGTCGCTCAATCGGCGTCTTCCAGTTGGAGTCCGGCCCCATGCGGGCGCTGATGCGCTCCATGGCGCCAACCGAATTTGAAGACGTTGCCGCCCTCGTCGCCTTGTACCGGCCGGGCCCGATGGCGGCCAACATGCACGCATCGGAAATCCTGGGCGGCACCTACGGCCTCTGCATCTACCAGGAAGAGTTGATGCAGCTGGCACAGAAGTTTGCCGGCTATGACCTGGCCCAAGCGGACAACCTCCGCAAGGCCATGGGTAAGAAGATCCGCGAGAAGATTCAGGCCGAGCGGGCGGGCTTCGTCGACGGTTGTGAAGAGCAGGGGTATGGCCGAGAACTCGGCGAAGAACTGTTCGACACCATGGAGCCGTTCGCCGACTACGCCTTCAACAAGAGCCACTCGTACGGCTACGGCTTCGTCAGCTACCAGACTGCCTACCTGAAGGCGAACTACCCGGTTGAGTATCTCGCCTGCCTGCTCACCAGCGTGAAGTCCAACCTGGAAAAGGCCGGCATCTACC
>CAZSTV010000419.1:1589-2855 GCA_964609665.1 uncultured Acidimicrobiaceae bacterium
CTCAACGAGTGCCGCCAGCTTGGCATCAACGTTCTCGTTCCCGATGTGAATCGGTCCGAGGTTGACTTCACGTCCATTCCGGACCCCGAGGGCGGCGACTACAACGCCATTCCGTTCGGCATGTCCGCCGTCCGTAACGTCGGCGAGGCTCTGGTCGAGTTGATCATCGCTGAGCGGACCGAGAACGGCCCGTTCGAGAGCTTCCTCGATTTCTGCGAGCGGGTCGACTACCAGGTGCTGAACAAACGCACTCTGGAATCGCTGATCAAAGCCGGCGCCTTCGACTCACTTGGCCACCCACGCAAGGCGCTCCTTCTCGCCTTTGAGGGCATCATCGACCAGACGGTTGCCGCCCGCCGACAGCACGACATGGGAGTGCAAACCCTGTTTGGGGCTCTCGACGAAGACCCGGCAGCGCCATCGTTCGATGACCGGCCAAAGATCGGCACCGAGGAGTTCGACAAGTCCCAGCGGCTCGCCTTCGAAAAGGAAATGCTCGGGCTGTACGTGTCGGACCACCCGCTCATGGGCATCGAGGGTGCGCTGCGCCGCAAGGCCGAAGACACCATCGCCGACCTGGGTGACGTTGAAGAGGGCCAGATGGTCGCCATCGGCGGCGTGGTGACCGGCCTCCAGAAGAAGTGGACCCGCAAGGGCGACCTCATGGCAGTGCTCGTTCTCGAAGACCTCACCGACTCGGTGGAAACCATGGTCTTCCCTCGGACCTTCGCCGACTACGGCCACCTGCTCGAGGACGATCGCATCGTCATCATTCGCGGCCGAGTGGACCGCAGAGATGATCAACCGAAACTCATGGCCCAGGCCATCGAGGTGCTCGACGCCGACCTGCTCGGCGCCGCGCCACCACTGCGGTTGGAGATCCGACCAAACCAGCTGTCCGACGATCTTATCGAGCGGCTCAAAGCGATTCTGTCAGAACACGGGGGAGAGTCGCCGGTCTACATTCACCTCAGCGATGAGCAGTCCATCAGACTGTCCGACGCCTACTGCGTCGACGCTGGAAACGGCCTGATGCCCGAGCTGCGTATGTTGCTCGGGGAAAATGCCGTTCGTCGCTGACGCTCCTCACTAAGCAAGAACCGGCTTCGCCGGTTCTTGGCCGTTCGTGCCGCTCGCTGACGCTCGCTAAGCAACAACCGGCTTCGCCGGTTCTTGGCCGTTCGTGCCGCTCGCTACGCAACAACCGGCTGCGCCGGTTCTTGGCCGTTCGTGCCGCTCGCTGACGCTCGCTAAGCAACAACCGGC
>CAZSTV010000420.1:0-2804 GCA_964609665.1 uncultured Acidimicrobiaceae bacterium
CTTGACCAACGTCGACTTTCCGGCACCGTTGGCGCCGATCAAGGCCGAGACCGTTCCCGGGTACACCGCAAAGTCAACGTCGCGCAGCACGTGCACCGACCCGAACGTCTTGTTCACTCGGGACACCTGCAGAAGGGGGGTGACCCCGTCCATATTCTCTCCTGTCCAAGATGTGTTCCTCCCCGGACCGGACCCGGGGAGGAACACAGTTGTTGGTGTGCTTGGCTACTAGCCGACGCCGTGCTCAGCGCACAGGTCTTCGATGCCGTCACACACGTCCTCGACAGAAACAAATCCGTCTGCAACCGGGACCTTCACGTCGTCGATGAAGATGGACTGGATCTGAGCCTGGACGTAAGGAATGTCGCCGTTCTCGTTGTTGATCGTGGCGTTGGCTGGAAGGTCCGAGCCGCTGAGTAGCGCGGCCGCTGCGGCCACTGCGCTGTTCGCCTCTTCGACGACGGGCTTGTACACGGTCATGCACTGCGAGCCCTGAAGGATCGCTCGAAGTCCGTCAACGGTGGCGTCCTGGCCGGTGATCGGCAGGGACAGTCCGTTGTCGGCCAGTACCGCTTGGGATGCAAGGGACAGTCCGTCGTTTGCGGCGATGACGCCGTCGATCTCACCGTTGACCGAGGTAAGCAGCTGCTCGAAGATCACGCCGGCCTGAGCGTTGTCCCAGTCTGGCACTGCCTCTTCGGCGACGGTGTTGAAACCGGCATCGGCGATGGCGGCCTGGTAGCCCTCACGGAACAGCGTTGCGTTGTTGTCAGTCGGTGAGCCGTGAAGCTGGATGATGTTCTTGCCATCGGTGTCACCGGCGAAGCACTCGATGATGCCCTCGCCCTGGGCGGTCCCGACCGACACATTGTCAAACGACACGTAGACGTCGGCCGCGCCGCCGAGGGTCAGGCGGTCATAGTCGATGTTCTTCACACCGGCCGCCGCTGCCTTCTCTTGAATGGCCGCACCGGACTCGCTGTCCAGGTTCACGATGGCCAGCACGCCAATGCCGTCAGCGATCATCTGATCGGCGATGGTCGCCATGTTGTCCTTGTCACCCTCGGCGTTCTGGATGAGGCACTCCAGCCCAGCGTCGTCGCAGGCGGCTTCGATCAGTGGTCGGTCGAAAGCTTCCCACCGAGCTGATGAGGCGGAGTCGGGCAGGATGAACCCGACCTTGTTGGTCCCATCATCCGAGCCGGCGTCGGCGTCGTCACCAGAGTCAGTTTCGTCGGACCTGTCGTCCGAGCCAGCGTCGTCGTTGTCAGCGGCGGCAGATTCCTCCTCGGTTTCTGCGTCAGCCACGTCGTCGTCGTCCGACGAACATGCGGCCGCCGTCAGCGCCAAGGCTGCCACGATCGCCAAAAATGCTCTCCAAGATTTCTTCATGCAGTTCACTCCCCACAAGGTTGATGTTGTGCTTCGCCGCGAGACACCCGCCAGGCTTCGAAGCTGTTTGTCATACTATTGAACAAAGAACCGAAGAATGTCAACAGGTCTTACGAATGGGTAACGGCTCGTCCGCCCAACAACGGGAGAGCCCTCAGGGCACGGGGATCCGGCAAACCCCTACCAACAGTGCGATTCCGCCCTATGCTTTTCGTAGGTGAGGGACATCCGGGCGCTGCACTGGGTAATTGTTATTCACGTGCCCAAAAGGGGCTTTCGTCGACAGGAGGGGGCCGATCAATGACTGGGAACCGACGTCCGGGACTTCGAAGCGAGGCCGTACGGACCACCAACCTGTCGACGATTCTGCGGGAACTGCATCGCTCCGGACCGGCCTCCCGATCAGCGTTGGTGGAACGAACCGGGCTGACTCGAACCGCCGTCGCCGCTCTGGTTGCAGACCTCGAACAGCGGCGCCTCGTCTTTGAGCAGGCCCCCGAGCCGGACGGCAGCCCTGGACGACCATCGCCCATCGTCACCCCGGACAGCGCCCGCAACGCGGTACTGGCCCTCGACATGATGGTCGACTCGATCGGCGTCATGGCCGTCGGACTCGGAGGCACCGTCCTGCGGTCGGTCCGTCGCGAGAACGCCTCAAGGTCGGTCGAACAAACCATCGGCGATTCCATCGAGCTGATTGAATCGGTCCGCAAGTCATTGGAACCGTCATGTCGCCTGTTCGGCCTTGGCGTTGCTGTGCCAGGCCTCGTTCGCAAAGACGACAAGTCCGTCGTGCTCGCCCCAAACCTCGGGTGGGTCGAGGTTGACGTGATCAGCAGACTTGAAACGCTGTTCGAGCCGGAGTTTCCCATCGAGATTGCGAACGAGGCCAATCTCGGAGCGCTGGCCGAAAGCCTTCGGGGCGCGGTGGCCGGTACCCGAAACTTGCTGTACCTCACCGGCGAGGTCGGGTTTGGTGGCGGCATCATCGCCGACGGTCGACTGCTGACCGGTCGTAACGGTTTTGCGGGGGAGGTCGGCCATATCCCCGTACGACGCGACGGCCGCACCTGCCGGTGTGGTGCCGTTGGCTGCCTCGAAACCGAGATCGGCGAAGAAGCGCTACTCGAGCGTGCCGGGTTCCCGGCCGGTGGCGGACGAGAAGCGCTGACCAAACTCATCAACGCTGCCGCCGAAGGCGATGAGGTGGTCCTGGAAGGCATCGCCGCACACGGGCGCTGGCTGGCGTTTGGCATTGCCGGGATGGTCAACGTCTTGAACCCGGGAGCGGTGGTACTCGGCGGGCTGCTGGCCATGCTCTTCCCCTACATGGAGGACATCTTGACCGCTGAGCTGGACCGCCTCATCCTGCCGGTGGTGCCAGGCATTCGAGGCACCACCCGGGTGCTGCG
>CAZSTV010000421.1:0-2763 GCA_964609665.1 uncultured Acidimicrobiaceae bacterium
AGATCTGTCGAGCTGGATTCGAGAGTTATGCTCTGGCATGCGCGATATCGAGTGGCCGGCGGACAATGAGCCATCGCAGCGGTGGCCGATCTACACCAGGGGCAATATCGGAGAGGTCTACCCGGATGTCGTCCTGCCTCTTGAGTGGGACCTCGGTGGCCTCGCCAGTGAGCGAGCATGGCGGACAGGTGCGTCAACGATCGGCTTCGCCGTGGAGTCGGACTACGGCCCGGGCGAGTTTGTGGTCATGGGTGTGTTCGGCGGGTACGCGTACTTCAATGCGAGCCTGATGCGGTTGCTCGGCGTCCGGACCCCTGGCCTCGGGGCGGATGTCATCGACGTCCAGTTTCTCGGCGACGCAGACGTCCCGGGCTACCAGCCGGGACCTGGCGACAAGAACCTCAAGGCCACGCTCTCGGTGATCAAGACCGCGCTGCGGACAATGCGGGCCAAGTCGGTGCCACTGGTGGATGAGATGCGGCGACGAGCCGACGCCTTCCGAGCGGCCGCACCTTCCATGGACGCCCCGAACGACGAGCTGTGGCACTACATCCTCAGAGGCCTCGATGAGGAATGGGAGTTCGGCATTTCCAGCCATGTCATCAACACCATGCAGGCCACCATCGCCGCGGGCGGCCTGACCGACCTCTGCGAGAAGAGGCTTGGCAACCCCAACCTGGCGGTCACGTTGACCACCGGGATTGGTGATGTGGTCTCGGCCCAACCGGCCAGGGAGATGTGGGTGCTGGCCAACGAGACGCCGGATGATCAGTTCGACGCCGCCTTCGCCACCTTCCTCGAACGCCACGGCCACCGTGGCCCAAACGAGTTTTCGCTGATGGGTCGAGACTGGGCGGCGTTCCCCGAGCTGGCACGGGCCGCGATCGACAACATGCGGGGCGTCGACCCGGAGCGGTCACCCATCGCCCAGCAGAAGCGGATGGCCGCCGAACGCGAGCAGGCCGTCGCCGAGGCAAAGTCAAGGCTTGGCTGGCGGGGCCGACAGCTCGACAGGGCCATTGCCAGCACTGCCCTGTGGTCGCGGGCCCGTGAAGAGTCGAAGAACCAGGTGATTCGCGGCAACCAACTTGGCCGTCACGCCTTCCTCGAACTGCTACGGCGGGCTCATGAAAAGGGTGGGGTCGGGGACCAGACCGGACCGCTCCTGCTGGGCAAGGCCGAATTTGAGGCGTACATGGCGGACCCTCCCTCGATGGTGGCAACCATTGAGGAGCGGCGGGCCGACTACACCGAACTGCTGGGGCTGCAACCGCCGTTCGCATTCGACACGTCGGCCACGGGCAACAAGCCGCCTCCAACTTCCACGTGGGAACCGCGCCAAACCACAGCCGACGCGGCCACTTCAGGCACGGTACTTCGCGGCGGACCTGGGGCTCCGGGCGTTGCCCGCGGTCGGGCCAGAGTGGTGGTTGATCCAAGCGATCCCGCCGCGCTGCAGCCGGGCGACGTGCTGGTGGCCCCGCTTACGGACCCGGCGTGGACCCCGCTGTTCGTGCCCGCGGCCGCGGTGGTGGTTGAGATCGGCGCGGCGATGAGCCATTCGATGATCGTCTCCCGCGAACTTGGCATTCCCTGTGTGGTTGGCGTTGACGGCGCAACGCTGCAGATCCCCGACGGGGCCGAAGTGGAAGTCGACGGCGAGGCGGGAACGGTCACCGTTCTTTGATTCACCGTCCTTTAGGTGTCCAGACCTGCTGTCGTGCTCTAATGCTGCGAGGTAGCAATGAAGCCCAAGGAGTTGAACGATGACGGTTGAAGGCATGTACCACGAAGAGACGGTGGCGATCGACGCTTCGGCGGACGAGGTCTACGAACTGGTATCCAATCTGGCCAGGATGGGCGAATGGAGTCCGGAGAACACCGGCGGCAAGTGGCTCGACGACGGCAGCGGTCAGGTCGGCGATCGGTTTGAGGGTGTCAACCGGATCGGCGAGCGGGAATGGGCGGTCGTGTGCCAGGTGACAAAGGCCGAGCCCGGGACCGAGTTTCAGTTCATCACCGGAGAAGCTGAGGCGCCGTTCGTGCGCTGGTCATACCGGATGTCGGGTTCGAACCCAACAACGCTCACCGAGGTCTGGGATGTGGAGCAGCTCCCGCCAACGTTGGTCGACGCGTCGGCCGAGCGGCTTGCCGGCAGGGCGGAACAGGTGCGAAGCGCCATGTCCGACACCCTGGCCGGCATAAAGGCCACAGCTGAAAGCTGAGATATACAGCTGAAAGCTGAGAGGTAACCAGCCTTCGCTACTTGCGTGACTCCATGAGCGGCATGACCTTCTCGCCGAACTCCTGGGTTGCCACCGGGTAGTCATCGAAGACACACATGACGCCCTTGACGCCATCGATCGCTGCCACCTCGTCGAGCTTGGCGGCGATGGTGGCGTGGCTTCCCGCGATGGCGCCGATGTTCAGGTTGAACGCCTGCTGCATCTCGGTGATCTTGTCCGCGGTGGCGCCTGCGGTGTCCAACTCGGCCTGGCCGGTCATGAACTTGATGGCTTCGAGGTCCGCGCCGTCTTTGTAGCTCTGCCACTTGGCTTCGGCCTCGGCATCGGTGTCACCCATGGTGATCTGGAACAGCACGTAGATCCCGACGTCACGGCCGCTCACCGCGGCTGCTTCCTGCAGCCTGGCGGCGTCGCCACGGACGACGTCCAGGTCGGAGGTGCCGATGATGAACTGGTAGTCGCCGTATTCGGCACAGAACTGCATGCCGCGGTCGGACTGGCCGGCACAAACCAGGGG
>CAZSTV010000422.1:0-2721 GCA_964609665.1 uncultured Acidimicrobiaceae bacterium
CCTTCAGGGACGGCGCCGCCGCACCGACTTCATCCGGGCGCCAAGGGTCCTTGAACAAGAGCGGGTTGAGCCGGTGCTGGCGCCCTCGCTGCCTCCCGAGCCGCGGGACCCTGAACCCCTGTCGTGGCTGCTGATGCTGTTGCCACTCCCGGTCGGCATTGCAATGGCCCTGCTCTTCAGCCCCTTCTTCCTGATGTTCTCGTTGCTGTCCCCGATAACGGCCGTCGGCCGGAACTATGACGGCAAACGTCGCAAACGAAAGGCGCTGGCCCGAAACGCCGAGACCATGCGGGAGGACCTGCTCGCCTTTATCGATCAGCTCGACCAACGGCGGGCGGTAGCCGCCACCCAACGTCGGGCGGCCCGGCCCGACTTGGCGGAACTGGCCGAGATCGCTCGGACCGGACATCCATCGTTATGGCGTGTTCGCAGCACCCACAGCGACTTCCTGCATCCCGTGATCGGGATTGGCCCGGTCGCGTGGGAACCCGAGGTCATCGGCGAGCTGGCCAGCCCGGAAATGGAGGCGGCGGTGACCAACGCGTCGACGCTGCCGATGAGCCCATTTGCAGTTGACCTGTGCAACGGCCTGGCGGTTGGCATCATCGGTCCGGCCGAGACACGGCGGGCGATGGCAGCAACGCTGGTCAGCCACCTCGTTGCGGAACACGGCCCGGGCGACGTGATGCTCGCCGCGTTCCTGGACGACCATTCGGCCCGCTTCTGGGACCACCTGAAATGGCTCCCCCACCTGGTGGACGAAACCGGCTCGTTCAGGATTGCCACCAGCCCCGAAGACGCCGAAGCGGTGGCGTCACAGCTCCTGACCGAACCGGAGAAGCAGGCATTCTTGTCGTCGCGCCAAGAGGTGATTGAGACACCGGTACCGGTGGTACTTGTCGACGCCGATGCCATCGTCAAAGGAGGTGTACGCCCACTCGCCGCCAGGTTTCCCCGCATGAACGGCCGGGCCGTTGTACTTGCCGACACCGTCGAGGCGTTGCCGTCATTCTGCACCTCATACTGCGCCATCGATGTGCGAAGCGGCACGGTCGAGGTGGTCGACGTCGGCTCGGGTCGACGCCTGCCCGGTGTGATCGGGGCGTTCGCTCACCGCGACACCATGGTTGACCTCAGCCGCTCGCTGGCCCGATTTGTCGACCCCGACTCACCGACGAGAGCGGCGTCACTCCCCGACCATGCCCTACTGACCGAGATCCTCGGCGTCGAGCCAAGTGGTGAGAAACTGCAGGCGTCGTGGGCGGACCCGCCAGACGGCTGCCTGTCGCTGCTCGGCGCCGGCGAAGATGGGCCACTGGAGGTCGAGTTCATACGGGACGGACCGCACGCCCTCGTCGCGGGGACGACCGGGGCGGGCAAGAGCGAGCTGCTGCGCACCATGATTGTGTCGTTGGCAGCGCGCTATGGACCGGACCGGGTCACCTTCGTACTCGTGGACTTCAAGGGGGGCGGCGCGTTTGACGTGTTCGCCGACCTGCCACACAACGTTGGGGTTGTGACCGACCTCGACGAGCACCTCTCGGCCAGAGCACTACGGTGCTTGCAGGCCGAACTGAAGCACCGGGAACACCGGCTGCGAGACGCCGGGGTCAGCAACGTGACCGACCTCCCGGATGATGCGGAACCGCTGCCCCGGCTGCTGATCGTCGTCGACGAGTTTGCAACGTTGGCGGCCGAGCTGCCGGACTTCATGGCGTCGCTGATCGACGTGGCCCAGCGAGGACGGAGCCTCGGCATCCACATGGTGCTGGCCACACAGCGGCCGACCGGCGTTGTCGACGCCAAGATTCGGGCCAACACCAACCTGCGGATCGCGCTTCGGGTCCAAGACGACGGCGACTCGATGGACGTCATCGGGGGCAAGGCCGCAGCCGAGATCGACCGCCGCCATCCCGGTCGGGCGTTCGCCCGGTTCGGAGCGGGCGAGCTGATCGGTTTCCAGACGGCGCTGGTCTCGGTCTCGACCGGCGAGACGGTCGGACCGACCCTGCATCTCGACACGTTTGAGCTGCTGACCCCGGCCGCCGGGCCCGAAGGCCCGTCGTTTGACGTTGAAGGCCCCGACGACCTTGCCCGCTACGTCGAAGCGGCCTGCCACGCCCAGGTAGCGCTTGGGTTGGCCGACCCCAGAGTTCCGTGGCCGGACCCGCTACCGCTCGAACTGTCGGCAGAAGACCTGTTGACCCTCGGCGACGATCAACGCGAAGGCGCACCACTGACGCGGCCGTGGTCTACGCCGTTCGGGCTGATCGATCTGCCCGATGACCAGTGCCAGACGCCGGCATGGTGGTCACCAAACGATGGGAACGTGGTGTTCTACGGGATCGAGCCCGGCATAGCGGCCTCTGCGGTTGCCACCGTCGTTCTCGGCCTTGCCCACCGCCACAGCGCGGATGAGTTCCACGTGTACGTGCTTGACTTCGCCGGTTCGCTGGCCGCGCTTCGCCAACTCCCTCACGCCGGGGGCTACGTGAACGCCGATGACGACGAGCGTCTGCTGCGGACCATCCAGCTGCTCGAAACCGAGCTGGACCGACGCCGCCGATTGCTGGAAGCAGCCCAGGTGGAGCGGCTGGAGCCGACAACCGACCTCGGCGAACCGACGCCGCTGATCGCCGTGGCCATCGCGAATTACGGCGGTGTGCTGGAGCTGTTCGAGGAACTGGGCGAGCTGACCGGGCCGAACCGGTTGGCCCAGCT
>CAZSTV010000423.1:0-2715 GCA_964609665.1 uncultured Acidimicrobiaceae bacterium
CCCTAGGTGGGTCGGCGGAACCCCCTAGTTACTTGTCGGGATGGGGAGATTTGAACTCCCGACCCCCTGCTCCCAAAGCAGGTGCGCTAGCCAAACTGCGCCACATCCCGGTCTCACTACGGCCACCATCGTAACCGCGACCACCGCTCTCCGCGCCGCCTTCTGCTGAGTCGTCGCGGGGTGAGTTGCGGTGGGTACACTTCAACCAGTGAGATCCAGCGTTGAGACACTCGAAGGTAACAAGGTCAAGGTCGTGGTCGAGCTTGAGGAGGCCGAGTTCGAAAAAGACCTCGATGCTGCCTTCTCCCGCCTAGCCCAAGAGGTGAGGTTGCCGGGGTTCCGCCCGGGCAAGGCTCCCCGCAAGGTGCTTGAGGCACGTATCGGCCAGGGCTACGCCCGGGACGAGGCGTTCCGCGAAGCGCTACCGACCTATTATTCGAACGCGGTGAAAGAGCATGACGTTGACGTCATCGCTCCACCGGAGATCGACATCACCAGCGGTCAAGAAGAAGGCCTCGTGGTCTTTGACGCCGTTGTTGAGGTCCGTCCGACCGTCGAAGTGGCCGACTACGAAGAGGTGGAGATCGAGCTTCCCGCCATCGAGGTCAGCGACGAAGACCTCGACGAGGCCGTTGACCGCATGCGTGGCCAGTTCGCAGACCTCGAAACGGTTGACCGTGCCGCCGCCGAAGGCGACAAGGTGGTCATCAACATCGCCGCAGTCCACGGAGGCGAGCCGATCCCCGGCATGACCACCGATGACTACAACTATGAGGTCGGCAGCGGCGCCACCGGCATCGACGAGATCGACGAGAACCTCCTCGGCGCCTCAGCGGGAGATGAGCTGACGTTCACTGCCGCCCACCCTGACGAGGAAGAGGACGACGCCATCGAGTTCTCGATCACCGTCACCGAGGTACAGGAAACGGTCCTGCCGGAACCCACCGACGAGTGGATTTCTGAGAACTCAGAGTTCGACACCCTCGAAGCGCTCCGGGACGACTACCGGGAGAAGATGAGTCGCTCCCGCATCGCCCAGGCTCAGACGGTGCGCCGCAACAAGCTTGCCGAGCAGATCTCTGAGAAGGTCGACGACGAGCTTGTCCCCTCCGCCATGATCGACGGCGAGGTCGAGTCCCGCATCCAGGACATGGCCATGCGCCTTCAGGCCCAGGGCATCAGCTTTGAGCAGTACATGCAGTTCAGCGGCCAGGACAACGAGTCCATGCTGGCCGAGGTCCGCACCCAGGCCGCCATGTCGGCAAAGCTCGATCTTGCGCTGCGAGCCATCGCCGCCCAGGAGTCGATTGCGGTAACCGACGAGGAACTGGACGAAGAACTTGAAGAGGTCGCAGAGCGGTTTGAGCGGTCCGTCCCCGAAGTTCGTGAAGAACTTGTCGAGGCCGGGCAGCTTTCAGCGGTCAAGGCGGACCTGTTGAAGACGAAGACTCTGGATTGGCTTACCGAACGGGCAAAACTTGTCGATGAGGATGGCCAAACCGTGAGCGCAGATGCGCTAGAAATGCCTGACGAAGAACAGTCCGAAGAGGATTAAGACGTGACCCACCACCACCTTCCGGTGAACAGCTACACCATCCCGACCATTTACGAGGACACCCCTCGTGGCGTAGTCGGCCGTGACCTGTTCTCAAGCCTGCTCAAGGACAACATCTTGTTCCTTGGCACGCCCATCAATGACGATGTGGCCAACCTGGTGTGCGCCAAGCTGCTGCACCTTGAGTCTGAGAACCCCGATCGGGACATCAGCCTCTATATAAACAGTCCCGGTGGAGACGTGAACGCCATGTTCGCCATCTACGACACCATGACCTACATCAAGCCTGACGTGGCAACCATCTGCTTTGGACAGGCTGCCTCGGCCGCCGCCATCCTGCTGGCCGCCGGCGCCCCCGGGAAGCGTCTCGCACTGCCGAACGCCCGGGTCTTGCTTCACCAGCCATACACCGGCGCTCAGGGTCAGGTCTCCGACCTGGAGATCGCCGCCAACGAAATCGAGCGGCTCAAGACCGCACTTGAAGAGATGTTGGCCCGCCACAGCGGTCAGCCAATCGAAAAGATTGCCGAGGACACGGACCGTGATTTCGTGATGACTGCGCGAGAGGCCAAAGAATACGGCATCATAGATGAAGTGATCGCTGAGCGGGACGCCGTCGACACCAGTGGCCCCATTCGGGCTGTGGAGTCGTAGTAGTGCCTCGCACAGGCGAAACCGATTTCGCCGTTGGAGCGGCTAAGCCCAGCCAGTGCTCCAACACCATGAAGAACACCGTGATGATGACCACCGCCGATGGCATCGATTGTCCCAGCACATTCGACCATAGGTTCCGGCCAGCAGCCGGGCCGATCGGCTACGGAACCTAGGGGATACCAACGTGGCAAAGTTCGGAGAAGGCGGCGAGCTACTCAAGTGCTCGTTCTGCGGGAAGTCGCAGAAGCAGGTCAAGAAGCTGATTGCCGGTCCAGGTGTCTACATCTGCGACGAATGCATCGATCTTTGCAACGAAATCATCGAAGAGGAGCTCGCAGAAGGCGCAGAGCTCTCCTTTGATGACCTCCTGAAGCCTCGGGAGATCCGGGAGTTCCTCGACAACTACATCGTCGGGCAAGACGCCGCCAAGAAAATTCTCTCGGTCGCCGTCTACAACCACTACAAGCGGATTCAGTACGGGGCCGGCACCGGTACCGACATTGAGC
>CAZSTV010000424.1:0-2674 GCA_964609665.1 uncultured Acidimicrobiaceae bacterium
ACCCGCGGGGGGGGGTGGCGCGCCCCCACCCCACGTGGGGGTTTGGGCCGCCCAAGGCCCAGGTCGAGAACACCGCCGAACCGACGTAGGCGTACATGTAGGGGTGGCGGACGGGCCGCCGGCCTTACGACCCGACCAGTGAGTCCTGTTGGGGCTTTGCAGACCGTGTCATCTGTTTGACCACCCGGCCGCCCTCATTCTCGGCAACGACGTAGTACGTGTTGTCGTCGAAGCATGACGGGCCAGGTACTTGCAGGCTGCCCGAGGCGGCCAGGCCGTCCTGGTACGCCCCGAACTCATTGTCGATGGCCACGTAGATGCTGTCAGCGCCTTCGACGCTCCATGACACCGTGACCGGACCGGGAGCCGGTCCTTCTGCGGTGTCGCATCGCTCGACGGCCGACACTGAGAACGAAGCAAAGCTTGGGGCCTCGACCGGGTCCGGCTCAGGTTCGACCGGCGCCTCTTCGATGACCGGGGTCCGAGTCTTTTGGCGAACCGTCCGCCCCACCGAGTTCTCGGCGACGACGTAGTACGTGTTCGGTTCAATACAGCCGGGCCCGGGAACCTCAAGGCTGCCCGAGGCAGCCAGACCGCTCTCGTACGGGCCGAACTCGTTGTCGATGGCCAGGTAAATGCTGTCAGCGCCCTGCACCGACCAGGACACGGTGACGGGCTGATCGGGCTGCGGGCCGACCGCCGGGCACGGATCGATGTCGGAGACCGAGAACGACGAGAACACGGGTGCCGTCGGCTCGGACTCGGGAGGGGTACTTGTACCGCCACCGGAGCCACCGGCGTCGGTGTCCGTGTCGCTGTCCCCAGAACCGGCATCACCAGAATCCGAGTCGGAATCCGAGTCGGAGTCTGAATCCGAGTCATCTGTGTCGCTGTCGGTGTTGTCGTTGCTGTCGCTGTCGCTGTCATCGGAACCAGCACCGCTCGAATCGGCAGCGTCGGAGTCGTCAGCATCATCGCTCTCCGGAGCGTCGCCCGAGTCGGTGACGCCATCGTCGCCGAGACCCCTCGGCACGTTGGAGAACACGCCGCCCTCGTTCGAGTCCGTTGCACCCTCAGACGCAGAGCCGACCTCACTGCCCCCAGCCTCAACATCAGCGTCTACACCGCTGTTAACACTGCCCAACGACGGCGCCGCAGCGTCGCCTGGTTCGGTGGCGACGTATGCCGTCACTATCGCCAAGGCGCCGATAATGACCGCCGCCGGTATCGCCAACATGTTTGGTCTGAACATCGCTGCGCTCCTCGCACTCATGGCCGGGCAGATCGCCGGACATGAGTTATGAGCGCGCCCTACCGGTGCCGAATACCGAGTTCGCCAACATGTAGGGCGATGCCCCTACACGGCGTCGAGGGCGAGCAAGTGGGCCATTTCTTCCGCGGGACCGGGTCGTGCAAACAGAAAGCCCTGTAGATGGTCCACGCCGAGCTCGCCGAGGATGTGAGCCTGTTCCTCGGTCTCCACCCCTTCGGCGACAACCGACATACCAACGCTGTTGGCAAGAGCGACGATCGCGGCCACGATCTTGCGGTCGACGTCGTCGGAGGCGATGCCCTCGACGAACAACCGGTCGATTTTGAGCGTGGACACCATGGCCAGCTTCTTCAGCTGGCTGAGCGAGGCCTGGCTGGTCCCAAAGTCGTCGATGGCCAGCCCGATGCCAATCAAGTCGAGCTGACGGAGCACGATCAGCGATTGATCAATCCGTTCCATGATCAGCTCTTCGGTAATCTCAAGCTCCAGCTGCGACGGCGGCAGACCGCTCGCCGCTAGGACGCGCGTGACCGAGTCGACGAGGCTCAGGTCGAGCAGCTGTCGTTCTGCGATGTTGACCGCGATGGTTATCGGTCGCCCAAGCTGCTCGGTCCACACCACCGCTTGACGGCAGGCCTCGGTCAACACGGTCTCGCCAAGTTCAACGATCAACATCGACTCGGCGGCTACCGACAGGAATTCCGTCGGTCGGATCACGCCCCGTTCGGGGTGGTCCCACCGAATCAACGCCTCAAATCGGTCGGCCTGACCGGACCGGTGGTCAACGATCGGCTGGTAGTACACCTCGATCTGCCCGTCCCTGACACCTTTACGAAGCTCCTGTTCAAGTTCGAGGCGAGCGACGGCGTGAGCCCGGAGTGAGCTGTCGAACATGGCGTAGCGACCGCCACCGTCCTGCTTGGCCCGATACATCGCAACGTCGGCGTCTCGCAGCAGCTCGCCGGACGAGGCGTAGTCGCTGCCGCCGACCCAGGCGACACCGATGCTTCCGGAGACGACCTGGGCGGAGGAGTCGGCCAGCACGGTGGGACGATGGAGCGAGCGGGCGAGGCGACCGGCCAGGATCTCCAGGTCCTTGATGGTCGGCAACCCGGAGGACACGATGACAAACTCGTCACCGCCGAACCGACCGATGGAGTCCTGGTCTCGGACCATCGTCGACAACCGACGGGCCGCGACCCGCAACACCTCGTCACCGGCGCCATGGCCAAGCGAATCGTTGACCACCTTCAAACGGTCGAGGTCGCAGAACAGCACCGCCACCAATTCGGCTGGCTGTCGCTCCGCGAGGCGCCGGCCGATGTCTGCGGTAATGCCCTTTCGGTTCCACAACCCGGTCAGCTCATCGACCATGGCATCTCGTCTGGTGCGGTCCAGATG
>CAZSTV010000425.1:0-2671 GCA_964609665.1 uncultured Acidimicrobiaceae bacterium
GCTATCTCGCTGTAGGGCAGCGGTGGCGATGCGACGAGGAGACGCAGGAGATTCTTGGAATCGTCGGGCAGGTGGCCGAACGCTTCCAGGGCGTCCTGCATCGTCTCGCTGTCGATTGCTCGCTCGTCCGGCGATGGCGCATTGAGATCAGCTTCCTCTTCCAGGACCCCGCTCGGGCGGGCTCGCTGCTGTCGTTTGATGTGGCGAAGCGCTTCGTTCCTGGCGGTGGTGACCAGCCAGGCTCCGAGACGCTCCGGTTGGCGAATTCGGTCTGCATACTCGAACGCTCGCATCCAGACGGTCTGGCAGACGTCGGCTGCGGTGTCGTGGTCCAATCGGTAGCCGGACACCACGGAGCGAATCAGCGGGTTGAACTGACGGAACAGCTCGTTCCAGCTGTTCTGGTCCCCAGCGGCAGCGCTGCTCAGAAGTTCAGTTGTCGTGACCGGCTTTTCCGTCAACTTCGACATGGTGTGATCCCTCTCACATGGTTTCGGCGTGGCAGAGGGCATGGCCTCTGCGTCCCGTTGTGCCTTCAACCTACGATCGGCCTGCCGATGGGTCTGTTGGGCAGCTAACACAACCGGAAAAGTTTCGCGACGGCCGCCGAACACGCCTGAGAACCACCCCGGGACAGTGGCCCAGAACGAAATATCCAAGAAATTTGGAGCGTCGCGTGTATCACGGACCGGTCAACGCGCTCAGTACTTGAACGGCGAAAACGCGACAGCAAAACGTAACTGAATGTGACAGGCGAATCTCGAGGATGCTCGAGATCCCCGGTGGAGGGAACCACACCCATGGCAGCGGAGACAACAACAGTAAGGTCACGACCCGAGGTAGCCGACAGCACGCAGCGAGCCGGGTGGTCTGCACTACAGCTCGAAACACCGGTGCTGAGCTTCTTTGATGTGGCGGCGGGCTCCTCTCGGTCCCTGCCGATCCTGGTCACCAGCAAGGCAAGGGTTGCCATCGACCTTGAGGTGGTGTCGCCGCCGTTGGCTCCATTTTCGGTTGCCGATGCCGGTTCCCGCGCATCGTCACTCCATCTCGGTGAAGGATCGAGCGCCAAAGTCTGGATTCGCTACGACGCGGCCTCGCCGATGGCAATCGATAGCGGCCGCATCACCGTTGCCGACCGCATCACCGGTCAGCAGTGGACCATCGCCCTCGACGGCCGTGGGTCGCTCGCAACGCAGTAGCCGGATCTCTGGACCAATAGCCAGGGCGCTGGGCTCAGGCCTTGTTCTCGGCCCGCTCCAGCGCCGTTGACGCCTCTTCCCATTCCACCAGTAGCCGGTCCGCTCGCCGTTTTGCAGTCTCGTGCTGGTCGATCAGGTCGTTCATCAGATCCTTGTCGGCATAGACATCGGGATCGGCCAACCGGGCTTCGAGGTCCTTGACCAGGGAGTCTGCATCCCCGGCCTTTCGCTCAAGGCGGTTCACGTTCTTTCTGAGATCTCGTGTGTTGCCGCCGCCACCGCCCTTACGGCCGCTGCTACTTGCACTGGCCGTGCCGTTTTTCTGGCTCCGCTTCTTGCCGCCACCTGCTCCCGAGCCGGCTTTGCGGCCGGACGCTTTGGCGGTCTTGGGTGAAGATGACGACGTTGGACCGGCCGCAATGCTGGCAGTACCGGGCGACAACACCGCCTCATCCACCTCGCCGTGATGGACCACCTTGCCATCTCGGACCGTGATCAGTTCCTCCGCGGTGTTGCGGATCAGATAGCGGTCATGGCTGACCAGTAGGACCGTCCCGGGGTAGACCTTCAGCGCATCTTCGAGCACATCGCAGCTTGGAAGATCGAGGTGGTTCGTCGGCTCGTCCAGGATCAGCAGGTTGACGGGGTTGCACATGATTTCGGCAAGGGCCAGCCTGGTTCGTTCACCGCCGGAGAGGTCACCGACGAGGCGCTCGACCGCATCACCGGAGAACCCGAACGACCCAAGGACCGTCCGCATGTTTCGGTTCTTTGGCTGCTCCCCGACTTTGTGGCGGAACTCCTGCTCGACGGTCTTGTTGAGGTCGAGCGCATCAACCTGGTGCTGTGCGAAGTAGGCGATGTCAACGTTTGCGCCAAGCTTGGCCGAACCGGAGAGCGGAGCGAGCTCCCCCATGATCACCTTCAACAGCGTTGACTTGCCGGCGCCGTTCGGTCCGACGAGGGCCAGCTTCTGGCCGCGCTCCACCACCAGATTCACGTCGTCGAGGACCGGGGTGTCCTCGTACCCGACCTCGGCGTCGGAAATCTCGATGACAAGACGGGATGAGCGGGGCGGGTCGGGGAACGAGAACTTCAGCTTGAGTTCCGCAACCTGTGGCACCTGAATCTTGTCCAGCTTCTCCAGGGTCTTGATCCGGGACTGCACCTGGCGCGACTTGGTTGCCTTGTAGCGGAAACGCTCGATGAAGCGCTCGACACGCTCAATCTCTTTCGCCTGGCGGGCCGCTGCTGCCTCAAGCGAGGCGAGTCGTTCCTCTCTGGCGACGACGAACTCGGCGAAACCACCGATGTACTCCGATGAGGTGCCGAACGCGATCTCGATGACCCGCTCCGCCACCGCATCGATGAAGTCCCGATCGTGGGAGACGAACAGCACCGCTCCGGGCCAGCTGACCAACTGCTGTTCAAGCCAGGCCACCGAATCGACATCGAGGTGGTTTGTCGGC
>CAZSTV010000426.1:0-2669 GCA_964609665.1 uncultured Acidimicrobiaceae bacterium
ACTGTAAATCCGCCGGTTACGCCTACGTAGGTTCGAATCCTACCCGGCCCACGTCCGGAGCTGGAGACAGCTCCTCGGAGTTTCGTAGGGACAGCGCTTTCGAGTTGCCCCTACGAAACTCTTTTACGTTCAGGCCCCGGCTGCCTTAGCTCGTGGGGGCGTGCGTACGGGCTCAAGCCTGAGGTCTCGATCAGATAAGGCGCTGCATCAGGGCCACGTCGTGCCACTTGTTGAACTTGCGGGCGACCTCGCGTTCAACGCCGACCAGCTCGAAGCCGTGGCGTTCGTGTAGCGACACGCTGGCCTGCTGCGGGCCCACAATGCGGGCAAACATGGCGTGAAAGCCGTGTTTCATGGCCACGTCGATCATCGCTCCGAGCATGGCGGAACCCACCCCGGCCCCCTGATGGCCTCGATCGACGTAGATCGAGTCCTCGACAGATGTTCGGTAGCCCGGACGATCTCGATAGAAGCTGAGGCCGCCAAAACCGACCACCTCGTCGTCCAATTCGGCCACCACCACGGCCAGTCCGCCCGATCGGTGCTGGATCCATGCCTGCTGTTCCGGAACGGTTCGGGGCACGAGATCGAGCGTCACGGTCGATTCGAGCACCTCGCGGTTGTAGATCTCGCAGATCGGCTCTGCATCGGCCACCGTGGCCGGGCGGATGAACATGATCGAGGAGCCTAGCGCCCGCCCAGGACCCGATCGGCCTATTTCCCCCCAGCAATAGGAGGCAATGCCTTCCGATCGCCTCTGTTTTGTTTTAGGCTAGAACCAGGTAGAAGCATCTATATCCTTCGCTGTCGCAACGAAGGGAAGAGAGACGTACATGGACGGTCCCGGCAGGACGAGCTCGGACATCCTAGGAATCGAAGTAGGGCGAAGCACGGTGCGTGGCGTTCGCCTCGACCAAGAAACGACGGAGCTGACCGCTGCCGCCGAGTGTGCCTTCGACCCCGCGGCGATTTGCGTCGATGGCATTATCGACCCGGCCATCGTCGGCCCGGCCCTCGACGTGCTCATCCATCGCCTCGGAGTGACGGACCGTTCCGTCGTGCGGGTTGGTATGACCATCGGGCCCCGCAACGCCGGTGTCGGCAGTGGTCCTGCCATGACCGGGTGGCTCGAGGCGCAGGCGACCAATCTTCGTGAAACGATGACGTGTTCCGGGGGACTTGGCGTTGCGTTCGTGCCCAGTCGTGCAATCGATGCTGCCATCAAGCTTGCGCAGGGCAGCGGCATTGAGCTCGTTCGGGTTGACCTCGCGCCTGTGGCTGGCGCCAGAGCGATCGGCGATCAGGTGGAAGATCTCATCTGCATGGGCTCCGGCCGTGGTTGGCAAGCTCGGATGCGAGACTTCGAGGTGCTCGAAGCGATGGAGAACGCCGAGGTTGAGGTGGACGCTCCGCTTTCGATCAGCTCGAAGAACGCCCCGCCCCGGTCCATCCGCCGTTACGGGTGGGTCGAAGTCAGCGCCGAACTCGATCAGGCCCAGCGTTTGGAGATCGGTCAGCTTGCACCGGCGGTCGGCGCAGCCATCGGGGTTGCCTACGAGAGTCCGGCCAACCTGCTCCTCGGTCACGAAGTGCGGTGCGCTGTGGTCGCTGAAGCACCGCCCGCCGCGACCACAAACGGTACCGCCGCAAACGGCACTGCTGAAAACGGTGTTGCTAGTGTGTCAGGAAATGGCGCTGCGGTAAACGGAGCTGTCGTAAACGGCACAGCGGCGAACGGTGTTGCGGACGCCAACGGTGCCGCGGCCAACGGTGCTGCGGCGCACACCCCGGTCGATGGCGACGATGAGGACCTCAATCCTGACCTGAGCCTCGATCAGTTCGACAAGCCGGTCGGTGCTGCACAGCTGGCCGAAGCGACACTGCAGTTGGCCAAGATCGATCCGTCGGTAAAACCCAAAGCAGACCCGCCGCATCAGGTCTCGGCCGAGGCCGACAAGCGCCTGCCGGTGGAGCGTCTCAAGCGGGTGCCGCCACCACAGACCGGCCGGACCCCAGCGGTCGCTGTTCCCGGAAGTGGCAGCGGTGCTGTTGCCGCACCGGAACCCGTCGCCGCTCGTGCAGCGACGCAGCCAGGTCCGGTTACGCCGACGTCCCAGCCTGGTTCAGCGCAATCTGGTTCAGCTCAGTCTGGTTCAGTGCAATCGGGTTCGGTCCAGGCGCCAGCTCGGTCACGGGGCGCCCGTGCGGAGTCGAGCGATCCGTGGGGGGAAGCAGTCGACGACTCGGACCCGATCGCCATGTTCAGCCCCGAGTCCGAGGTCCGACACATTATGGGCAAGCGTGAGTCACGGCTTGGCCCGGACGTCTTGTTTGGCTTGCTGCTGGTGTCGGCCATAGCGTTGCTGCTGGCGTATCTGTACCTATGAGCGAAGGTGGTGGCGGAACGGTCTTGCAGTACGTCCGCATTTTCGCCATCGTCGCCCTGGTCGCCATCAACATCGTGTTGATCGGTCTGAACCTCCAAAAGCACGAAATCTTCCCCTTCGAGCCCGAGGTCGAGGCCCAATCCGGTCTCCCGGGCTAGATTCTCGCCAAAACGAGTTTGATGGCACGGTTGGCCGTGGCAGACTCTTGTACGGCCCTTTTGGGCTGTAGTTGCCTCCTTAGCTCAGTCGGTAGAGCGTCTCCATGGTAAGGAGAAGGTCAAC
>CAZSTV010000427.1:0-2664 GCA_964609665.1 uncultured Acidimicrobiaceae bacterium
CCTACCACCAATGGCGAGCCACGCCGGACCAACCAACCATTTGCACAGCGACAACGGCCCGGCGATCAGCCGCAGAATCTGAACATTTAACGCCGCTCGCGTCGTGCCGTAGTGCGTGGGTGGGTCGAGGTGGTTGCTGGCGCGTTACCGGTCGGTTCGGTCGGCGAGGTTGGCCAGTTCGTCTTGGGCGAGCCAAGTCTTGAGCCGTTGGGTGGTGGCCGCCTGCGCTCGATCGTCTCGTTGGGCATAGAGCAGGTTCCAGAGCAGTGCATAGACCTCCCGGAGTTCGTGGTGCCAAGCCATTGCGAACCCGTCGGTGTCCACGTCGAGTTGCCGGCAGGCCTCATCGCCAGCGGCCGGCCACGCTCGGCGGAGGGTGGCGAGGTCCCAGGCCAAGGGACGGTGATTGGCATCCTCGAAGTCGAACCAGACCACCTCGCCTCCGTTGAGCGCGACGTTGACTCGATGGGCGTCACCGTGAACCATCTGCCAGGGCTCGTCCGGCTCGATCGCTCGTAGCGTGTCCACCGCCTCGGTGATCCGAGCCATCGCAGAAGCCGGGGTCGTTGGAGCCACGGTTGTTGCGAGCCTGGCGATCTCCTCCCAAGGGTGTCCCTGATCATCGGCCCCCAAGTCGAGAGGCAGCCTGGCCATCGCAAGTTCGAGGTCGGCCAGTGATCGCCCCACCGCCTGGGCGTGATCGGATGACGTGAGGTCGACTGGCTCCAGGTGTCGGTAGGCCATGAGCATGAACCAGCGCCCATCGGCTTGGTGTGGGCCGGGGTCAACAAGCCCTGTTGGCGCAACAACCTGCACGCCAAGGTCCGAGAGAGCGGTCGTGACGTCTCGCTCCCGGCGTAGGTAGTCAGCAGGGTTGCGTCGCATCTCGGCCGTCAGCGTCGCAACTCGCGCGACGACCGGTGACGGTGAGAGAAGGACGACCACGTTGGCGCCAAATCCCAACACCTCAGGTTCGTCCACTCTCAGGCCGAGCTTGCGGGTCGAGCGGGTCACCGAGGCCACGAGTTGCTCGACGATCCCGGCATCGGTCTGCACCTCCCCAGTCTGGCCCTTCAGCGCCCGCCGGTGACCTCACCCTGGTTTGGCCTCACCCATAACTCGGAGCGTTGCAGCTCACGCGGTACGTGCCGGACTGTTGCGCAGGCGGACTGTGCTCGCCGTCAGCCGTTTACGGAAGCTGCGTGGTGCACCGCCTTCGCCAGCTCGCCCGGTTTCCTGGTTGGTCGTGTCCAGCCATAGGTCCGCGGCGTCTCGAAGCCACATTCGAGCAGCTGCGAACGATTCGACGTGGTCCATTCTCCACTTGATGGCTTCGGGCTCGGGGTTTGCCGGGTCGTTCTCGATTCGAGAGGTCAACCTCGAGAGTTCACAGTCGAGCACGACGTGGAGAACGTGGAGTCCGAGGTCATCCATACCGGAGCGGAGTTTGTGCCAGTAGGCCTCGGTGAGGACCGACTGTGGGGCGACGATGTCTGCTCCGGTGAACTCTGCGACTTCATGAAGCACGCGGGGAACGAGGTTCCGCCAGGGTGGGAGGTCTTTGAAGTCGTAGTAGTCGATGTCTCGGAGGTTGCCGCCGAGCATGTAGCCGACATGTTCCGGGTTGAAGATCCGGCAGTTGTTGAAGTGCTTGATGTAGGTCTCCGACAGGGTGGTCTTGCCGACCCCGAAGGTGCCGTTGAGCCAGATGATCACCGTTGCGAACGTAGCAGCCGCCACAAGGGGTGTTCAGGCACCCGATGTGCGGGCGATACCGAGCGCTACCAACGTGCCGTTGAGTTGTGCTCCGTCGCAGACGAGACCGAGCATTATCGAGCGGCTTGAGTCGGCGACTTCCACCGTTCCTGCTCTGGGGTTGCAGCGCTCGTGATTGCCGGATGTCGAGCAGGTCTGCTCAGCTCCCGGCTCGCTCCTCAGCCTCCAGCTTCAGATAGTCATTGCGTTCACGAATGAGCTTCTCGAGGTAGCGACCCAACACCGCCCGCTCGACCACATCACCAATCACCCACAGCGGAGCATCGAACGAGATGCGATCTGTCATGAGGGTCCGCCCATCGATCCCTTCGAAGAGGTGCTCATGACGGAAACGCCGGAACGGGCCGCGCTGTTGCTCATCAACGAATCGGACCGGGCTGTCGAGCTCGGTGATTCGGCTCGTCATCGTGAACGGCACGCCAAAGTGTTTCGCCCGCCACGTGACCGTTTCGCCGAGTCCGATAAGACCGCTCGTCACCCCAGCGACGGCCTGCTCATCGGACTCGGCCATCGAGGCAAGATGCGCATCGACGTCGAGGGCCAGATCGAACACGGCCTGGACCGGAGCCGCGATGCTTATGCTGCACTCAAACTCTACCGTCACGACACGAACTGTACCGGCAGAACCTCTGCCGCTCGCTATCGGCACGTCGGATCGGCCTGGAGCTGTTCGGTTTCAGTGACATGGCCGCCCGGTATCACCGCTCAGAAACGTCGAGAAGGAGGACAACCCAACCGGCGTTATCGGTCGGGCTGATCGACCGGAAATCCCGGCAGGTCGTCGAGGTGTCCGAGGTGAACATTTAACGCCGCTCGGGTGGTGCCGCTACCGCGCGAGCCGGTCTGTGCAGGACGAGTAGCTACTCGCATGCCAAAGTCGGCCCAGAC
>CAZSTV010000428.1:0-2232 GCA_964609665.1 uncultured Acidimicrobiaceae bacterium
ACCGCAGGGCCGACGTCGCCTGCTGGGTGTCGCCCGGGCGATGGCAGCTCGACCATCAGTGCTGCTCTTGGACGAGCCGGCTGCCGGACTCGACGCCACCGAGACCGTGGAGCTTGGAGAGACCCTTCGCCGGGTGGCCGACGAGGCCCAGGTCGGCATGCTCCTGGTGGAGCATGACATGAGCCTCGTCACCGCGATCTGTGACCATGTTGTGGCCCTCGACTTTGGTCGTGTGATCTTCTCCGGGCCGCCAGACCAAGCGATGACCAATAGTGAGGTTCGAGCCGCCTACCTTGGCATCGCCACAGCGGAAGAACAGGCCAACGACCGATGACCGGCATCGATGTCACCGACCTGCGGGCCGGTTACGGGACGCAGGAGGTGTTACACGGACTCGACTTTCGGGTCGACGCCGGAGAGGTCGTGTCGATCCTCGGTCCGAACGGCGCAGGAAAGACCACGACGCTGCTCGCCTTGGCAGGCGCCATCGCGTCGACGGGCACCGTGCTACTCGGGGGAGCCCCCGCAGAAGGAAGTCTTGTGACCCGGGCCCGCAACGGACTCGCCTTTCTGCCAGAGTCTCGAGCCATCGTCCGTCGCCTCACCGTCGCCGAGAATCTCCGGCTCTGTGGCTGTGACGCCGCGGCCGCCTACGGGCTGAGCCCCGAACTCGAACCGCTGGCAAACCGCCGTGCCGGCCTGCTTTCCGGGGGTGAGCAGCAGATCCTCTCGCTGACGCAGGCCATCGCAACCAACCCTTCGATCGTCCTTGCCGACGAGCTGTCGTTCGGGTTGGCGCCGATCATCGTCAAGCGCATGCTGGACCTGGCTCGAAAGGCAGCCGACCAGGGGGCCGCCGTGCTCCTGGTGGAACAGTTCGCCCGCCAGGCGCTCGGCGTCTCGGACCGCGGCTATGTGCTGCGCCGCGGTGAATTCGTTCTCGCCGGAACCGCAGACGAACTGCTCGGCCGCATCGACACAATCGAGGCGTCGTACCTCGGCGGCCATTCAGAGCAGTCGTAGCGTGGTCGGTCGCTATGTGGTTGCTATAAGGCCTCGGTTTCTACGGCCCGCCAGCAAGAGCTGGCTAGTACGTGGTCTTGCCGCCGTCGATGTTCATCAGCTGACCGGTGACGAAACCGCTGTCGTCTGAGGCGAGGAACGCGACCGCACCGAGCAGGTCGTTCGGTTCCATCGTGCGGGAGATGGCCCGATCGGACTTGCTTGGCTCACGGACCCGTTCGAACGTTCCAGCGGCGAGCACGCTGTCGCTCTCGGTGAAGCCGGGGGCGATGGCGTTGACACGGATTGATTCGGCCCCCAGTTCCCGGGCCATCGACCTGGTCATACCCATGACCGCAGCCTTGGATGTGACGTAGGCAAGCAGGAAGGGTGCGCCGTAGAAGATCGTGCCAGAGCTGACATTGACGATCGATCCACCGCCGCCTCGCTGCATGCTGGGGACGACGGCCTTACACGCCTGGAACATGCCGCGGACGTTGACCCGCATGATCGTGTCGAACTCTTCCTCGGACACCTGCATGAACGGTTTGAGCTCAAGGTCGGCGAAGATCCCGGCGTTGTTCACCAGCGTCTGGACCTCGCCGAACTCCTTCTCGGTTGCCGAGACCAGCTCGCCGAGCTGATCGTTGTTGGTGATGTCCGCCTCAATGCCGATGGCCGAGCCACCAGCGCTGGTGATGCGGTCCACCGTTGCGGCGGTGTCTTGCACATCCGATACCACGACCTGCGCACCGCGCCCGGCAAGGCCGATGGCCAGCTCAGCGCCGATGCCGCGGGCCGCCCCGGTAATGATGGTCGTACGTCCGTCAAGTTGCATGCTGCTGCTCCTGGTCTAGGTGTAAGAGGTTCGGCGTTTTGGAGTTGGACCGTTGACGCTGCACCTGGTGCCCCCGACACTCAGCGATGGCGCATTCATACCGGCGATCGCCGCCACGTCCGGGATACCGTGGGGCCCAGTCATCCGTTTGGTTCAGCGGCTGGAACGTGTCGCCGCTCGCGGCGTCCGTCCATTCGCTGGCAATCCGCAGTCCCGTATTGATAACGGTTTCCCTCTTTGTGTACATTATCGTGCACAATATCGGGGACAACCGTTTCCTGTCACGTTTCAACGAAAGGAACCCCGAGGTGTCGTCGACGACATTGACCATGCAGCTACGAGCAGCAATCGTTGCCGGTTCTTTTCAACCCGGTGAGCGGTTGATCGAGTCG
>CAZSTV010000428.1:2242-2659 GCA_964609665.1 uncultured Acidimicrobiaceae bacterium
TTCGATGCGACACGCCGGGCGGTCCGAGACGCCCTTGCGGAGCTAGACAAAGAAGGACTCGTCGTTCGGGAGGCCAACCGCGGCGCCTCGGTCCGGAAAGTCACCCTCGAGGAAGCGATCGAGATCACACAGGTTCGTTCTCTCCTGGAGGGCCTGCTCGCGGCGGAGACCGCCAGGCAGGCGACCGATGAGGAACGACAAGAACTCAAAGCGATCGTCGAACGGATGCGCACCGCAACCAAGACAGACCCGGTCGGTGGATTCCCGCCCCTGTATCAGGAGTTTCATCAGCATCTCCGGGCCGCTGGCCGTCATGGCATCGCGGCCGACCTCGTGGAGAACCTGCGGAACCGCAACGCACAGTTTCAGTTCCGCACTGCACTGCTCCCGGGTCGAGTCGAGGAATCATTCCGCGAG
>CAZSTV010000429.1:0-2608 GCA_964609665.1 uncultured Acidimicrobiaceae bacterium
GAATCGAAAACGAGATGGAGGTGACGCCGACCACGTTGACGGACATGCAGGCTCGACTGCCGGTTGCTGCTGGGCTTCTCCCCCGAGATTTCGGTTTTGACGCCATTGGGTATGGCTGCACATCGGCTGCCACGTTGATCGGTGAGGCTGGGGTGACCGAGGGCATCCGCACGGCTCATCCCGGTATGGCCTGCACCAATCCCATTTCGGCGGCGGTAGATGCGTTCGCCGCCCTTGATGCTCGTCGGGTTGCGGTCATCACCCCCTACACCGCTGAGGTCACGGCGCCGATCGTTGAGCACTTTGCGACCAGCGGCCTGGAAGTCACCGCGGTTGGGTCGTTTCTCGAGTCAAGCGATCTGGTGGTAGCCAGGATCACCGAGCAGTCAATCGCCGAGGCGGTTCGTTCCATGGCCGCCGGCAGTGAGTGTGATGCGGTCTTTGTCTCCTGCACCAGCCTCCGGACCTTCGGTATCATCGACTCGCTTGAAGCCGAGCTTGGAGTTCCGGTTGTGTCCAGCAACCTTGCGCTGCTGTGGCGGCTCCTTCGCTTGGCGGGCATCACCGACCAACTCGCCGGCTATGGCGCACTGTTGGCTAGCGGCTGATCATCTGTCAACGGCCTGAGGGAGTCTGAGATGCGTCTTGCACTAGAGGTGTGGTCGAACGACTTCGCCAAGCTCAAGGCAACCTGCCTTCACGCTGAGTCGCTGGGGATAGACGGTTTCTACTACGGCGAGTCCCCGCACGATCTCAACCTCGAATGCTGGACCACGCTGGCCGCACTCGCTCAAACCACTGAGCAGATCCGGCTCGGCCCGGTCATCACTAACGTGTTGCCGACGTATCGAAGTACCCGTCTTCTGGCTCGACAGGCCGGTGCGGTAGCGGCCATCTCAAACGGTCGGCTCGACTTTCGGACCGGCGTTGGCGCATCTGTCCGGTTCGGCCGGCCGTGGTGGGAACCGTTTGGGGTGACGTATCCGGACTACAACACGCGCCTTGCAGAAACCGAAGCCGCAATCCAGACACTCAGCGACGCCTGGGCAGACACAGCGTGGCCAGTGCCGATTACCGCCGCAGCCACCGGCCAGCGGGCGATGGCCATGGCGGCGGCCCACGCCGACGTCTGGGAGACCTCCTTTGCGACCCCTTCGGAGTTCGCCGATCGCAGCGCCGAGATGGATCGGCTACTGGACGGCAGGTCGATCGTCCGGTGTCTCGAGATCGACGGTTTCATCGCCCTAGACCAACGTCGACTCGATCAAGTGCTCGCCGCGGTTCGACAGGATCGAGGAGCCAACGAAGACCTCACAGAGATCTTCGACCGGGCGCTGGTTGGGACGCCAGATCAGGTGGCCGACCACCTCGGCAGGTTGGCCGCGGCCGGCGTTGACCAGGTGCTGGTCGCCGCCCACGATCCGCATGACCACGATGTGCTCGAAACACTCACCGAGGCGAGAGCTCAGCTATAAGAAACCTACGCTTCGCTGTTCACTGCGGACACCAGGTCCAGAAGCCGACCAAGCTGGTCAAGGCGATCACCGTTGTCTTCTCCACTGATGTTGACCCGTAACGTGTCAACGCCACAGTCCCGGTACCGCCGCAACCGTTCGCTGATGGACGCGTCGTCTCCAACCAGGTTGGTGTGCAGTCCGATCTCGATAGGTACCGCTTCTCCGGAGCGGTCTCTGTCGCCGGCTTGCCACAGTCGCTGTACCTCTTCGATGGCCTCACCAAATCCCTGGCGGGTGAAGGCCTGGTTGTAGAAGTTGGTCGAAGACGAGCCCATCGCTCCAATGGTGAACGCGTATCCGGCGGCATGTCTACGGCCGGCGGTTTCGATGTCGTCTGTGAAGTCGAGTCCAACCGCCACGGTCAGCTCAACGTCGGCCAGAGTACGGCCTGCAGACTCCGCACCCTCCTGGATGGGGGCGAGGAACTCCTCTGCGGACTCCGGCAGGAAGGCGGTGCCGATCCATCCGTCGGACGCTGCACCGGTTAGTCGAAGGTTGGCTGGCCCCATCGACGCGACATAGATAGGAATGTCAGCGCCTGCGACCGGTGACCGCAGTGATCGGCCCTGGCTGTCCGGCAGCGGCAACGAGTAGACCTTGCCCTCATAGCTGAGTCGCTCACCGGACGCGATCGCCCGAACAATGTCGATCGTCTCCTTAGTTCTGGTCACCGGCCGATCAAATCGGACTCCGTGCCAGCCTTCCATGACCTGCGGGCCGCTGGTCCCGATGCCGAGGATGAACCGGCCGTCGGACATCTGCTGGAGGGCGAGGGCTGACATCGCCAGCATCGCCGGGGATCGGGCGCCAAGTTGCACAACACCGGCAGCGAGGCGGATTCGCTCGGTGATAGCGGCCAGGTAACCAAGTGGCGTTAACGCGTCATACATCCAAGCTTCGGGTGCCCAGACCGAATCAACGCCGAGGCGTTCAGCGTCACGAACGTATTCCAGTGACGTCCGATCAAGCCCGGGAGGGTAGATGCCTACCTTCAGGGTCACGCTTGTGAACCTTTGGCCGATCCGGCTGTCGCCTCAGCCCGATCTTGTATGCCGGCCACCGTCCGCTCCATGTTGGCCCGCCACTCTTTG
>CAZSTV010000430.1:0-2577 GCA_964609665.1 uncultured Acidimicrobiaceae bacterium
GTGCAGGCCTTGAGCGGATCTTGATGATCCTGCAGAACAAGGGCACCGTTTTTGAGATCGATGAGATGGCTCGGCTTGTTGCTGCGGCTGAAGAGATCACCGGGTACACCCTCGGCCAGGATGAGAACTCCGACCTTGCGCTCCGGGTCTTGGCCGAACACGCCAGGACCATGGCATTCCTGGTCAGCGACGGGGTGTTCCCCTCCAACGAAGACCGCGGCTTTGTGCTCCGGCGCATCATGCGGCGGGCGGTTCGCTTTGCGTACCTGCTCGGCGTGCAAGATCTGGGCACCGGGCGTCTCGTTGACACCGTCGTCGAGATCATGGGCCCGGATTATCCGCAGCTCGTCACCACCCATGAACTGATTCGTTCCGTCGTCGAGCGGGAGGAAACACAGTTCCGCAAAACGCTCGCATCCGGTTCAAACATCTTGGACCAGGAGCTGGCAAAGCTCGAACCGGGCGCCCAGCTCTCCGGTTCGGTCGCATTCCTGCTCCATGACACCTACGGCTTTCCGTTTGAAGTCACCGCAGAGGTTGTCGCAGAACGTGGCTTCTCGGTCGATCGGGCCGGCTTCGACACCGACATGGCCGAGCAGCGTGAGCGGGCCAAGGCCGCCCGCAAGGGCGTGGTACAGGCCGCCGACTTTGAGCAGGTCCAAGCCATGGTCGAGGCCAACGGCCAGACCGACTTTGTCGGCCGTGATGAAGTGGGCGACGTTGATGCAACCGTGTTGCTCGTCACCGGCTTGGGCACCGACACGGTGTCGGTCTTTACCGACCGCACACCGATGTATGCCGAGTCTGGCGGCCAGATCGGCGACACCGGCGTCATCGTCACCGAGACCGGCACGGCGACCGTTCGAGACACCGTCTACGCGGTTCCCGGCGTGCACCGCCACGTCATCGAGTCCATCGACGGTGAACTCCTGCCGGGGCAGAGCGCGAAGATCTCCATCGACATTGCCCGCCGTGACGACATCCGTCGTCACCACACCGGCACCCACCTGCTCCACTGGGCACTGCGCGAGGTCCTTGGCGACCACGTGAAACAGCAGGGTTCGATGGTTGGCCCGGATCGGCTGCGGTTCGACTTCAGCCACTTCGACCCGGTGACACCGGAAGAGATCGGCCAGATTGAAGATCTGGTCAACGCTCAGGTGCTGCTCAACCCTGGCACCGACCACCCCGAGGTCACAAAGGCCGAGGCGGAGGAGATGGGGGCGATTGCCTTCTTCGGCGACAAATACGGCGACCTGGTTCGGGTCCTTCGGGCCGGACCGACGCTTGAGTTCTGTGGTGGCACCCACGTGCGTGCTCTCGGTGACATCGGCCTTGTCAAGATCGTCAGCGAAAGCTCCATCGGGTCAAACCTGCGGCGGGTGGAAGCGGTTGCCGGTGCAGGCGCCATCGACCTGTTGCGTTCCGAAGAGGCCGTGGTCGAGGCGGCAGCCTCAAAGCTGAACGTGCCTCGGGTCGACCTGCTCGACGGTTTGGCCAAGCGCCTCGACGAGATGACGGCGCTCAAGGACCAGGTGAAGGCACTGCAGAGCCGGCTGGCGCTTAGCCAAGCAGGAGATCTGGCAGAGTCCGCGGTTGACGGCGTTGTCGTCGCCCGGGTCGACGGGATGTCTCGCGACGAGTTGAAAGACCTGGCCGTTGCGGTTCGTGACAAGGAAGGCATCAGTGCTGTCGTGCTCGGCGGCGCAGCCGACGGTGGTGGCGCTGCTCTAGTGGCCGCTGTCGTTTCCGGACACAGCACCGAGGCCGGTGCGCTCATCGCCGATGGCGCCAAAGCAATCAAGGGTGGCGGCGGCAAGGGCGCAGAGCTGGCCATGGCCGGTGGCAAAGACCCCGATGGGGTTGACGAAGCGCTGTCTCTGGCCAAAGCGGCTGCAGGGCTAGCGTCCTGAGCAACGACGAGGCCGGCCGGGATGACCCGGACCGGCACGCGGCAGACCTGCACGCCGGGGACGCCGGCACTGGCCCCGGCGTCGGCACCGGCATCGGCAGAGTGCTGGCGCTTGATCTTGGAGACCGCAGGGTCGGGGTGGCGGTCTGCGATCCGCAGCGGCGACTCGCGACGCCCTACGGCACCGTCAAACGAGTTGGCGATCGCCCAAAAGAGCACGGTGAGATCGCAGAGATGGTGGCGGAGACCGGAGCGGTGCTCGTCCTCGTCGGCTTGCCGCTGTCACTGGATGGTCAGCTCGGCCCGGCCGCCAAATCGGTCAACTCCGAGGTGCGGGCCCTGCGTCGCAACCTCTCGGTGCCGGTGGAGACCCACGACGAGCGCCTCACCACTGTCACCGCCGAAGATCACCTCGCCTCGGGCGGGGTTCGGGGTCGGAAACGACGCGAGGTGGTGGACCAGGTTGCAGCCTCCATCATCCTCCAGGCCTGGCTCGACCGTTCCGTCTCCTAGGTACGGCCCGCCGCCCACCGCAGCGGGAGCGCGGTGAGAGACCACGCCCGCAGCGGGCCGCATTATCCCCGGAGGGGGACCGCGAAGCGAGCGAACGAGGCACTACGATCTAACGGGTGACGTTTCTCGAACAGCAGAACGGCGAAAACACG
>CAZSTV010000431.1:0-2557 GCA_964609665.1 uncultured Acidimicrobiaceae bacterium
GAGCCGGAGCGCTCGGTCGACCTGCCAGCCGAACGGACCCTGGTGCGACAGGCCGCGGTCGACGGGATGGTGCTGCTGACCAACACCCCGGCGGCCGCACGGTCCAGCGAGGGTGCCGCAGGCGACGACAACGACAACCCTGTGCCGATGCTGCCGCTCAGCGGCGATGTGGCGTCGATCGCCGTTATCGGGCCAAACGCCGATCCGGGTGTCATCCAGGGTGGCGGCTCGGCCCAGCTGGTGCCGCACCATTCGGTGTCACCGCTGGAAGGTCTTCGGGCTGCGCTTCCCGCAGCAACCATCACCCACCGCTCCGGTTGTCTCGCCGATCGCTACGTGCCGCGGCCCGCAACCGATGTGTGGGTTGCCCCGGAGAGCGGCACCGCACCGCTTGCGGTGGAGATCTTCGCCAACCCCGACCTGGCCGGCGAGCCTGCGGTGCGCCGCGACTCCCGAAACATCTTTGCCTTTTACCAGGGACGCAATCCCTTCGTTGCCGACGCCGAGCTGTGGTCGCAACGCTGGACCGGCAGGCTTTCGGTTGCCAATGGCGGCCAGCATCGGTTTGGCATTCTGGCGGTCGGCCGTTGCAGGGTCCTGGTCGACGGAGAGGTAATCGCTGACAACTGGACCGACCCCCAACCGGGACAGGCGTTCTTCGAAAAGGCCTCGGCCGAGGTGGCGGGGTCGGTCGACCTGGAAGCCGGAACCGACGTTGAGGTGGTCGTCGAATGGTCCGGCGGCGAAGACGAGCAGTTGGAAGGACTGCGGTTCGGCATCCAGTTCCCCATTGATGAAGACGCCATGATGGCCGACGCCGTGAGTGCCGCATCCGAAGCCGATGTTGCCGTCGTCGTGGTCGGGCTCACCGCAGAGTGGGAGACCGAGAGCCACGACCGGCTCATGTTCGGCCTGCCCGGTCGCCAAGACGAACTGGTGAGCAGTGTCGTTGCTGCCAATCCGCGAACGGTGGTGGTGGTCAACGCCGGTGGTCCGCTCGACATGCCGTGGCTCGACGACGTTCCGGCAACGCTGATGGCGTGGTATCCGGGCCAGGAGTTCGGCGCTGCCCTTGCCGATGTGCTCCTTGGTGAAAGCGACCCCGGTGGTCGCCTGCCGGTCACGTTCCCCAAGCGGTTGGAAGACGCGCCAACCAACGGCACCGTCCCCGGCGACGGCAAGCAACTGCACTACGGCGAGGGATTGTTCATCGGGCACCGGTGGTACGCGGAGCATGACATCGAACCACTGCTGCCGTTCGGCCACGGTCGTTCCTACACCGAGTTCCAGATCGGCCCGCCAACCAGCCTTGACCCGTCGGCCACCGGTGAAACTGAGACCGTTCAGCGGCGGGCGGTGGCGGTCCCGGTGACCAACGTCGGGGACAGAGCGGGAAAGTGTGTGCTCCAGGCCTACCTCGACCCGCAGCTCCCCGGACGACCGAGGGTGCTGGCAGGCTTCGCATCCTGTCGTTTGGCGCCGGGCGAACAGTCGACGGTGACGCTCGCACTGGACCCGCAAGCGTTCCGGACCTGGAACGCGTCCCAGGACTGTTGGGAACCGCTCGGCGGCAGCCAAAGGTTGGAGATTGCCACCTCTGCCACCGACGTGGCCCATTCGATCCAACTGTCGTAGCACCCGCGGCAACGAGCCGTCTCGGTAGAAGCAGCATCATGAATCTCATCCCAGAATGAGTGGCGGCGGGCTGCCTATTGTCGTTTCCAGTTGAATCGAATCCGTCCAAACACCCGCATCAGGCCGGTACGCCCGTACTGGTCGAGAACCAAATCGTTGACTGTCGTCGCAGCGTCGGTAGTCATACTGTCGTTGGCGGCAACCGCATGGCTGCAGCGGACCGAAGACCGTGTGGTCGACCTGGGACCGAGCGGCCCGTATCGGGTGCGGTCAACGGCGGGTCCGGTCACCATCTCCAACGGTGACGACCCGGCGCTGCACTATCGGGCAAGCTGGCTGGTGCGTGGCCCGTCGCTGACCGGAGACGGCGCCGATGACGTGTTCCCGAACGATGTCGTCCTGCGATGCAACACCCGGTTCCCCTGTCGAGCCGGCGCAAACGTTGATGTGCCCAACGCTGAGGAGTTGGTGGTGGAAGCGGTCGGCAACGATGTGTTCGTCGACCACTTTGACGGCACGCTGTCCGTCGTTGCGGCCGGCGCCGGAGACGTTGTTCTCGGTCCGGTCGCCGGTGTGGTCACCGTTTCGACTGAAGACGGGGCGATTATCGGGTCGGGATTGACCGCAAAAGAGGTGGAGCTGGACACCAGAAGTGGAGAGGTCGACGTGTGGTTTGGCGCTCGGCCTGACACCGTCACCATCCGCTCCGGGAGCGAACCGGTCACACTGAGGCTGCCAGACGGCGACTATGCCGTTAGCGTAAAGAGCGGATCGTCGATCATTGTGACCGTCGGGCAGGTGGCAACCGCCGACAGTGTGATCCTCGTTCAAGCCCGCGGACCGGTACGGATAGAACCAACAAAATGACCACAGAACGTACGCAGCTCGGCTGTGATGAGCGGCGTGAAATCCTCAATGCGAT
>CAZSTV010000432.1:0-2524 GCA_964609665.1 uncultured Acidimicrobiaceae bacterium
CCGAGGCGCTGCTCCGGGCCATTCCCAAGGTGGATCAGCCGAAGCACACCAAGCTTGCGGCCATCGCCGGACGACCCCCGGACCTGATCAACCCGCCGAGCGGCTGCAAGTTCGCTCCCCGTTGCCCGTACGCACAGAAGAAATGCCACGAGGAAGAACCGCCGCTGACCGCGGCAGCAGCCCCGGATCACACCTTTGCGTGCTGGTACCCGGTTGGCAGTGATGAAAACCGCGAGGCCTATGACCGCAACCTCGCCGCAGGTGTGGCGTCCACGCTGGCTGTCGCTGGCGAGATCCAGGCCACCGAAGAACTGATCGAGCAAGGGATAACCAGCTGATGGCGGGTTCAGGTAAGGCCCATCTCCGCGACGAAGAGGAAACACTGCTTCGGGTGGAGGACCTCAACGTGGAGTTCCCCGTGCCGGGTGGCAAGGTGTACGCCGTCAGCGGGATCAGCTTCGACATTGCCAAGGGTGAGACCCTCGGCCTCGTCGGTGAATCTGGCTGCGGCAAGTCGACAACGGGGCGCGCGTTGCTGCAGTTGCCGAAGCCGACCTCCGGTGCCGTGCGGCTCAACGGTGAGGACCTTGCGAGCCTCAGCCCCGAGGAGATGCGACAGCGTCGGACCGACGTGCAGATGATCTTCCAGGATCCCATTTCTTCGTTGAACCCCCGCCGCATGATCGGCGAGGTTGTGGCCGAGCCACTGCGGGTGTGGGGTCCCGATGATGAGGACGAGCAGTGGGCGCTGGTCAGCGAGATTCTGAACGCCGTTGGCATCGATCCCAACGTCGCCCGTTACAAGCGCCCTCACGAGTTCTCCGGTGGACAGTGTCAGCGCATTTCCATTGCCAGAGCGCTGGTGATGGAGCCGGAGCTGATCATCTGCGATGAGCCGGTATCGGCGCTCGACGTTTCGGTCCAGGCTCAGATCCTCAACATGTTGGAGGATCTGAAGCAGAAGTACGGACTGACGCTTGTCTTTATTGCTCACGACCTGGCGGTCGTGAAGAACATCAGCGACCGAGTGGCGGTTATGTACCTCGGCAAGATGTGTGAAATTTCCGAGTCTGACGAGCTGTACGCAAACGCCGCCCATCCGTACACCAGCTTGTTGCTCGGCTCGATTCCCATTCCGGACCCGCTGGTCTCCATCGATGAAACGGTGGAGGCCGAGGGTGATCTGCCATCGCCGATCAACCCGCCGTCCGGATGCCGTTTCCGCACCCGTTGTCCGTTTGCCGACGAGATGTGTGAACGGGTGGAACCCGAGATGCGGAAGGTCTCTGACGGCCACTACGTGGCGTGCCATCATCCATTGACAGAATTGGCCGCCAACTAGAGGAACTGCTTAGAGAAGTGAAGTAGCTAGGGATACGAGCACGTCATATTCCGATGACGACCTGGAGACGATTGCTACAGGCCGGGGACTCGGAATGACGAGATGCTGCTAACAATCTGAAAAGGGTGGGGTCTCAGAACGGAGCCCTCACCCCCGAAGTACCTATAAAGGGGAGATGAAACACATGACAAAGCGAAGCCTGTACAGGCTTTTCGCGTTACTGCTGGCTTTCACACTCGTCGCAGCTGCCTGTGGTGGTGGCGATGATGAGGCCGAAAGCTCAGAAACCGAAGCTGACACCGAAGAAGAAGCCGCTGGAGATGACTCCGAACAGGAGATCCAGGCCGGCGACGAAGCGGAAGGCGACGTTGACACCGAGATCGCCGAGGTCGAAGGCGAGCGAGTCTACGGCGGCTCGATCGCAGTTGGTCTCGAAGCAGAGGCCGTTGGCCTTCGCCCGTGGGAAGACACCTGTTCCTCCCCTTGCTACAACATGATGATCACCATCTACGACAAGCTGATGGATCAGGACATCGACGGCCTCTATCAGCCGATGTTGTTCGAATCGCTTGAGCCGAACGAGGACTTCACCTCCTGGGTCGGCACGCTCCGTTCGGGCGTGACCTTCCACAATGGTGTTGAGCTCACCGGCCAGACCATCGCTGACATGTTCCCGATCCAGCAGGAAGGTGCCACCGGCGCCGGTGCGATCAGCTCGGCGAACATCGAATCGGTCGAGGCGACCGGTGACCTTGAGGTCACCTACACCCTGTCCCAGTCGAACTCGGCACTGCCGGCAACCCTGTCCCGCGCTCCCGTGGGCATGGTCTTCGACCCGGCAGCCGCAGTTGCTGACTTCGACGGCTACTCAACCGCTCCGATCGGTACCGGTCCTTTCGTCATCGAAAGCCGTGACCTCGACAACGAGACCGTCGTCGTTCGTAACGACAGCTACTGGGGCGTCGATCCCGAGGGCAACCAGTTGCCGTTCCTCGACTCCATCAGCTTCCGACCGATCCCCGATGAGGGCACCCGTTTGGACGCACTGACCTCCGGCACCGTTCAGGTCATGCAGACGCTGCGACAGGGCACCATTCGTGACGCCCGCGCCGTTGGCGACAGCATCACCCTGCTCGAGTTCCAGGGCAACAACGTCGGTGGCGGCATGTTCAACGTGCTCGT
>CAZSTV010000433.1:0-2506 GCA_964609665.1 uncultured Acidimicrobiaceae bacterium
GCCCATCACGGAGAATGCTATGACAGATTTACCGGAGCCGGACTCGCCGACCAGTCCGAACACCCGCTCCCGTTCGATGGAGAACGAGATGCCGTTGACGGCTTTCACCGGAGGAGGCGACTCCCGGAAGAGTCGGCTTCTTGCAGCGAACTGGACGTGAAGGTTCTCAACGGAGAAGAACGGTGCGTCGGTCACCGGCCCACCTCACTCGCGTTGCCCAGGTTGATCTCGTTTGTCCGGACGCACCGCACCAGGTCGTCGCCCAGTGATTCAAGCGGCGGCATGGTCGAGCTACAGACCTCGGTGGCGAATTCGCACCGGGGGGCGAAGCGGCACCCGGCAGGCCAAGCGGTGGCCGACGGGACCATGCCCTGGATGACCGGCAGCTCGCCGTCACCGTCATGGCTTTGCGGCATGGTGTCGAGCAGGGCCTTGCTATAGGGGTGTTTCGGTCGGAAGAACACCTCTTGAGCGGTTCCGGTCTCCATGACCTGCCCGCCGTACATCACCAGGACCCGATCAGCCGCTTCGGCGATCACGCCAAGATCGTGGGTGATGAGGATGATCGCCATCTGGTGACGTTCCTGAATCTCGGCCATGAGGTCGAGAATCTGACCCTGCACGGTGACGTCCAGCGCGGTCGACGGCTCGTCGGCGATCAACAACTTCGGTTCGCAGGCCAGGGCGATTGCGATCCCCACCCGCTGGGCCATGCCACCGGAAAACTCGTGTGGATACTGATCGAGCCGGCGCTCGGGGTCCGGTACCCGAACCTCCGCAAGTAGCTCAGCGGCCCTAGTCCGAGCCTCGGCTTTGGTCATGCCGAAGTGGATCCGGAGCGGTTCAGCAATCTGAAGACCAACTCTGATCGATGGGTTCAGGACCGCTATCGGTTCCTGAAAGATGATGCCGATGTCCTTGCCTCGGATCTTCTGCCAATCCCGCTCGGTGAGATCGGTGACGTCCTTGCCGTCGAACCGGACGCTGCCTCTTGTCATGCGCCCCGGTACCGGGGTCAGTCCCAGGGCCGAAAGCATGGTCATGCTCTTTCCGGAACCCGACTCGCCGACAACACCGAGTGTCTCGCCGGCTCTGACCTCAAGCGAGACCCCTTCAAGGATCTGGCTGACCTGCCCGCCCTGGCCGGGGAACTCGACATCCATGTCCCGCACCGACAGCACGACATCGTCGCCGATGGCGTGAGCCATTGTGGCCGGTGCGACTTCAGTCCGTTTTGTGATACTGAGCGCGTTGTTACTCGAGTCGCGACCGATGGCGTCGCGGATGGCATCGCCAAGCAAGTTAAACGACAGCACGGTGAGGATCAGAGCGACGCCGGGCGGAATGATCTGCCACACGCCTTCCACCCGGAACAGCTCTCGGCCACGGTTGAGCATGACACCCCAGTCCGGATCGTCGAGGCTGGCCCCGATGCCAAGGAAGCTAAGGGTGGCACCGATAAGGATGATGGCGCCGGAGATAATTGCGGCCTGCACAATGAGCGAGGACAGAAGGTTCGGAGCGATGTAGCGGGCCAGGATCTTTGTTGTGGACAGCCCGGTGATGCGGGCGGAGTCGACGTAGAGCTCCTGCTTCTCCTGCAGGGTCACCGCTCTGGTGAGGCGGGTGAATCGGGTTGACATGGCGACACCTACGCCGATCATCGCGTTGTCCAGCGACGGGGTCAGGATGATGATCACGGCCATGGCCAGCAGGATGATCGGCAGCGAGAACAGCACGTCGTTGAGCCACATGATGGCCCGGTCGATACGACCGCCCCGCCAACCCGAGAACAGACCGAGCGGTACGCCGACCCCGACGGCGATGGTCATGGCAATCACAATCGAACGGAAGGCGAATCCCGCGCCATGGATGACCCGGCTGTAGAAGTCACGACCGAACTGGTCGGTCCCCAACCAATGGTCCCGACTTGGCAGCTCAAAGAGACGCTGCAGGGTCACGTCCTGCTTGAACGGATCGTGGGTGGCCAGCAGTTCTGGACTGATCCAGGCAACCACCATGATGGTGAACCAGACCAGGGAAAAAACACCGAGCGGATTCCTCAGGAGCCTACGCCAGAAGCGGCGACGGGGTGACTCCGACTTGATCGATGCGGTTGTCACTTCGTCAGCCTCACCTTCGGGTTCAGGAACCCGTAGCTGATGTCGACCAGCAGGTTGACCGTTGCGACGACAAGACCAACCACCAGCATGCCGCCCTGGAGCACGGTCACGTTGCGGTTCAGGATCGAGGTGACGAGCATCTCGCCCATACCACGGATACCGAAGACAATCTCGATGGCGGTGGTCAGACCGATGGCCGCCGCGGCCCGGAAGCCGATCACTGTAACGGTCGGAATCATGGCGTTCGGCAGGGCGTGGCGACCGATGAGCTTGGTCCGGCTCACACCCCTGGCCCGGGCGGCCAGCACGTAGCGAGACTGCAGGGCGTTGGCCATCGAGCTCCGGAGTTGGCGCTGCACGATGGCCAGGGTCGGCATGCCGAG
>CAZSTV010000434.1:0-1306 GCA_964609665.1 uncultured Acidimicrobiaceae bacterium
ACTGAGACCACCACACCAGCCAGTCGTTCGCCGCTGCAAGCAACTCCGCAGTCGGGCTGGGAACAGGGGCGGCGGGGAGCGACGTCAACTCCGCCGCGCTGCCAAGGTGGGCCAGTAGCTCTTCGTGGAGCAGAGCGCCGTCGATCACACGTCCGCTATGCAGCTGAGCAGCAGCCCCGCCGTCGGGGTCGAAGCCGGCGTCGGCGGGGGCGACGAAGGTGTAGTGCCCGATGAAGTCGGAGCGAAATTGACCGGCCCCGTGCTGGTCCAGCAGCCGGGCGAAGTGGAGACCAGCTTCGACCGCCATGGCGGCGTTGACTCGTTGATGACGCACGTCCTCGCGCTCGACCATCACCTCTAACGGGAGGTTCTGGTCTATGTAATCGATGGCCTGATCGGCTGCGTCAGTCTCAGTCGGACCGGCGTGGAAACGGCTGATCCGACTGACCTGGGCCTCCAACCTGGCCACGATGGGCGAGCCGGCATCTTGTCCTGCGAACTCGCCGAGCTGGCGTTGTCGCGCCAAGAACCACAGCGGATCGGCGATGCGGGCCTCCAGGGCGATTTCGAGATCGGTGGTACGTGGCAAGGGCTCCAGCCGCAGCCATCCGGTGATAGAGCTCATCGATTTCTCCTCAGTTCGTTCGCCATCAGTCGAGCTTCGTCTGGATCCCGGCCTGGGCTCGATACATTGCCTCGGCCTGGTACACGTTGGCCGACGTCGCATCGCCCTTCGAGTTGGCCGACATATAGATAGCGGGCAGGGCAGTGTTCATCATCCAGAGCCGCTGTGGATCGACGGCCCTGACCAGGCTCATGTTGAGCGTTTCGTCGAGGACCGACAGCAGTTCATCGAGCGACCAGCCGTTGGCACTGCGATCGGCGGGTACCGCTAGCAGCATTGTTTGTGGCGCTCTTGTGCCGGGAGCGTCGTAGTGGAAACTCACACCCGATGTTTCGACCGGGTTCGGGATGTCCTCGTTCCATTCGTCGACAACCAGACCAGCTTGGGAAGTTGCCGGGTCAAAGCCGCCAGGTGCATGGATGGCGATGCCGACGTTGCCTGCTGGCAGGATTGAGCCGTTCAACGGCAGGGCCACCCAGCGATCGCCCGGCTGATGTGGCAGCTGGACCACGTCGAGGTCGGTCGAACCAACCTCGGCGCCGATGGCCTCCGCGTTGCGAAGCACGGCGGCGAGCCTCGCCGCACCCGGCCGAACGAGAGCCGACTGCTGCAACCATGTGGTCGGCGCCAACGTATCGCCGCCGAGCAAGCTGGTGGCGTCGCCAAGCGACGCGCTGAGTT
>CAZSTV010000434.1:1316-2232 GCA_964609665.1 uncultured Acidimicrobiaceae bacterium
GCCGCCTCTGGAGGAGTGAACATTGGGAGGGTGACGACGCTCGCACCGAAGATTGATCGCAGGGCCTCGCCGGGTTCGTCGGAAGCTTCCGCTTCGGTGATTCGCCGGTTGAGAACTCGGGACGCATCGGCCAGCTGCCGACCGAAGTTGTCGGCCCCGCCCGGCAAGACTCCGCCGACACCGAACTCCGCCGCGTCGTTCAGGGCGTTCTCGATGACGGCTGGATCGTCGATGCGGGCTGCGATCAGTCGGTCGATCTCGGCTGCCGCTGCCTCAAGCGCGGCTAGCGCAGCATCGGCTCTGGCCGCGTGTTCGGCCTGGTCGACGACGCCCTCGTCATCGGAATTCGGGTCGACCAGGTCATCCGGCTGGCTCGGCCGCGCCGACGAGATCAGGTCACGGGTCGGTCCGAGCAGTGCGTGTAGACCCGCCAGGCCGATGGTGTCGGCTGGCCAGGTCGCCAATGCCTGATCACCCTCGAGGATACGGAGCTCTAGCCGGTCGCCGCCGACGGTCACCTCGGTCATGAGCTGGCGGGCGATGCGTTCATCCAGCTCGGTGATGGCGGTGGCTCCACCCTCGGCCGACGCCCATAGCACCGAGAGAGGGGACAGGCCGAGCTGATCGAGGCTGGTCTCGACCACCTCGACGACCTGGAGGGCCTCGTCGTCGATCGACATGTCGGCGATCTCGGCTGCGAAGCGGATTCTCGACGGATTGCCGAGCAATCGACTGACCCACGCATTTAGGCGAGGGTCGGCCTGGGCCCGAAGGTCGAGAGTGGTCGGCCATCCCGCCGCCACCACCGAGTCGGTGAGCGACACCAGCAGTCGGTTCGCCACGTCAACACCGGTTCGAGTCGACCGGACGACTTCGGGGTCTGGCGGTGGCCCTTGACGGTCGAGCGCGTCCAGCG
>CAZSTV010000434.1:2242-2488 GCA_964609665.1 uncultured Acidimicrobiaceae bacterium
CGCGGCGGTGCCTCGTTCGAGGTTGCCGTGCACGGTTTGGTGAACCGACTCGGCAACCAGAATGTCGGAGACGGCGTCGAGCTGGTCGGCTAGTTGACCCAACACGGCGGCGATACCGTTTCGGTGTTGTTGATCGGTGACGGTGACGACAGCACTACCTGCGACGGGGCTGCCGAAGAATGCCTCGTCGCTCAGCGACTCCCGTAGCTCGAGGAGCCGCATGCCGTCGACGACGTCCCGGGCCGC
>CAZSTV010000435.1:0-2471 GCA_964609665.1 uncultured Acidimicrobiaceae bacterium
CCCACCGCTTCACCTGGAGCATTGTCAGCGCCGCACCCCAGATCCTCGCCCACACCATCGACGGGCAAACCAACAACTACCTCTACGGCAACCAGCGAGAAGCGATCAACCGACCAAACGGCACCAGCGACCTGTTCGCCTACGACCACCTCGGCTCAACCGTCGCAACCACCGCCACGTCCGACATCGTCGCCGACAGCAGCTACGAGGCCTACGGTGCCCCAGCGGCCGGGGTCGACCCGGCCGCCATCGGGTTCGGATACCGAGGCGAACTCCACCTCGGCCCCGCCATCCACCTCCGCAGCCGAAACTACCTACCCCAACACGGCGCCTTTACCACCGTCGACCCGCTGCCATCCGAACCTGGATCACCAACCACAGCCAACCCCTACCACTACGTCAACAACAACCCGATCAATGCCATCGACCCCCTCGGTCTCCGACCCACCGACAGCGAATTCGGACTTATCCTCGAATGGGCCTGGGAACACCGCGATGGCATTGCCTTGATCCTCACAGCCGCAGGTGTGGTCGTCTGCGGGCCAGTGTGTCTTGCTGCCGGAGGGCTCGTTGGCTTCGCCAGCAGCGCCTACGGATGCTCAAACGGCTCAAACTGGGACTGCGGCATGGTCATCGTCGACGTCGCAACCCTCGGCGGCAGCCGCCTCCTCCGAGGAGTTGACTACCTCGACGACGGCCTCCGTGTACTCGACGACGTACCACCAGGAGCGCTCGACGATGTGATCCGGACGTGCGGATCTTTCAGCGCCGACACCAGAGTTGTCATGGCTGATGGCAGGACTCGACCGATATCCGACATCGTCGAAGGCGATGCCGTCTTGGCGACCGATCCCAACACCGGCGAGAGCGGCCCACGGCTTGTCACTGCTGTTTGGCCGCACCAGGACTTGCTCGTGGAGCTTGACATCGATGGTGAGTCCGTCACGACCACAGAGGATCATCCGTTCTGGAACGCTACTGACGGCGAATGGCAGCGAGCTCGAGATCTGGAGGCTGGCGACGGCCTACTTACGTTGGCCGGCGGTCTGATTGCTGTGGAGGGGCTCGACTGGGAGACATATCACTTCGCCCAGGCGTTCGATCTCACAGTCTCCGGGTTCCATACGTTCTACGTCGAGGACGACGGCGGCAATCAGATCCTCGTGCACAACGTAGGCTGCGATGAGTTCGCAGCCGAGCTTCAGCAGCAGATTGGCGGGCGGATTCACTCGTTCGTGCCGCCGGCTGGCGCTCCCTGGCTGGGCGACTATGCTCTGAAACCAGCCAGCGAGTTCTGGGGCCACCATACGGTCGTCGTCAGAGATGGGCGAGTTTACGACCAGTTCACAGGGTCCGATGGGCTACCTATCGACGAGTGGAAGGCCCTCTGGGACTATGGAGACGACATCGACTTCGGCTTCTAGCGGCGGCAAACAGCTGCCCGATGTCGTGAGGATGCTCGAAGGACGTGTTGGCATGTACACGCTGACTGGCAGTTTCGGCGAGGTTTGTGCGTACCTCTACGGCTTCGATGCTGGAGTAGGAGACGGCGCGTTGGCAAGCTTCCAGGCCTGGCTGCTAGAGCGTGAGACGTCGAAGCCGGAGTTGGCAATACCCTCCATTGTGTTGGAGACCGCTTTCCCTGACGGCTTGAGGTCTCACGCCGGGGTTCTAACTACTGAGGAGAACGCTATTGCGGTGGCTGCGCTCTTCAAGTTGTTGAAGCAGCACTTTCTCGACTGCGATAACTGCTCGCCTTAAAGAGGTAGCTAGCTAGGAGGTCTTGACCCATGCAGAGCGCAGACGACCATAGCGAGTCAGACCAGGAGCCTCTTAGGGAGTACATCGGCTACATATGGAAAGGAGGAGGGCCCAGGCTTCCCGTGAGATTCTGGGCACGAAACTCCAAAGACGCCATGGCGATTGTAGAGTCTGACCGCGAGGGTTACAAATACTCCATATGGAACGAGGAAGATGCTGCACGGCCGCGATGATGTTCAAGGCTGAACGGACAGCTAGCAAGAGTGTCAGGGCTCCAACCGTCAGCCGGAGCGAACGTCGCCCGATCAACACGGAGTTTCCGGGCGATTTCGGCTTGCAAGCGACCTCAGTCAGCTTGCTAGTCGGACCGATCCCTAGGCTTCCTCTAAATGTGATTAGTGGAACCACATCCGGGCTGGGGTTCCACTAACGTGGTCTCAGCCGTCCGATAGCGGCTGATTTCTACTTCTACTAACAGGGGGACGGCGGTGGCCACGGCCCGGAAGAAGCCGAAGACGAAGGCGGAGCCGGTCAAGGCCGACGCAGTGCTCGCCGAGTACGAGTCGTGGCTGGCTCGCCAGCCTTTGGCCGATCGGTCGCGTGATGCCTATCGGGCTCAGGTTGGTTCGTTCGTCGAGTGGTTGTCGACCAGCGAGCATGGCGGCGATGCGTTGTCGGATGCGGCGGTGCGGGATTGGGCGGTGCGGGAC
>CAZSTV010000436.1:0-2438 GCA_964609665.1 uncultured Acidimicrobiaceae bacterium
TCATCGACGTGCAACAGGGTCAGGGAGTTGCCATCTACGATGCCTCAACGAGAGCGCTGACTCATGCTGCCCTCATCCCTGATATGGGAGCTGGGACAGCCACCTACCTACCGTAGTGGTTCCCAGAAACCGACTGTTCCGTCGACCGATGACGAGAAGATTCTTCCATCTTCAGCAATGTCAAGAGACAGTACTGCACCGGTGTGTCCAGTAAGTGTCTCGACGATCTCGCCGGTGTCGATATTCCACGCCCTGATCGCTCCGTCACCGTAGCCTGCGGCAATGGTACGTCCATCGTTGCTGAACACAAGTCCGGACGCTCGGCCGACGTTGCTGCCGAGTAGAAGCGAAGCATCGAATGTGAAGACTATGTCACCGGTCTCCGGGTCCCAGTGAGCTGACCCTTGAGATCGGTCCAGGGGTTACGCGTGTTGGGGTTGTTGTTTAGCCCACCAGGTTTGGTGGAACTGGTTGGGTGTTTGTTGGTTGAGTGATGAGTGTGGCCGGTTGGTGTTGTAGTCGATGCGCCAGTCCTCGATCAAGACTTGGGCTTCGAGGAGTGAGTCGAACTGCCAGCCGTTCAACAGTTCGTCGCGGAGGCGTCCGTTGAATGATTCGATCCATGCGTTCTGCCAGGGAGATCCTGGGTCGATGAACAGCGTTCCGGTGTGGTTAAGCCGACACCAGTCAGCGATTGACCAGGCAACAAACTCCGGACCGTTATCGAACCTGACAAACGCAGGCGAACCCCCACGCTCGACAGCAAGCCGTTCCAGGGTCGCTACGACCCGGTCAGCGCCGATCGAGTGGTCGGCCACGATGGCCAAACTCTCCCGGGTGTATTCATCGATGATGTTCAACATCTTGACCTGGCGGCCATCGATCGTCCGGTCGAATTGAAAGTCCATGGCCCACAACGCGTTCGGCCGGATCGGCGTCATAGCACCAACATGTGTGCCGACACCAGTGAGGCGCTTCTTACGGCGCCGTTGAGGTACCTGGAGCCCTTCATCACGCCACAAGCGATGAACTCGTTTGTTATTGACCGTCCAACCGTCCGAACGCAGCCCAGCTGCAGCACGCCGCCAGCCCCACCGTGGGCGACGCCTGGCGAACGCCCGTAGCCATACTCGGAGCTGTTCCTCGTCAGATGGCGGCGGTTTCGGACAATGCCGCTGAACAGACCGGTGTTGACCGACCACCCGGCACGCTCTGCGTTCTGATACCCCGAACTCGCTCTGCAAGTCGTCCACGACGATGCGCCGGCGGTTCGGGGTCACCATTTTTTCTCGGCCACGTATTTCAACATCGCCTTATCCAACTCGGCCTCAGCGAGAAGTCTCTTCAGCTGCTCGTTCTCCGCCTCAAGTTCTTTCAGCCGTTTCGCATCATCGGCTTTCATCCCGCCATATTGGTTGAGCCAGCGGTGCCACGTTGACTCGGCGATCTCGAGCTGTCGACAGACGTCGATCAACTCCATCCCGCCAGCCATCAGTTTGTGGCCCTCCGCCAATTTCCGGATGATCTGATCCGGAGTATGTCTCCGTGTCGCCATAACGATTCCTTTCTAGCCCACCCACGGGTGAACTCTGAATCGCATAACCACACTGGACCGGTTCCAAGGGATCAGGTCACCCGGAGCGGCCGGCCGAGGAGCCGCCAACGGCGGCGACACCCAGGGCTTGTTATTAGTCCATAACTGCACGCAACCTGGAAATAGGCCACAACATCGCCTTCCGGCTTCAACCCTCGGATGGCCCGTAGGTCACGAAGACACAATCGGTTTCAGACCGTCAGAAGCCGTCGACATCGCAGCGTCGATGTTCCCAGCCATCGGCGAGGGCGACGATGCTAGCAATCACCTGCTCGGGGACTCGCTCTCCAAATTGGCCGACGGCCGGTGGCTCGACCGACAGACCGGGGAGATATCAACGGTCGGCCCCAAGAAGATCCGGCTCACGATTTCGGGTGGTCTGCTGCGGGTCAACGTCAACGATGTCCGCAACGAGATCGAACTCGATGAGCCAGAACCAGACGACGTTGACCAGCCCGCAAAGTCGGAAGAAGCCGAGGATTCGAACATCGTCAACGTGGTCGACGGGTTCTCACGACGCAGCCGCAACCGCTGTCGAGCTGCTGCGGCATCGCTCGACTGGGCAGAAGCTCACCGATCGGACCTCTACCTGCTCATGGTTACATGCACCTACCCGAAGGAGTGGCGAGAGTGCGCCCCAACGCCGGATCACGTAACCCGGCACCGGCGAGCGCTGGAGCTGCGCTATCTCCGAGCCGTGGGCCATCCCCTGGCGGTGATGTGGAAACGAGAGTTTCAGGCCAGAGGTGCACCCCATCTACATCTGTTCGGCTGGTGGCCATGGACGGTCGGCGGTCTGTCCATTCAGAGCTGGCTATCGGCCAACTGGTATTCAGATCGTCGA
>CAZSTV010000437.1:0-2429 GCA_964609665.1 uncultured Acidimicrobiaceae bacterium
TCCTTGCGCAAGTCGACGAGACAGCGGTCGAGGTCTTCTGGTAGCCGTCCGCATTCGCCAGTCGCCGTCTACCTGCACTGACAGTTCCTTCAGCCGACCCGCTACCGGTCCCTGTTTGGGATACACGGTATTGGTTCGCCAACCAGGATCGTCGATGTCTCGACGTTCTAGGGCTCCGGCCATGTCATCGATGGTCAAACCAGACCGTTCCAGGTCAATCTGTATTCGCTCCGCCTGGCCTTTGTCCCAGACCTTCTTCAATGCCCCGTCCAGCGCCCGATCAGCTCGCACGGAGACCGTTTGCGATGGATCTGGATCGGGAGCGTAGACGTCGACGTATTCACCCTCCACCAGCAGGTCCGGGTTTCTGCCAGGTTTGGGTGGATCTGGCAGTCCGAGTTCGGCGCGCAATCGTTTGGCCTCGTCGGGATTCTCTGGCATTTGTCGGACGTCAAAGCCCCGGGCGGCGCGTGCCTCGGCGGCTCGATTTTCCGCAGCGAACGCCTCAGCTACCGCAACATCGTTCGGCCTCGGGTTCTCACCGAGCTCAACCGACATCGGTTCACCCCTAAGGACACCTCCGCGGGGCTGGCGCTGGTTCACCAGGGGACGCACTCGTCGAATCGTCAGCACCCCGCCCCATGGCTCTCAGTCTAGACCGATGAAAATAAGTATTTCATCAAGCAGTGCGCACCATCGACAAGTTTTCGGTCTATGTGGCTTGGGGGCGGCCTACGGTTGGCCCGTGGCTGCGGCGATCACGTTCCGTGTGATGCGAGCAATGTCGGGATCGCCGAGCCCGTAGGCCCAGTCGGTGCAGCCAACGGTGAATACCGTGCCCTGGCCGCGGCTAAAGGTGGCCATCACCGCAGCGCCGTTGGCGAACCGTGCCCGCTGCTCCGCGGTGTCGGCTCCTCCGAGGCGGCGCGCTACCCAGTTCAGCTCGCCGCCGGAATTGTCGGACAGGCCGGACGGCAGGTCCTCGGTGAGCCACAGCCGGGCCGGTGCGGTGGCCAACACCTGAAGGTTGGCCGGCGTCCCACCGGAACCGGTGGCCACCGGCAGACCATCCCGCAAGGTCAACTCGCAACCGTCGCACTCGTAGCCGACCACCACCGGCTCGGCCCCCACAATGTCGCCCGGCCGAAGCGTGACCCCGTCGAAGGCCCAGTGCTCCGGGCGCCACACGCTGTACCCGCCGCTGCCGCGGGGTGCCGCTCGGCAATGGGCGTAGCCGCCACGGGTGAAGCTGACCCCGGTCATCTCATTCTCCGGTCGCTTGGTCAGCGGGTCGCTCCACATTGTCGACACCGAGGTCTGGGCGTCGGTCCCCATCACCGGGTCCTGCTCGTAGTCCATCTTGTAGCCGACCATCCGCTGGTCGGGTCCTTCGAAGCGGACCTGCCAGAACGCAGTGTTGCCGGAGAAGAACGCAGCGAGCCCGCCGCTGTCGATCCAACCCTCCACCGCGTCACGCATCGAGGCCGACCAGTACTCGTCATGGCCGACGCTGAGATACAGGTTGTAGGGCTCCAGGAGGTCGGGGTCGGTGGCCACGTCAAGGCTGGTCGCATAGTCGAGCTCCAGCCCTTCGGTTTCGGCCCAGGCCACAAACAGTCGCTCCCAGTTGGCCCAGCCCGCGGCGCACGACCAGTAGGAGTGCTCGGCGAAGTAGGCCTCGACGTCGCCCCGGGGCAAGTCACCCAGCCGGGCCACTCGAAACCGGTGCGGGTCCGGTTTGGCCAGGAAGCCCGGAGGCAGCGGTCGCTGCTGGGACGACACGTGACCGCCCGTGTAGAAACTCGGCCCGCCCCAGTCGTTGTACGCCGCCCACGTCGACGTTGACAGCACCAACAGGGTGCGTCCCGGTTTGGTCGCCCGCACAACAAAGAAGGCCTCGGCGGTCTCGCCGGTATCGGTTGTCAGCCGGACCAGATAGAAGCCGGACCGCCACGCCGGATCGATGTTGATGTCCAGCGTGGTCTCCCAGCGGCACCCGTCGTGGGCCGCATCGTCGGGAACCGGCTGGTGTGTGACCGGCACGTCGGCGTGGGTTGCCACCACCTCTTCGGCCCGTCCAACCCGGACCACTTCCACCGTGCAACTCTGCTGGTCGGCGCTGACGGCCAACGCAATGGTCTGTCCCGCCGTTCCACTCTGAGGCCAGCAATACCCAGCGATCATGAACTCACGCTAGTAGGAACGATGGCCTCATCGAGGAGTAGTTGCCTTCTTCGCCAGAAGGCAGTGTCTGCTACGACCCGCCAGTCACCTAAGATCGCACTCGTGATGCTCGAGCCTCCCCGTCAGATCTTCGTTGAAAATCCGGCCGGTTCTCACACCAAGGTCCACCACGATGAGGAACGGCTGGTACCTGAGTTTGAGGAGCGGGTGTCCGCTCCCTATCCCTACGCCTACGGCTTTGTGGT
>CAZSTV010000438.1:0-2424 GCA_964609665.1 uncultured Acidimicrobiaceae bacterium
CCCTTCCTGGGCGATGGTGGCGATGTGGTGTCCATCCGCGGTGAACACGTGGCCGGTGCTCAGCCCACGGGTCCGGATAATGCCATGCCCGTCCATGTCGAACAGCAACCAGTCATCGGCCCTGGCGGGTCGATGGAACCACATGGCGTGGTCAAGGCTGGCGGTCATGTACGTGCTGTCCCACTCGCCTTCGGGCGGGATGCCCGTCGGGTGTGACGTCGCAACGGCGTCCATCGGGTTGGTGTCTGCGAGGTACGCCAGCGCACACGCGTGAAGCCGAGGGTCATCGCCGATGTCTGCCGGATAGCGGGCCCACACCAGTGACCGTGGCGGTGCGTTCTCAAACGGTACGTCGTAGCGGTCTATGCCAGAACCCTCGCGGTACGGGGTGATCGACGTGGGGTCCGGTGCCTCGGTGGGGAAGTCTGCGGTTTGGGTCTCTACACCGTCCTCGTGGCGTTGGAATGACGCCGAGAGGTTGAAGATGGCCCCGCCGCTCTGGCGGGCCACGACCCGGCGGGTGGTGAAGGAGCGACCGTTGCGGATGCGGTCAACCTCGTAGCGGACCGGCTCCGACGGGTCCCCGCCAAGGATGAAGTAGCCATGCAGCGAGTGCACCGCATGCTCGGGGACGACGGTCTTCGTTGCGGCCCACAGCGCCTGGGCGATGACCATGCCACCGAAGATGCGACCCCAGGGGTATTGCGGACTCTCGCCAACCCAGACGTCTGGCCCGTGGTTCTCCAACTCGAAGACCTTGGCAACGTCGGCCGGAATCTGGTCCGGCATTTTGGGTGAATCTGACACCCACCCGTTCTATCGGCCCGTCCACCGTGGGGGGCGTTTTTCGAAGAACGCCTGCACGCCTTCGGTGGCGTCCTCGGACTCGCCGATGATCCGGCGGGCGTCCCGTGTGAGCTCCCACGCCTCCGCATCGGTGGCCGACGCCAGGGTGTCGACCACCCGCAGCGACTGCTGGACCGAGATGGGGGCGTTCTCCGCCATCTTTGTTGCCCACCGCAGGGCCACCGCGGTTGCGCACCCGGGGTCCACCACCTCGTTGACGAGGCCGAGCCGGTAGCCGTCCTGGGGCGACAGGTCGGCACCGGTGAACAGCAGTTGCTTTGCCACGTTCAGCGGCAACACCCGGGACGCTCGAAAGAGGGCACCGCTGGTAGCGACAAGGCCACGCTTCACTTCCGGCAGTCCGAACCGGGCGTTGGACGCGGCGATCACCATGTCACAGGCCATGACCACCTCGAAGCCGCCGCCGTAGGCGACGCCCTCCACCGCGGCGATCAGCGGTTTCACTCTGGTTCGACCGACGACGCCGTACACCCCGCCCCGTTCTGTCGGCGGGCCCGACGTGGCGGCCATGTCGGTCCCGGCACAGAACATGGTGTCCCCGCCGGTGATGATGCCTACCCGCAGTTCCGGATCGTCGTCCAGGCGGTTCAGGGCGGCGTCCAGGGCCTGGGTCATCTCACCGTCGATGGCGTTGCGCTTGGCGTGGCGGACCATCGTGATGGTCATGACGTGATTGGCGACTGCAACATTGACCCGGTCTTCCATGGGTCCTGCTTAGCGGACCTGCGTCGACCGGCACCAGACGAGGGTCACTTTTTGGCTGGCGGGGTCACGTCGACACCACCCACCCACACCGAGGTGATGTCGTGTCGGCGTGCGGCTCTGACGATCTTCTCGAACCGGCGGGGCCAATCGTCAAGATCGGGATCAATGCCGGTGTCACCGTCGGACCCGATGTTCACCGCCACCGCGTCGAAGTGTCGGCCAGGGGCGATCAGCCCGGCGTCGATTCCCAGCAGCTCGGCTCCGCCAACGGTTGCGAGCCAGAACGCGCCGATGATGTCCAGGCGAGAGTCCGGCGTTGAGCGGTCGGGGTTGGTGACGTCGACGCCGTCTTCCAACATTCGCGAGGCGGTCACCGCGTGTCCACACTGTGCCAGCATCGATGCTTCCGGACCGCCCGCAATGTCACTGCCGAGCCCCACCCGCAACCCGGCGTCAAGGGCCCGCCTGGCGGGAAAGACAGCGTTGGCGAAATAGGAGTTGGACAGCGGACAGTGAGCGATGCCGGCACCGACGGCGGCCAGGGCGGAGCGGTCGGTCCCCGAGAGGTGAGTTGCGTGGGCCAGGACCGAATGGTCTCGGGCCAACCCGAAGTCGATCAGCGCCTCGGCGTCGCTGCGCCCGCACCGCTCCGCAACGTTGGCATGCTGCCAGTCGCTCTCGGAGCAGTGGGTCTGGACGAGGGCGCCGGTATCGGTTGCGAGCTTGCCAAGACCTCGCAGCAGATCGTCGCTACAGGCCGGGATGAACCGCGGTGTGATGATGGGCCGCACCAGGTCGCCGCCGATCGCGGAAATCGCATCGACCGAACGGTGGCTGGCCTCTATTGCTTCG
>CAZSTV010000439.1:0-2407 GCA_964609665.1 uncultured Acidimicrobiaceae bacterium
TCATGCTCCGAGTCGCCTCGGGTGAACAGGTCGACGTCTGTCTCGGCCAGGGCTATGGCTCATCAATCTCGCCAAAGTCAATCGGAGTGTCACAACGTGGCGGTCTCTGGATCGTCGGACTACCCGATGCCGCCGAACCGGTCCGAGCCCGAGCCCACTGGGTCTCTGACGCCGATGTAGCTGCCCGTGTTGCTGAGACCCGCCACCTCACCCCAACCCACGCCACCGTCTTCGGTGCATTTGGTGATGGGCCTGACGAGATCGAAGAGGCTTTCTGATGCTGCGATACAAACCACACGCTCGGGTCGCCAGTTCAACCTTTCGGCGCATCGACGGAGTCGATGGAGTGCTTACTACGCACAAACGACACGGCTGGCAACACGCCTGGACGGTCACCGACGGATCTGATGCCGCTGCACCTCGCCCCTTCGCTGCCAAAGCAACCGTTCCCGCATCTGTGGCTGTTCCGGTCATGTGCGTTCTGGTGCTGACATGTGCCGCTGCCGCTCTGCTGGTCGTGTTGGACGGCCGACCGGACCGACCGCAGCTCATGACCGCCGCCGTTGGTGTTCTGCTGGTGTGGACGGGGCTGCTCCTCGCTCCCGCTTGGTGGCGATTTGCCACGAGACCGAACCGTTCTTCGACTCGACGCAGTCACGACAACGGACAGCGCACCGAAGTCGGCACCTGCTCGACCGACCAGGGTTCGAGCACGACTGGAGGCGTTGCACGATGACGGCAAACGAACGCAGCGAAATGAACGCGATGACAAGCCGTAGCGAGTCACCCCAGTACCGTTACGACGGCGGCGCCCCCGCAGCGTCAAGCGAGGAGGCGCAAGCCGGAGGCGGCGGCGTAGCCGCCGACGAGCGACGCCCCTTGGTAATATCGCGATCAACTCTTCCAGCTACGCCGAGCGACGCACGCCGACAGCGTAGAAGAGCCTCCGCTAGAGCACAGAAACTGATCGCTCAGCAGTGCTCAGACCTCGAAGCCGCAGCCCGGATCGTGCAATGCGGCCGAGTCGTCAGAAGCCGTTCCGGTGTCGTCGTCAAACGCACCGCAGACGGGTACGTGTACGGCTCCGGACTCGTCACCTGCGGGTCGCCCTGGTCGTGCCTGTCATGCTCGTACAAGGTCCGATCCAAGCGGGCCCGCCAAGTCGCAACCGCTGTCGCCGCTCACGTCGCCCTCGGTGGTGGCGTGCTGTTCGGGACGTTCACCATGTCGCATGAACGGGGCGAACCGCTCGACCGGACCTGGTCGATTCTGTCTGACGGGTGGAAGTACATGACGTCGGGCCGTCAGTGGGTCGAGTTCAAAGAGACCTTCGGGCTCGTCGGCACGATCAAGACCGTCGAAGTCACCCACGGGCTCAACGGGTGGCACCCACACCTGCATGTGTTGTTCTTCGTTGATGCTCCGATGAACGACTTCGACCGTGAGCACGACTACCGCCAGTTCCGTGCGTCGCTGAGGGAACGGTGGATACGGCGCTTTGCGATGAAGCACAAAAGGGACGTGTCCCAGGAGTTCGGGACCCGGTTCGATCCGGTCAAAGCTGACGAGTCGGACAAGATCGGGATCTACTGCACCAAAGTCGGGTACGAGCTGGCCATGGCCGACCAGAAGATCGGCCGCTCCGAAGGCCAACGGCACCCGTTCGCTATCGCCCACGACGCAGCGGAGTACGGCGACAAGGCCGACGTGATGCTGCTCCGGGAGTGGATCACCGCTTCCAAGGGCAAGCGTTCGATCCACTGGTCTGGTGCCCAGCTCAAGAGCTACGTCGCCGAGGACATCGACAAGAGCGACCAGGAGCTCGCCGAGGAAGAACAAGTCGGCGACGAATCCCTGTTGGTCGTGGACCGAGATTTGTGGCGTCAACTGGTCTCCGCTGAGACCAGCGCTCGATCGGAGTTTCTTCAACTGTTCGAAGACGGGGGCGACACCTTCGACGCCCTCTACTTTCTCGCCGAGCTTGGCATAACCGCCGAGATCGCCGAAGACGGGCCGCTCGCAATGCTGCGGCTCAACCACCACATCACCATCAATGTCCAGGAGGACACAAAGCAATGACCCTGCAAACCATGCCAGTAGACACCGCCCAACTCGAGTTCCGCTACCACGGAGCCGCCGAGTACCGGGCATTCAACAAAGACACCAACAAGAAAGACGATGCACAAGCACGAGACGAAGACACCGGCTACCCGCTCTACACCATCCGCTGCCAAGTCCTTTTCCGTGACGAGCGACAGTCAGGCATGATCGCCGTCCGAGTCCCACTGCCAGAGCCACCAGCGGAGAACATGGACTTTGAACACCCCGTCACCTTCGGAGGCGTGACTTCGAAGACGTGGAACATGGGAGGCCGAGACGGCCAAACCTGGACCGCCAAGACCATGGG
>CAZSTV010000440.1:0-2398 GCA_964609665.1 uncultured Acidimicrobiaceae bacterium
ACGAGAGCGAAGGCTCGAAGCTACGGCCGAAGCTCCGCTGCCTCAACACCATCCAATCAAGCGCTTCCATGGCTCTCGGAAATGACGGCTGATGCTGAGGTGGCAGCCGTCAGCGAACCGCTGTGCACCTAACCAGTTCGTTGATCTGCTCATAGAACGACCGGTTCAACTGCCTGCGAATCTTGGGAGAAGCCCAGTAGCGTTATCGTTTCGGCAGCGAGCCAGCTAGTTTGCGACGAAGAAGCGGACTCGGGGGCGGACGTTGCCGTTGTTGCCGGAGGAGTCCAGCGCTCGGGCGGCGACGGCGTAATCGCCGGGCGGAACGGTAGCGACGAAGGACCAGTCGGTCGTGGCCGCGCCGGGAGCGACGAGCGTCGCTTCGAGTCGGGCGTAGGTACCAAATGTGCCGTCGGGTTGGAGCCATAGTTTGGTGGCAACGTCCTGGATCGTGACACGCACCTGGCTGACGGCGACGTTGTCATCGGCCGCCCCGGTCACCGTAATGGTCTGATCGGTGAGGGTCTGACGGTGGGTCGGGGCCGTGATCGTCGTCGTCGGGGCGACCGAGTCTGGTACGGCCAGGTCGATCTTGAACTGGCTGCGGGGTTTCAGCGGGTCGGCGTTGCCCGCCTGATCCGTGACTCTGGCAACGACGGCCCATCGGCCGGCGCCGAGGTTGAGGTCGGCACTCCAGTCGGTGGTCACCTCGCCCGGGTCGACGAGGGTTGTAGACAGCCATTGGAAGGCGCCGAGGGTGCCGTCAGTGCGGAGCCACTGGCCGGTGTCACGGTTTTTTACGACGATTTCGACCGATGCGACTGCCACGTTGTCGGAGGCGGTCCCTGTCACGGTGATGGCTTCCGAGGCCAGGGTCTGGCCGGTTGCCGGGCTGGTGATGGTCCCATCGGGCTCGACGGTGTCGTCGACGGTCGCGGCAACGTCGAAACGGTGCTGGCTGCGGGTGGAGTCACGATTGCCGGAGGTGTCCTCGGCCCGGGGCGTCACGGCCCAGCGGCCATCGGGCAGCGTTGTCGAGAAACTCCAACTCGTTGCGGTCGCTCCCGGATCATCGACGGTGGCTTCGATGAACTGAAACGCGCCCAGCGTGCCGTCGCGGCGGAGCCACCCGCCGGTGTCGACGTTGCGGACAGCTACCGCCATCGCGGCGACACCGACGTTGTCGGTCGCGGCGCCCGTGATGGTGACGGTCGGCCCATCGACCGTTGCTCTGGCCGCTGGAACCTCGACAGTCGCGTCCGGCTCGACGTTGTCCGCCAGTGTCGGGCGAATGGCGGCGAAGTCTTGTAGGCGACCATCGAAGCCGTTCGGCGCGCCAAATGTCGAGGAGTCGCCGTCATCGTAGGCGTCTGTCGGGGTGGTTGTACTGCTGGGATCGGCTTCGAGCTCGCCGATCTCTTCGTCACTGACACCGGAAGCGCCGACGCCTTCCCCGGCCGGACCAAACACGGGCTGGTCGCTGGCGTCACGGATGATGAGTTGCCAGTCGTCGTTGCTGACGCCAAAGTTCGACTGCGAGTCGGGCGTGATATAGCTGCCGTCGTCGTCGGAGTTTGCCTGCAGGTTGATGTGCCAGTCGCCGCCTTCCGGGTCATAGCCAGCGTCGTCCGCGATGTCTTCGGCAACGGTGATGATCGTGCCGGCCCGCAGGTCTGCGAGCAGCGGGTCAGCGGCGAACACGAAGGTGTCAGTGGCCTCCTGTATTCCGGCGTCATTGTCGTTGTCGGACAGTTCGAGGGACCAACCGCGGATGTCGAGGTGATCTTCGGTGACGACCAGTTCAAACCAGTCGCCGCCGTTGCCGACGATCCGCCCGAAGGTCGTGTCGGTGCCGTCGTTCTTGAGCAGCAGGTCCTTGTCGACCGCGTTCCACTCGTTCAGGATCAGACCGGAGGACACGGGATACACCGCCGACCAATCGAACGTGGCCGAGCCCGACGCAGCGGACGGGTCGGTAGCGGTGATCACCGGGGAGAAGTCGCCCGACTCACGCACGGTGCCGCTGATCACGCCGGACACCGGATCAATGGAGAGTCCGGCCGGAAGGCCCGTTGCCGACCAGGTCAACGCTGCGCCTTCGGGGTCGGTCCCGGCAACGGTCACCTCGACCACTTCGGCAACAACCGACGCCTGGCTGTCAGGGCTCGTAACGGTCGGCGGGTCGTTCGGGACGCCAGCGAACACCTGGACCTCTGACATGGTCAGGTAGTTCGTACCGGCGAGTTGCACCCGCACGTACCGACCGCTTCGACCAACATCGAACTCGGCGTTGTGCAGCACGTTCCCCGGATAGTGGTAGCCGGTCACGCCAGGCTGGGCCAACGTTTCCGCAACGGTGTCCGAGGTGAACGGCACGTCAGAGACGTACACGTGGACGTCG
>CAZSTV010000441.1:0-2380 GCA_964609665.1 uncultured Acidimicrobiaceae bacterium
TCCACTTCGACCACGGCGACGTGGGTTCCGAAGGGGAAGGCGAAGTTCGGCGGATCGAAGGTGACCTGCTCCTGCAGGTTCGGCTCCATGCCATCAGGCAGGTCGTGTGCGGTAAACGCACCGAAGGCAACACCCTGGATGGGCATTTCCTTGTCCGGCGAGCCCTTGACGCTGAAGACGCCGTTGGCGAAGTCCAGGTCATCGGGGTTGGCTTCCATCTGATGGGCGGCGATCTCCTTCGCCTTGTCGATGACCTTGTCACAGGCCATCGCAATGGCGACACCACCAACCGCCAGCGAACGAGACCCGTAGGTGTCGAGGCCGAGCGGGCTGATCGCGGTGTCGGAGTGCAGCACCGTCACGTCGTCGGGATCGATGCCCAGCTTGTCGGCAACGATCATTGACCATGAGGTCTCGTGACCCTGGCCGTGTGGCGTTGAACCGCTGACCACCTCAACCTTGCCGGTCGGAAGGAAGCGGACCACCGCGTGCTCCCAACCACCGGCGCCGTAGTTGAGGCCGCCGAGCGCCCGGCTTGGGGCCAGACCGCAGATCTCAACGTAGGTGCAGAGGCCGATGCCGAGGTGCTTGGTGCTCCCCGCATCGCGCCGGGCCTGCTGGTCTGCTCGCAGACCGTCGTAGCCTGCCATCTCCAGAGCCGCGTCGAGGTTCGGGTTGTAGTTGCCCGAGTCGAACACAAGTGTTGATGCGGTTTCGAGGTTCTCGAACTCACCGCCGCCTGCCAGGTAGTTGCGACGCCGAATCTCGTCTGGACCAACGCCGACAACGCCGGCCAGCATGTCCATCGCACGCTCGATGGCGTAGCTCGCCTCCGGCCGACCGGCACCGCGGTAGGCATCGGTCGGGGTGAGGTTGGTGAAGTAGCCGTCGCAGGTGAACCCGAAGGCCGGGACGTCGTACACACCGGTGTAGAGGAAGCTGCCGAGCAGCGGCACACCGGGGGTGATCAACATCATGTAGGCGCCCATGTCAGCGTCCAGGTGAACCCGAACGCCGGTCAGTTTGCCGTTTGCGTCTGCCGCAAGCTCAATGGTTTGAAGCTGGCCTCGACCCTGGTGGGTGGAGAACGCCGCCTCGGACCGGGACTCGGTCCAGCGGACCGGCTTGCCGAGCTTGTTGGCCAGTGTCACCGCCAACAGTTCATCGGGGTTGACGTTCAGCTTTGCACCGAAGCCGCCGCCGACCGCCGGGGCGATGATCCGCAGCTTGCTCTCCGGTAGCCCGGTGGTTGCGGCGATCATCACCTTGAGAATGTGCGGCACCTGGGTGGCGCTGTACAGCGTCACGTCTCCACCGGCTGGCGACGGAACGGCCAGTACGCCACGGGGCTCCATGGCGGCGGGGATCAGACGCTGCTGAACGAACTCTGCCTTGACCGTGTGCACCGCGTCGTTGAACGCTGATTCCAGCGCGTCCGGATCTGGGATGAGCGGCCAGTGGTAGGCCTTGTTGCTAGCGAGGTCGGAGTGGGCCATATCGGCGCCGTCTCGTGCGGCTGCGATGGAGCCGACCGCCTGGAGGACCTCGTAGTCAACGTCGACCAGTTCAGCCGCATCGGCGGCCCCGTAGCGGCTATCGCACAGCACAACGGCGACGATCTCGCCGACGTGATGAACCTCTTCTGCCGCCACCGGGTAGTGCGGTGGGTTGACCATGTCATCGGTGACTGGCCAGGCGCATGGCAGCGGTGCCGCCCAGAGACCCATCTCGTTCAACTGGGCGCCGGTGTAGACGGCGTGCACGCCGTCCATTGCTTCGGCCGCACTGGTGTCGATGGAGCGGATTCTGGCGTGAGCCATCGGGCTGCGGACCATGCCCATCCAGAGCTGTCCCGCCACGTGAATATCGTCGACGTACTTTCCTTCGCCGGTGAGGAGCTTCGGGTCCTCTTTGCGAAGCCGTGGTGTCCCAACAACAGTCATCGAGTGACCCTCCAATCGTTCAGCCAGCAACGTTTCGCCCCCAGGCGAAACTTGAGCAACCCGGAGGGTTGCCGTGGTGTTCCTACAACAGTCATCAGCTCTGACCTCCTGCGGCCTGCATGACCGACTTCACGATGTTGTGGTAGCCGGTGCAACGGCAGAGGTTGCCCTCCAGCCCCTCGCGCACCTCGGCCTCGGTCGGGCTGGGGTTTTCTGCGAGCAGCGACGTTGCCGCCATGACCATGCCCGGGGTGCAGTAACCGCACTGCAAACCGTGGCACTGCATAAAGGCATCCTGCATGGGATGCAGTTCGCCGTTGGTCGCCATCCCCTCGATGGTGGTGATCTCCTCACCTCGAGCCTGCACTGCCAGCGTGGTACAAGACTTGACCGACTCGCCACCGATGTGGACCGTGCAGGCGCCACAGGACGAGGTG
>CAZSTV010000442.1:0-2354 GCA_964609665.1 uncultured Acidimicrobiaceae bacterium
GGACGGCCAAACTTGGACCGCTAAGACCATGGGCGTTCTCCAGGCCGGTGGGCAGCCGGCGGTTCCGTCGTCGGGTCGAAAGGCAACCAAGGTCACCGCCGACGCAGCGTGACCAACAGGCCGCAGGCACGGTGCTCCCCTACTCGGGGGTGGGGTTCGATTCCCCGTGCGGCCCCTATGACTATCAACAACAGCCAAGACAACAAGTTCGCTTACTCGATCGAAGAAGCCGCCGAGCTGCTCTCCATCAAGCGAGACTCGCTCTACGAACTGATCCACACCGAACAACTCGGCAGCTTCAAAGTCGGCGCACGCCGTCTCATAGCTCATCGTCACCTGGAAGCGTTCATAGAATCAAAGGTCGCCTGATGGCTCAGCGTGCGGCGGGCGAAGGCTCGGTCTTTCAAACGTCGAACGGCCGCTGGGTAGCGATGATCGAACTACCTCGACGACCAAACGGCAAGCGCCATCGCAAACTGCGTCGGGCCCGGACTCGTGCGGAAGCTCAGCGCAAGCTGCGAGATATGCGGCGGGAGCTGGATGACTTCGGTTCGCTCCCTCGTGGTGAGCGTCGGATCGGCGAGACGTTGTCGGACTACATCGAGCAGGTGCGAGTTCCCGAGTACGGGTCTCGGAAGGTGGCCGAGCGAGAGCAGTTGTTCGCCGATGTCATCACCGACTGCGGATGTGACGGTGCAGGATTGCGATGCGCTCCTGGCGGCGTTCGTCTCTGGTGAGGTCAACCGATCTGGCAAGCCTGTGGGCCGAGACTACGTGCGACGTGTCCGGGCCTTCTTGGCGGCAGCGCTTCGCAACGACATTCGTCAAGGGATGTTGAATCAGAACCCGGCCGAGGTCGCTGTGATCCCGGCCAGCTCGACCAAGAAGAAAGATCGCCGTGCGCTGACGGTTGCCGAGTGGCGTTCGTTGTTCGATGCAGCTACTGGCGTGTATCGCCTCGTGATCGATCTCGGCGGCCGTCACGGTCTGCGACCTCAGGAGGTACGTGCGGTTCGTTGGTCCGATGTCGACCTGGCCGAAGGCGTTCTCAGCGTAGTGACCCAGCTCGACGCCGACGACGAGTTCTCAGACACCAAGACCATCAAGTCGACTAGGACGCTACGTCTTCACCCCGACACCGTTGTCCTAGTCGGGAAGTGGTCAGCGACGCAGGCCAAGCAGCGAGAACGAGCAGGCGATCGATGGACCGACCGCAACCTGATCGTCGCAACCCGCTGGGGCACGGCAATCGACCAAGACAATCATCGGCGCTCGATCAAGCGACTCTGCGAGCGAGCTGGCGTCGAGGCCATCACGCCCTACGAACTACGCCACACAGCGATCACTCACCAGATCGAAGAAGGCCACACAGCCTCACAAGTCGCCGACTGGGCAGGCACCAGCGAGCAGATGATCTACAACCACTACCGCCACAAGATCCGAGAAGTGTCGGATCTGCAACCCCCTAGCTATCACTAGGTTACTGGAATCTATTGCTCGGTCAATCCGGGAAAGAAGTCTTCGGCAGTCATGGAACTCGACCCATCGAAGGCGGCGAAAGACATACCTTGAAGGTCAACCCCTCGGCGGCTGTATGCCCGAGCATAGATGTGATGTACCTGGTCAACCAGCTCGCCGACCGAGGCCATCAACGACGGCAGACCGGTAGCGAGATCGAATGGCATGAGTTCCGTCGGGGCAACGACCTTACTCCGCTTCCTGGGAGTACCAGGTGGCCGCGTCCTTTGAAGCATCTCGTTGGTGAGAGTCGTTCCCTTGTCCTGCATGCAGGCTTCAACGGCCGCTTCGAGCTGAGGGTTACGTTCGAGATCGATCAAGTCAGTCGGCAGGCTCCACTTTCCCCCAAGTCTGGTTATGTCGAACTTCGAGGTGAACTCTCGGAGGATCTCACCATTCGGAGTATAGAAACTCCCGTCGTGATGAACCGCTCGGTTACGAAGACAGTTCAGTCGCCAATACAGCCCCGCCGGATCTGATCGCGTGGGCCATACAGCTTCAAGATCACGTCGAAGACGTTTGGGTAACAACGGCAAGACGCTGCTTCTAGCGGGCTCCTCGATGAGGGTCCACGCTGCTGCCAAGAGTGCATCTAGCTCGAACGAGATGCTGTCATTCGGCGGGTGCGTGACGAAGTCAGCTTCTACGGGAAGGTCCCAAGTCTGAAGTGTGGTCGTCACGACGTTGTGCAGCTCGACAGCAACGCGGGACGCCTGGTGCAGCATCCGTCGAACGTAGTATCCGTTCCGGGCGATTCGTTCGGGGAGATCGGCATGAACCTCGGTTTCGCCTAGCGCCATCGCCAAGTGCTCCAGGACGAAGTCTTGCCCTCTCAG
>CAZSTV010000443.1:0-2325 GCA_964609665.1 uncultured Acidimicrobiaceae bacterium
TCATCGGTAGCGGCCATCATCGCCACGTCAATCAACTATGGAGCAGAGTCGAAAGTTGAAGTCCCGGTAGACGTCGATTCCTGAAATTTCGGCGTCGCACCCAGTGCCGCTACTCGGTCGGCCCTACTGTCCGGCGATGTCGAGCAGCGTGCGGTCGTCGCCCTCCGAACCGGCCGCCGGATTCTCCGCATCGAAGCCGGTGGACCCTGGAGCGTCGCTTGTGATCGCCACCAGGATCGCTGGCAGCACGGCCAGGGTGGCCACGAGGGCCATGACGATCATCAACGCCGTCAGCAAGCCGTATGCCGCAAACAGCGGCATCGGGGCGAAGGCCAGAATCCCGAACCCGGTGGCCGAACTGACCGCCGATGCCACGAGCGCCAGTCCGGTTCCTTCACCGGCGACGCGCACCGCGGTGTCCCGTAGGCCGTGGATGGCCAGTTCGTCGCGGTAGCGGGAGATGAAGTGGATGGCGAAGTCGATCCCGATGCCGATCGACACGGCAGCGATCGTGGCGGTCACCAGGTTGATGGCGAAGCCCGCGGCGTACATGAAGGCGTACGACCAGGGCGCTTCCGGTGACCTGTACGAAACTGCCGCCGAGATCATCGGAGAGCGAATCGGCGATCGGCTCGAGCAGCGCCTTGGTGGTGGTGACCGATTCCTGCGAGCGACTGTCGACGACCCCCATCTCGAACACGGTTCGGGAATCGGCGCCGTCGAGGCGGACCTCAGTGTTCACGTCGTCCGGCGTAAGAATCGAGCGGGTGGCGTCGAAGGGCACCCCGATGTCGGTGGCCACGCCGATCAGCGCCTCAACCTGTTCTCTGGTGTCCGGGATGCCATTCCCGTCGGTATCGGTCAGCGTCACACCGGTTTGTTCGGCGACGATGCCCACCATCGGCGTCGACTCCCAGGTGGCGTCGAAGACCTCGAAGATGCCGCCGATGACCTGGACACCATCGGTGTCCCTGGCCAACGTCTCGGTTTCGAGGGCCTTGATTTCGTCGATTCGCTGCTGCACGGCAGCGAGGGCCTCGGGGTCTGCCAGATCACCTTCTACATACAGCACGGCAGGCTCGCCACCTCTATCGCCGACGTGGGTGTCGACCTGGTCGAGCCCGACGACGAAATCAGTGTCGCTGGAGAAGAAGTCCTCGACGTCGAACTCGGCGGGGACCCGTATGGCGAAGACCGCAGCGATCACGGTGATGATCGCGGCGACAGGCAGGACGATCGCAGGCCTGGTCGCCAACCCGGCGACGACGCTGCCGACCGGCCGGGCGAGGCGAGCGTCGCCACCGCCGACGTCGTGATCACCCACCCGTTCCCCCGCTTCGGTGTTGCGTCGGACACCGAACGGGACGACGAGTACGGCGAGGGCGGTGACCACGCCGAAGATCGCACCGAGCCACGGCAGGATGAAGACCAGCAGGAGGACCGAGGTCATCGTCATCGCCGCGGCGCCGATGCCAGCGAAGACCCTGGCGATGGTGGAGCGACGGCCAACGCTCGGAGCGGGGACCTTCGACTCGATGTGGGCAACGATCAGCGGTGCGACGACGCCGAGCAGCACGTAGGCCGAGGCCAGAGCGATGGCCGCCCCGATGCCGAACTGGTTGATCGACTCGATGCCAGAGGTCAGGTTGGACAGGAAGGCGGTGGCGTCGGAGACCAGGGCGAGCAGCAGCGCACCGGAGACGGCGGTCATGCCGGTGACGAATGCCGGTGCCGCCGATCGACCCTCAGCTCGCTCCTCGCGGTAGCGCCCGATGGCGTGGAAGGCGAAGTCGACGCCGAAGCTGATCATCGCAACGGGCACAATCAGCGAAAGCACGAGGTCGTCTTTGAGGCCGATCAGGTTGCTGATGCCCTTGAGCCACACGATGAGGGCGATGAACGAGACGCTGACCGTGGCGAGGACCCAATAGCTGCGGAACGTCAGGCCGACGAGTACGAGCACGGCGAGGATCGTGAAGCCGATGAATGGGCCGGCGACCGCGCCCTGTTCCTGCGAGGTGAGGTTGACGTCGATGGCCACGCCGTTGGTCTGAAGCCCGTCGACCCGGAAGACCTCCTGCACATCGCGATCGAACTCTTCAACCTCGGTGCCGCCACCCAGGTTGACCGAGGTGTTGCCGAAGCCAAGTACCTCGTTGTCGGCCAGGGCGATCGCCGAAATTGCGGGCACGGTCCAGCCAGCTGCGTCCCTGCTCGACTGTGCGGACAGGCCGAGCAGCGTGGAGCGTTCGCCGAGGCGATCGATGATCGCCGTTCCGGTGTCCTTCACCTGGGTGTCGGTGGCAGCGGCGATGCCGTCTACCC
>CAZSTV010000444.1:0-2306 GCA_964609665.1 uncultured Acidimicrobiaceae bacterium
GATGGGAACCAGATCTCGTCACCGGCAGCCAGGGCAGAGTCTGACGAATTCGCGGTTGCCATGCACCAGGCCGTTGGTTCGATCGACTTTCTTGCCTTCGGCAACGACGACACGCCGATCGCCTGCGGATCGGTGCACATCGCAGATGGTGTTGCCTGGCTTGGCGGAGCGGCGACCGTGCCAGCCGCTCGATCCCACGGGGTACAGACCGCTCTCATTCACCACCGGCTCCGCGTCGCTGCCGACAACGGCTGCGTGGCAGTAGCGGCAACTGCGATGCCGCACACCACGTCGGCCCGCAACCTCGTCCGGGCCGGACTTGGGCTCATCGACACGCAATTGGTGATGATCAAGGGGTGACGCCACGTCCCCAATCGGACACACTGGGTAGTAAATCCCAGCACCGTTGTCGCGACGGGCGAACGAAAGCTACCGTCGACCACATCGGTGGTTCATAAGGAAATTACTACTGAGGGAACAAGAGGCGAGGGGTTTGCAGTAGCAATGGCGAAGCGAGGACCAGCGGTCCTTTTAGCAATGATCCTGAGCGTTGTTTCGCTCGTCGCGGTCACCACCCCGGCCAGCGCCGTCATCGAAGACCCCGACGTCGACACGTTCGCCGCCTACGAGTACCGGGTGCTGCCCGAGACCGGCGCGATCGACGTGACCATCAGGCTGGACGTTACTGCCGACAAGCCAAACGAGCCGACCGGCGGCGGGAGCTTCTACGAGTACTTCTTCCAGGGCTACTTCCTGGCGGTGCCCTCCGAGGCAGAAGACGTCGTCGTCACCGATGACGCCGGCCGCGAACTCACCTACGAGGTCGATGACAGCGTGCCTGGCGTCGACGTCCTGGAGATCACTTTCCGGCGCAACATCTTCTACCGCCAGACCGCCAACGTGGTTGTGTCCTACCGGCTTCCGGCGGGCCCTGCCCGTAGCGATTCCCTCACCAGGGTCAACGACGCGTATGCCGGGTTCGAGATCTGGCTGACACCACAAATTGAAGAGGCGTCAGTCACCGTCATCACCCCAGATGGGTTCGATAACCGCAGCACCGGGTCCGAGCCGTTCCTTCGGAAACCGACAGAAGCCGAACCAGGAGAAAGTCTGTTCGTCGCCGAGGACGTCGACCCGGAAACCTATTGGGCGCTTGCCTCGATGGCCAGGGACGACGCCCTCACCACGACCGAAGTTGAGATTGATGATCACACCATCGAGATAAGCGCGTGGCCGGGTGATGATGTGTGGGCTCGGCATGTCACAAGCAATCTCGAAGAGGGTCTGCCAACCCTGATCGAACAGGTAGGGCTCCCGTGGCCGATCGAGGGCGACTTGGCCATCATCGAGTCGTACTCGCCCTACCTCGTCGGCTACGCAGGCTGGTATGACCCTGCAACCGACGAGATCGAGATCGGGGATCAGCTCGACAGCCATCTGGTCTTCCACGAACTCTCACACGTCTGGTTCAACAGCGAACTGTTCGAGCAACGGTGGATCACCGAAGGCTTGGCCGATGCCTTCGGCGCGGGCGTGGTCGAGTCGTTGGGCGAGGAAGCTGAGGAGCCGGGACTGGTCTCGCCGAGGGACAGCAAGGCGCTACCGCTCAACGATTGGACCGTGTACGGCACCGAATCGGAGACCGAATCTTGGTCATACGGGGCCAGCTGGACCGTGACCAACGCCATCATCGATGAGGTCGGGCTTGAGACACTCGCCCAAGCGGTGCAGGCCGCCGACGGTGACCACATTTCCTACCTCGGCGAAGGGGACCCGGAGCCAGGGCCAGTCCGCAAAGACTGGCGACTTTACCTCGACCTGATCGAGAACCATGGCGACGTCACCGATGACGCGATCACCGACATCTTCACCGAATGGGTCCTGGTGGATATGCAGCTGCCGACCTTGGAGACCCGGGCCGCAAGCCGAGCACGGTATGCGGACCTTCGAGATGCTGGAGTGACCTGGGTTCCGCCCTTCGGCGTTCGAGACGCCATGTCGGACTGGCGCTTTCCTGCCGCCAACGAACTGATGGACGAGGCCAATACCATTCTCGACGGCCGAGACAGCGTGCTCGAGACCCTTGCACCGTTGGATGCGACGCTCCCGACCGAACTCGAAGCCAAGTTCGAAGCCGCCGAAGATGATTTCACCGAAACTACGGAGCTACTTGCGGACGTGACCAGCGCGGCCGACTCTCTCGGCGCCACCAATCAACGCATCGAGCGGATCGCCGGTCCCCTGCAGCGGGCGGGCAGCATCGGCACCGAGTGTCCCGCCGATCTGACCAAAGCGGTCTCAGCATT
>CAZSTV010000445.1:0-2295 GCA_964609665.1 uncultured Acidimicrobiaceae bacterium
CGATACACCCCCCTGAATGGTCAGCTTCGGTGGTCACCTGCACATTCGCATCAGCTGGTATCTCCGTCCCAGGAGCTGGATCCTGAGAGACGATCCGGCCACCGGCTGGCCCATTGACGATGATCTGTCCGGTGCATCCCCGACCTTGCATTGCTTCGTAGGCGAAACCCACATCGACCTGGTCGACGAGGCTTGGCAGGATGCAAAATTGGGCGGACGAGAGCGTCACAGTGAACAGATTTTCGCCCCCTGACTGGATGCTGAGGACTATGCCCTCCGGGACCCCATCGACCGTGTCATAGAAGACTTCGCTGATAAGGCATCCCCGCGCAAGGCCGGCCGCCTCTGCCTGGGCGAGTGACATACGACGTTCGATTGACGGCCGCAACTCGTCAATTGTCTCGGGTGTGCAGCCCGTCGGAAATTCGATGCCTATCGTTAGTTCCGGAGCGCCGTCTATCAGACGGGCCGAGATTACGCGACCGACATTTGCTTCGTCGATAACCTCAACGATCGTTGTTTCTGGGCAATCAGCAGCATTGAGTGCCGCTACTGCCTGTTCTAAGGTCATCCCCTCGACTGTTGGTGTGGGCAAGACACAGCGAGGCGGCGGCGGAGAATCGGGTGGCCCTGTTGAGATGACAAGACCTACTGCACTGCCTGCTGTCGCTGATGTTCCCGCAGAGGGGTTGGTCCTGATGACCAGACCTTCGGCAACGGTGTCACTGGGCTCAGACGAGCTCGAACCGACGACGAACAGCTGACTCTCCAAAATAATGGTCGCATTCGCAACGGTTCGTCCGGCTACGTCGGGCACTTGAGGCCCTCCGGCCGAGACAAAGAGCTCCACCGCAGTGCCATCGTTTACCCGGACCCCGGCGCCGGGAGAGGTACCAATTGCCTGGCCTTCCGGGACCTCGTCGTTCACGATGAACTGAGGCTCTCCCGCCACCCGCAGTCCCTGAGCCTCAAGTGTGGCGGTGGCCTCCGCTACCGACAGACCTCGCACCGTTGGGATTGTTGTAAGGGCCGGTGGATCGGGGCGTGAAACATAGATTGAGACAAGGGACCCTTCGGCCGCCCGCCCACCTCCAGCCGGGTCTTGGTCGACGACCTCACCGTTCGGTCGCGAGCTCTCAACTGAAACAGCGCTCACCCGGAAGCCAGCATCGACCAGTTGCGCGGTAGCCAGCTGCTCGGTCTCGCCAACGACGGCGGGCACCGAGGCCCGGGCGGTAAGGCTGCCAGTCCCGGCCCGAAGCTCCGGTGGTCCAAGCGAATCGAACGTGCCTGACTGTTCGGTTCCTTGCTCGCTGGATTGATCTTGCTCCTTATCCGCCGAAGCGACAGCCTCGATGGTGCCGCCCTCGGCACCTCCACCGTCACCAGCATTGCCGTCACGGTTGAAGGCGAACAGGCCGATTGCTGCGAGCAAGACAATGCACAGTCCCGCTCCGGCCAGCAAGCGGGGCGGGGGGAGGCGGTCTGGGACGAGCCGTTCTCGAAACGTTGGAGCCGTTGGCGTAAGCACGTCAAACCCACTGCCAACGTGGTCACCCAGGAGTACTGGTGGTGGCGGCAACGTTGTCGCGTCTTCGGCCGAGGCGTTCACGACCAGCGGACGGACGGTCGGTTCGTCGTTGCCGTCGGCGAAGAGACCGACGGTGACCGGCTCGTCCTCGGTGGCGTCGGCGTCCCCTTCGCCTTCTTGGCCATCATCGCTGTGCTGATCTTGGCCATCCGGGTCGTTTGGCGGTGAGCCGATTTCGGATGACGTTGACTCTGGACTTGTGCCATCGGGGTGCTCAGCTTCTTGTTCGTCGCCGTCGACTACCTCGTCGACCTGCTCGTCAGCAACGACGGCGGCGCTCGCACCTGGAGCTCGTGTCTTGAATCGAGTCTCCGCCATGCTCTCGTCCGGAACGGGCTTGCCCTCGGCTATCGCCTGAAGTCGCTGATGGAGTTGCTCGGCCGTTGGACGCTCCAGCGGATCTTTGGACATCGCCCATTCGATGGTCCGACAGACAACGTCCGGCACGCCGTCCTGGCGAAGATCGGGTAATGGCTCGGTCGCGATCCGATTCACCAAGGCCAGGAGGTTTGCGTCTCCATCTGGTGACGAGAAGGGTGTGTCTCCGGTGATGATATGAAAGAGGGTGGCGCCGAGGCTGTACACGTCTGCCGCCGGGCCCACCTCTTCGCCCATGATGGTTTCTGGTGCCACGTAGCCCGCAGTGAAGCCGACCGAACTCGTCTGCCCGGTCGTCGTGCCGGACACCGTGCTGATGCCAAAGT
>CAZSTV010000446.1:0-560 GCA_964609665.1 uncultured Acidimicrobiaceae bacterium
ACCAAGAGGTGGTGGCACCGGTCGCCGGGACCATGTACCAGTACGTCGCAGAAGGCGTCGGCATCCAGCAGGGCGCGCCGCTCGCCCGAATCGACTCCTGACAACCCTTGCAAGTAACCGAAACTGAAACGAACGAAAGCGAGACACCATGACCTGCTATTCCGTCCTCGAAGTGACACCAACAGATGACGCCTGGATCCCGGGCTACCTCGAACCGGTCGCTGCCATCATCGCCAAGCATGGCGGCAAGTACCTGGCCCGAACTGCCAGCCACGAGCGCGTGGAGGGCGAGGGCCCGGATGTCGCCCTGCGCGTCATCCTCGAATGGCCAGATCGGGCTGCTGCCAAGGCCTTCGTTGGCGACCCCGAGTATGCGCCGCACCTCGCTGCCCGCACCGCAGGCTCGGTCAGCCATCACATTCTCATCGACGCCGTCGACGACCTCGCCTGACCCCGACGAGCTAACTCAGACACCAGCAAACCAGATCACACAACTAAGGAGAAGAGCAATGCGCTTCGGCATTTTCATGGCACCGTTCCACCCGATGGCAGGTCAGGAC
>CAZSTV010000446.1:570-2293 GCA_964609665.1 uncultured Acidimicrobiaceae bacterium
GTCCAGCTGCGCGACCGTTTGGGCTACGACGAGGTGTGGGTGGGTGAACACCACTCGGCCGGGACCGAGATCATCCCGGACCCGTTCATGTTCATCTCCTACGCGGCTCCTCAAACTCGCAACATCAAGTTGGGCACCGGAGTGCTGTCCCTGCCGTATCACAACCCGCTGTGGTGCGCTGACCGTGCGTTCTTCGCTGACCAGTTGACCAGGGGACGGTTCATGCTCGGCCTCGGTCCGGGGGCGCTCCCTGGCGATGCAGCGATGATCGGAATTGCCATCGAAGACCAGCGCAACATGCTTGAAGAGGACACCGAGGTCCTTATGAAGCTGCTGGCCGCCGAGGAGCCGGTGTCGCATGAAAACGACCGCTACAAGCTGGTCAACGCCATGTCGCAGTACCGGCCCTACAGCAACTTCGACATGGCCGTTGCCGCCATCGCTTCGCCGACCGGTCCCCGGATCGCCGGCCAGCACGGCATGGGCTTGCTGTCGATCGGAGCCACCTCGGTCGACGGGTTCGACGCCCTCGGCTATCACTGGGACGTCGTCGAGGAGCGAGCCAAGGAGAACGGCAAGATCGCCGATCGGAACCAGTGGCGCCTTGTCGGTCCCATGCACCTGGCCGAAACGCGAGAGCAGGCCATTGAGGATGTGAAGTTCGGCCTCAATGATTGGTGTCACTACACCCAGCACATCCTGGCCGCCCCCCACTTCCGGGCCGCCGGGGAGACCTTCGAGGAGCGGGTGGCATGGGTGAACGAGACCGGTCTTGGCGTCATCGGCACCCCAGACGATGCGATCGAGCAGATCGAGCGGCTGGAGAAACAGTCGAACGGCGGGTTCGGTGCCTACCTCATGATGGACCACGAGTGGGCCAACCCCGCGGCTCAGGCCCGCCACTACGAACTGTTTGCCCGCTACGTCAAGCCTCGTTTCCAGGGCGTGGCCAAGGGTCCGCTGCGGGCCGAGCACCGAGCCCTCGACGAGCATCAGGCACTCGGTGACCGGGTCGAACGAGCGGTGCAGGCCGCCACGGACGCCCACTTCGAGAACAAGTAGAAGCGAGCAGCGGTTCCGCCGAGAGTTGGTGTGTCGCCTAGCTTGCGTCGCCAGGCGTAGCCAGAGGGCTGGTCTCGGGGCTGTGCAACGGGAGAAGCGCGTCCATGAGATTGGCCGGTTCCGAAATTCCTACGATGTACACCATCCTCTCGGTCGCCTTGCCCTCGGCGTGCACGGCCCCGGCCGGCAGCACGAGCTTGTCGCCGGGCCCGAGAGGAACTCGGTTGCCATCCGCGTCGAGGACATAGCTTGACCCTTCGAGCACGTACCCGCAGTTGTCCACTTCATGCCAGTGAAGTGGGAGCTCTACCATCCGCTCCGACACGTAGGTGGTCGGCCAGAGGCCAAGGCGAGCAATATCGGCCAAGACCTCCTCCCGCGTCGTGAAGGCGTTCTTGATGACCTGCATCGGTCCGGGGTCCAACGCCATAGCAGTGCTCCAGTCAGCTCGACATGCCCAACCTAGTCGGATTGCCTCGCTGACGGCGAGGTCGCCGGTCCGGGTCTGTCAGGTTAAGGGTGTAACTGGTCTGGCCGCCATGTCGAACGATCAGCCCTAAACACTAATCAGGGCCTACCAACAAGGTAAGGGGCAGAGCGCTAGATGTAGGAACGGGTTGCGTTCTCGATGTTGAAGCCGGGCAGTAGCCGGCTGTAGGCC
>CAZSTV010000447.1:0-2285 GCA_964609665.1 uncultured Acidimicrobiaceae bacterium
CCCCCACTGCCGCTGGCTCCTGGCCTGCCGACAGATGCATCTCGCCGGGGATGAGGCCGGCGCCGATGTCCCAGGCCGGTGTCTTGTCAGCGTGATACTCCTGCAGAATCCGGGACTCGTACTGCCGAATGCGGACCATCTCGGTGTAGAGGTCGAGCCGATTGAGTGCTGTCATGTGGGTTCCCCTTTGCTGACGGGATAGTTGGACCGATTGCGTCTGGTGGCGTGTCGTTGGCGGCGGTCGGCGCCGACAACGCTTGCGACGACAAGGTTTCCGACGACGACGGTTGCGTCGGGTGAGCGAGCAGGCCGCGGGCCGCGGCGTTAGCGAGAGTCGCAGGCACATCGACGACCCACGGGCCATCGGTGCGTAGCGTTACCGATGGTCGGTCGTCCGGTCCGAACCGGAACATGCGCTCGCCATCGATGGCGACAACGCCGCTTTTCGATCGAACCTCGACCGTCGAATTCGGCGCCAATGTAGAGACCGACCGTACGTCGACCGCCTCGACGAGTCCTGGCCCAATGGGCGGGCGAACGGTGGCGACCGCTGGCTGGCCCAAGGCCAATGCCAGGCCCGCTGGTTCGTGTCGGTCGAGTGGATGTAGGTGTCCGCCGATGGCGGACAGGCCAATGGCGTCGGCTTCGGCGAAGCAGAGGTAGAGCTCCCTGATCGTCCGGGCGTCCCACACCGCGCCAGACCCCACCCCGTCGGCATCGCTGATGGCCACGTCGACTATGGCGTGCTCGGTGCGCTGGCGGTGCTGGACGAGGAGTTTCTTGGCCTGGAAGGTCCCGACTCGACGGCATTCGGCAGCGTTGGCGACCAGACCGGCCGCGAGGCCGGCAACCGTCGACTCGATCTGGTGAGGGAAGGCGTTGTTTGTTCCCGTCGAAATCGACACCAGCGGCACGGCACCGGACTCCTCGGCGACGATCCGGTTTGTACCGTCGCCTCCGAGTACCACGATGACGTCGACGCCGGCATCCACCATGGTTCTTGTGGCCACTCGTGAGTCGGCATCGGTCCGGGTGATCGGCTGGTCGACGAATTCCAGTGTCGGCCAGTCGTTGGCCGACGGCCGACCGACCAGTCGGAGTAGGCCGGCCATGATGCCCGATCCGTCGGCCATGGAGATCGCACGATCCACCCCTGCGGCCGACAACCCGATCAGGAGTCGCTGTAGGCGGTTCAGTTTGTCGTGGGTCGTCAGCGCGCCGCCGTGCGCGACGATGCGTCGAATATCGCGGGCCGAAGCCGGGTTGGCGATGATGCCCACCGTCGACGTCTTACTCACTGCGAGCACACCCCCTCGGCATACGTTCCCCCTGTCGAACCCCCAACGGTTCGCTCGGCCGAAGCGGCCGGTACTGCAAGACTGCGCCTCCGGGTCAGGTCCGACGTGTCTCAATTTGAGACATCGGTGAGACAGCTCCGAGCGAGCGATCTACCATTGATGCAAGGTCCGCGAGGAGCAAGGGGAAGCTTCGAGACCATGGCTCATGAGCCGAGCAGATCAGCGACCAGCACCGCTGACATACCCGCGGCCCAACGCCGATCCGCTCTGTACGGTCTCGACCCAAGAAGTGAGATTCCACATCTCGGCAGCCCGGGGCCATCGGCCGAGTCGCTCACCCAGTTAAGCGCACCGGTCCTCGACAGATTGCTGTCGCAGATCGCCGACAGCTCCCTGGCCGTCGTCATGTCTGACCGAGACGGTCGGCTGACCTACCGGGATGCGCCGCTGTCCTCCACCCTGGACGCTATGGACCGCCGGAGCCTCGGCATCGGCTTCTCCCTCGCTGAGTCCGATGCCGGGACGAACGGTGTCGGCACTGCGCTGGAAACGAGAAGGCCCGCAGTGGTGGTTGGCGGCGACCACTTCCTCGAGTGCTTCCAGGACTTCACCTGTGTCAACACGCCCATCATCCAGCCGGTGACCGGAAGGGTAGAAGGCACCGTTGGTGTCATGTGCCCGGTTGATGACACCAGCCCGCTGTTGCTGTCGACCGCGGTCCAACTGGCGTCCCAAATCGGCGAGCTACTCCTGGAACGAGCCACCCCGGAAGAGCGGTTCCTGCTGGAGCAGTTCCTGCTCGGTCGCAAGAGCCCGAAGAACGCAATCGCGACGGTTGGTCGCGATGTCCTGATCGCCACCCCGCCCGCCCAGCGCCATCTGGCAGACCTTGACCACGCCGAGCTTTGGGCCCGAGTCGAGTCGGCCCTGGGCGACGGCCGTTCTGCAGACATCGTGCTCGACCGCGTCGGTCAATCACCCCTGGTG
>CAZSTV010000448.1:0-2268 GCA_964609665.1 uncultured Acidimicrobiaceae bacterium
TGAGTGATGCAGAACAGTTCGCCAAGTTTCAGAAGTGCGCCGTTGAGGTGCTCTCAGTAGACGAAGCCAAGGTGACAAAAGAGGCTCGGTTCGCCGAGGACCTCGACGCGGACAGCCTCGACCTGGTCGAGCTGGTCATGGCGCTCGAAGAAGAGTTCGACGTCTCCGTTGAAGAAGAAGAGCTCGAAGGCATCGAGACCGTTGGCGCCGCCTACGATCTCGTAACGGGCAAGCTCTGATGGCTCCAGCGGTTGCCGTCACCGGATTGGGGGTTGTGGCTCCGTGCGGCGTCGGTGTCGACGCGTTCTGGCAGGGCCTGCTGCAGCAACCAGCTGACGGTGACCGCCGGGTGCCCGATTGGGACCCAACGCCGTGGTTCGATAACCCGAAGGAGGCCCGACGGGCCGATCCCTTCACCCAGTACGCCCTGGCGGCTGCGGCGATGGCGCTTGAGGACTCCGGTCCTCCCGATGCCGACCCCGGCCGAATCGGCGTGATGATTGGCACCGGCATCGGTGGCATTGGCACAAACGAAACCCAAATCATCGTTCGCCACGAAAAGGGCGACCGACGGGTCTCGCCGTTCCTCATCCCAATGATGATGCCGAACGCCGCTGCCGCTTCAATCTCCATGCGCCATGGCTTCCAAGGCCCCTGTGAGGCGACGGTCACCGCATGTTCGGCCGGCACCCATTCGATCGGCAATGCGGCCGACGCCATCCGCTCCGGCCGTTGCGACGTCATGCTCGCCGGCGGAAGCGAAGCGCCGTTCACCCCAACCTCACTTGCCGGCTTCGGCAACATGACCGCTCTGTCGAAGCGCGGTCACTCCCAGCCATTCGATGCGGAACGGGACGGCTTTGTCATGTCCGAGGGCGCCGCCGTGCTCGTACTAGAGAACCTGGATCGGGCAGTTGCCCGCGGTGCAACCATTCTCGGCATGGTGCTCGGTTCCGCGAGCACCGCTGACGCCCATCACATCACCGCACCGGCCCCCGGTGGCTCTGGAGCGGTCCGGTGTATGGAAGTTGCACTCGCCAGCGCCGGGATCGGGCCGTCAGACGTGGCCCACATCAACGCTCACGGCACGTCAACGCCGCTGAACGACGCCGCTGAAGCCCATGCCATCGCCAAGGTCTTTGGAGCCCCCGGGCCCATCGTGACCTCGACAAAGGGCGTCACGGGCCACGCACTGGGCGCTGCAGGCGCCCTGGAAGCGGCCGCGGTGCTGCTCTCCATGCGTCACGGTCTTGTGCCGCCAACCCACGGGCTGGTGACACCAGACCCCGAGCTTCCAGAGATCGACATCGTGCGCGACACACCACGAGAGTGGGAGCCGGGTCCGTCCATCTCCAACAGCTTCGGTTTCGGCGGCCACAACGGCACCTTGGTGCTCGCTCCAGCCCCATAGCTGGCTATATGCGGCTCGGCTCCGCGAGCCTGTCAGCGACGCTTTACCGTGACCGGCAGCTTTGAGTAGCCATGGACAAACGAGGAGAATACCCGCTCCGGCTCGTCCTGGACTTCGACCTGCTCGAACCGCTGAAGCATTTCCTCCCAAAGGACCCGAAGCTGTAGTTCGGCGACCCGGCTGCCCATGCAGAAGTGGATGCCGTACCCAAACGACAGCTGCCGATCGGCGTTGTGGCGTTCAATGTCGAGAACGGACGCGTTCTCAAACACCGACTCGTCCTGGTTGGCCGAGATGTACCACATGAGGATCTGGTCATCCTTCTTGATCTGCTTGCCGCCGAGTTCGGTGTCTTTGGTCGCAGTCCGTCGCATGTAGGACAGCGGAGTCTGCCACCGGATGACCTCGGGCACGAATTTCTCGATCAGACGTGGATCGGCCACGAGCTTGTCGTACTGGTCAGGGTACTTGTTGAGGCCGTAGACGCTGCCGGTCATCGTGTTACGGGTGGTGTCGTTGCCGCCCACGATCAACAGCAGCAGGTTGCCAAGACTCTCGAACGGCGACATGTCCTTTGTCGCCTCACCGTTGGCCAGCATGGTCACCAGGTCGAAGCCATCACCACCGCGGCGCTCGTCCCACAGCCGCTCGAAATAGGCGACGCAGCCGAACAGCTCATCAATCTTCTGTTGCTGAGTCTCGACAACGCCACCAGGGCCAGGAATGGCGAACACGATGTCCGACCAGCGGGTCAACATCCGACGGTCCTCCATCGGAAAGTCGAACAGCGTGGCGAGCATCAACGTGGTCAGCTCGATCGAGACCGTGTCGACCCAGTCGAACGTCTCGCCCTCGGG
>CAZSTV010000449.1:0-2256 GCA_964609665.1 uncultured Acidimicrobiaceae bacterium
GGTTCGTTCACGTCGCTCATTACGAGGAACAAGATGTTGCCGACGCGGAACGAGTACCGCTCCCACGTTCCGTCGATCGGGTAGGGACGGCGCTCAGCGTTGACTCCGGACTCAACCGTGTTCTCTCCCAGCGGATCGACCCACCGATTCCACCACATCGCTGGCGGTTCGTGCGGCGCACTGCGGTCGTGGTTGCCGCAGAGGTTGTAGATCGCCTCCCGCGGGTCGACCATGTTGTTAGTCAGCCACCTTGCTATTCGGTCGCACTGCTAGTCGGTCGCACTGCTAGCGGTCGTCTTGCTAACGGCCGTGGACGCCTCGGCGGCCTTCTTCTTTTTGGACATGATCTTGAGGGAGAACGCCTCGCCCCGCCCAACGTCGCTCCACGGGCACACACCGATACAGATCCCACAGCCGTGATTCTCCACGAAGTAGGGGATGCAGGTATCAAAGTCCACGTACCAACGCTCACGACCCCGCACCATCTGTTTGGTATCGAAGATGGCGTGTGGCGGGCAGTTGGAGGTGCACGCCTGACAGCGGGCACAGAACTCATCGACGCCGATGTCCTCCGGGGCGTCCAGTACCAGCGGCAGGTTCGTTGCCACGGCACCCAGCCGGAACATCGACCCGAGGTCCTTTGAGATCAACGAACCGTGTTTGCCGAGCTGGCCGAGCCCAGCCTCGACCGCAGCGGGAATCTGCAGGAAGCCATGGATGGCGGCCTGCGCATCCCAGCCCATGTCCCGAATGTGCTGTGCGACCTCGGCCGAGATGCGGTCGGTGCCGCGATACTCGGCTTGGATAGTCAGCGCCGACCGCTCGCTCGGGGCGTGGAGCGCCGATTCACGGTCCATCTCGACTCCAAAGCTGATGATGTATGGGTGCTCGGAGGCGTCGAGGGGAAGATCTTCGGTGAGCATGTCGTTGGTCAGCGGAGCGATGCCGACCATACAGGCGCCGAGCGTGGTGGTGAGCGCCTTGATCTGTTCGGTCATCACCGCTGGGTCGTCGACCGGCGTCTGCTGTGGCGCCTTCTCGCCAGTGAAGCGGCGGGTGTTCCACTGCCGTTTGAGCAGCGCGATCCACTCACCCTCGGTCCGGATCCCCTGGAACAGGAACTCGAGCTTGCCCATGGGGTGGCCGAACTTCCAGGTGTGGAAGATCGGGCTGGCCGGCCGGTGCTCGGTCTCGCCAAGCCCGTTGATGAGGTTGCCCGACACCGGCGGGTTCTGGACCTCGAACGCGTAGTTGGTCGACGGGTAGGCGTCGAGCTTCATGAAGTGGGCTTTGCGGTCCTGACCCGGCTTTGGCTCGAAGTTTGCCGCCGGTTGGTCGGGTTCGGGCGCGGGAGTCGGCGGGCCGAACTCGTCCAGCACGATCTGACGGCCCTCCTTTTGGGCCGCACGCCACTCTTTGCGCAGGGCCCGGCCGGTGGTCCAGTGCCGCTTTGATGTGTTTAGGAGCTGTCGCGCTCCACGAAGGTCCTGCTGCAGCCGTTCTCTCATACGTGGCCCCCTCGGCGACATGGTGTTTAGTGACGCGGCGTGCCCCGGTGAGATCGGGTCAGATCTTGGTCCAACCGACGCTCGACGGATGACCCTTCCGCTGTTCGTGGGCTTCGCCGACGTGCTTGCCAACCGACCAGCCAACACCGGAGAGGTTCTCGGTGGCCCAGTCGACGGACTCCTGGTCGGTCACGGTGCCGATGGTGTCATTCCATCGGTTCAGCCAGCCGGCCAAGCTGTTCACGGCAAGGATCTCGATGATCTGTTCGTTGGTGTAGTGCTTGCGCAGCTCGGCGAAGTGTTCCGGCCCTGCTTCATTCGGGGACTGGGCCGCAGCTCGCACAAGATCGAGGGCGGCACGCTCCGCATCGGAGAAGAGCTCCGAGGATTCGTACTCCCAGAGGGCCTGGATGCGTTCGGTCTCCACCCCCATGGCCTTCAGGTTGAACGCACCGTGCGACTGGCAGTGGGTGCAGCCGCTCGCCAGGCTGGCCATCGTGAAGAGCAGGCGCTTCAACTCCTTCTGAATGGTTCGCTCGCTGTTCACCAGGTTGACCAGGTCGTTGACCATCACCCGCAGTTCGGGCCAGTTGTCGAGTTCAAAGTCCTGACGGTTCTCGTACGTCGTCATATCAATTCCCTTTCCATCAGCCGCGCAGGTGCGGCGGAATGGTGACCTTCAGCTCGTCGGCGATGTCGTAGTACCGCTTGTTGACGGGCACGCCGACGGCGTCGACGATGCGGTTTG
>CAZSTV010000450.1:0-2243 GCA_964609665.1 uncultured Acidimicrobiaceae bacterium
GGTATGTGAACTCTGAGGTTCCGCAGATCAGCGCGCATGACGTGGGTGTTTTGCTCACCTGGTCTTCGAATAGCCTGTGTATTGTTTGATCTTTGTCGTAGTCAACGGATGTTTTGTTTTTCGCATCAATTAACTCATGCAACTCTTCGGCTGGTATCAGTTCTAAGTTGCGCACATTCCCAACAGAATCTGTAGCGCTTTTGAGTAAGGTCTGAAATTGGTCTTTGATTCGGAGACTATCTAACGGTGTGAGTACTCGTTTCCGATGATAGAAATATGGGCTCGCGCCCTTTGAAAGTTTCAAAATGAAGTCAGCGTCGGATTTACAATCGCTTTCTGACTGGTACTCGATTGCTACCACAGGCTTTGCGTTTGTGAGTAGATCGGCAGAGTTTTGCAAAATGGGATATCGCTGCGGAATATCTAATGTGTACGTATCATGTTTCTCGGCTAACGATATTTGCCGTTTGAAATAGTCAACGTATTCGCCGACGGATTGGTCTTCGTCTATAGTTACGTTCAAAGGAACGTGCTCTGAAAACAATGAACCACCTGCTTGTATTGAGCCGTGTTGGAGCGGAATGCTAAAAGAGTCGCGATTGGTAGTTCGTGCCAGGTAAAGTGAGAATATTGCTGCAACAAAGTCTGGATCTAGATTTTTTTGCTCGTCTAGATCTATCCTAGAGTACCCTTCAACCTCGCCGTGTTCATCTGAATACGGAATCTCAATCGGCTCGAAGTTAGCTAGTTCGTTAACCCAATAATGCTCATTTACGCAAATAGACTTATAGCGAGTTTCCTGCTTAAGAAGATACTCTGCAGTTGGACTTGTCAGTACATCACCGACTTTTAAACCATATTGCTCTTTTATGGTTCTTGTATTAACTGCTGAACCCACTAGAGGCCTTATACCCTTAATAGATAAATCCTCTGTGCTGGTTGAGATGACCATCTGATTGTCATCCAGTTCAACCACGGTGCCAGGTACGGCTGCGTTGCTCGTGTCAAGCTTTCGCAATTCAATTGGTGTATAGGGAGCTTTGTCGATCCAGAGTTTCGGCAGCCCCAGCGAATTTGGATATGCTTCAAATTGAAGTGCGCGATACACGCTATAAATTTTGCTAGCAGATTGTGACCAATCAATTGCGACTACATCTGTCGGCCGTTTGTTTTTTTTGTAGTACTGATAGTCCGCTGTGTTATGCACTTTTCCGTTGATTTGATCAGAATTTAAGGTGTCTAGCAGCTCTACAAAACCGTTGAGTGCATGCTCGTAGCATTTTGCGTTTAAAGTAAACGCGGTTTCCGATTCTGAAATAGGGAATATTGCTTCGTTTAGAATTCTTCCCTGGTCGATCTGGTCGGTCATTTCGTGCCAGCTTACCCCGTGTTCGACTTCTTGATTAATCAATGCCCAACTGGTGACGTTTAGCCCAGCGTAATTTGGCAAGATTCCGTCGTGAAAATTTATCGCCAGCTTCTTGGGAAGCTCTATGAACGATTTAGGTAGAACAACGAGGTTGGCGATGCTAAAGAGATAGTCGAATGAAGCGAAATGAGGCTGTGTCGTAAGTTCAATCGCTGTTTTGAATATTGGTATGCTATGACTATCTGACCATTTCACGATTGAAGGGTCGTTTGAAATAACGGCTCGAATCAGGCCGCCACTTGATAGAAAATGTTCAGCACAAGCGATAAGCAGAGATTGCTCGCCGACAAATACGGCGCTATCTCTACTAGTTTTAACTCTCATATCCATCGGTAACATCTCCTCTGTGTCCGGAGGTTACCAAATGTTAAAAACTGATTATGTCTAAGTAGTCTCGTTTTTTGGTTGAGAAGTTCGCCTAGAGTGCTGGATTGATTCTGAATAGATAAAACTGTGGAGTAGGTCGATATTCAATGGACTTGGTTGATGCCAATATCTGTAAACATAGACTGACTAAGCATACAGCTATATTGTCAGACTAAAATAATGTGGCGGATCACAATCTTTTTGCGTCAGCGTAGTCAAGAGTTCAACTACTTAAATACGCTCTAAGAATTTTTTTTAATTTTCTGGTATGGGTGTAAACTCTATAAACGCGTAGTTCGTACAGGAGATTTTTAAATGCTTCTATTTGAAGATCTTTATGCTTCCACCAGCTCTCGTATGCGGATGATTTCAAATAAGGTTCATACATATCATCGGGAACAGGAAGATAGTGTATGTTAAAACTCGCCGAGTTTAGATACCTTTCAGT
>CAZSTV010000451.1:0-2215 GCA_964609665.1 uncultured Acidimicrobiaceae bacterium
GTCTTGGTTCAATATGTTACTAAAGCGAGCGTTTAGTTTTAGGCTTTGGCTTAAGTCTATTTGATAGTTTGCGCTTATTAACCAGTAGTTATCTAACGCTAAGCGTTGAGCCTGCTCTGGGAAACCCCCAGCTCGACGAGGCGAGTGATGACCGCCGCCGCCCGGTCCTGGGACAGCACAAGGTTATCCTGGTCATTGCCCGCAGAATCGGTGTGGCCGACCACTTCGACGCTGACGTCCGGCACCAGGTTCAAGATTGCGGCGATGTCGATCAAGACCTGATCGCTCTCGGTCTCTATGTCAGCGCTGAGCGGTGCAAACAGAATCTGCTGCTCGGCCAGCTGGGCCCTGATGTCGTCCTCCAGGCCGGTCAGCACCTCTTGGCTTTGGTCGACCGTGACAGCGGAAGTGTCCACGTTGACCAGCGCCCCAAACCGGTTCTGCACCTCGGGCACAAAGGCGGCGAGGCGGTCATCGCCCGGTTCTGTCGAACCGGTAATGGTGATGGTGGCATCGGTCCAGCTGGCGTCGCCGATGGCCAGGCCGCTGGCGTCCACGCTGCCCGGACCCCACACCGCTTCACCTGCGGCGACAAGATCGACGACGGAGACGTCGTCAGGGACGACGCCGCTGAACATGATTGCCCCGCTGGCGAGCTGGGCATCGAGGGCCACCGCTTCCACCACCGCAGAACCAAAGTCGATGGCGAAGTCACCCTGGGAGAGGCCGAGGCCCGAACCGAGCGCCGCTTGCAGCTGCTCGGGGCGGTTGTCGTCGATCAACGCTGCGCCGGTGACCGAGACGATGCCGTCTTCCAACGTGGTGGTCTCATCCAGGATGAGTTCGTCGATGACGTTCGCTGCGCCGTACAGGTTCTGGGTCTCCACCAGAATTTGGTCCCGTGCGGCCTGGTCGGGGACCGAGCCTCGCAACGTGACCACGTCACCCTCGACGCTGACGTCAAGACGGGTTGAGGAGCCGCTGGTGACCTCTGCCGCCTCGGACTCGGTCTGGGGCTCACCAGCGGTGTCCGAACGGTCGTTGCAGGCCCAAGAGAACACCACGAGCAACACAAACAGCGCGCCGAGGAGCGCCAAGTACATCCAACTGGTACGGCCCTCAACCTCGGTGGGGCGGAGGGTGTCTATGCCTTCTTCAAGGTCCTGGCCCTCGTAGTAGTCATAGTCGTCTGACGGAGGGACGAATTCGGTCTCGAACTCCTCGTCCTCGTAGTCAGAGTCAACGTAGTAGTCGGTCATTTGCGTTGGTCACATCTTCTTCGAGAGGTCATGACGGTCCAGCGGACCGCCACGTGTGGCCCTGCTCCAGGTCCGATGCAGGTCGAGTGGCTACAGGTCTTGCGGCAGGCGGGTCAGTGCGTCCCGAACCTTTTCCTCAGGGTAGTCATAGTCGACCATATCGCCTGCGAAGTAGCGATCGTATGCGGCCATGTCGAGCAATCCGTGGCCACACAGGGCGGTCAGAATCACTGTCTCTTCGCCGGACTCTTTCGCTTTCATGGCCTCCTGGACGGTGGCCGCCAACGCGTGGGTCGGTTCCGGTGCGGGCACGATGCCCTCGGTCCGGGCGAACTGAACGCCTGCGTCAAAACACTCGATCTGATGGATCGACTGCGCCTCGATCAGGCCGAGCTCATAGATGTGCGACAGCAGCGGCGCCATGCCGTGGTAACGCAGGCCGCCGGCGTGGATGGCCTCGGGGATGAAGTCATGGCCCAGGGTGTGCATCTTCATGAGCGGTGTCATGCCCGCGGTGTCACCGAAGTCGTAGGCGTAGGTGCCCTTGGTGAGCGACGGGCAGGCCGCAGGCTCGACCGCGCGGACGGTGGGCGACATTTTGCCGGCCATCTTCTCGCGGAGGAACGGGAACGCAAGACCGCCGAAGTTCGAGCCACCACCGGTGCAACCGATGATGACGTCCGGGGTCTCCTCGACCTTGGCCAGCTGCAGCAGCGCCTCTTCGCCAATCACGGTCTGGTGCATGAGCACGTGGTTGAGCACGCTGCCCAGCGCATAGCGGATCTCGGGGTCTTGAGCGGCAACCTCCACCGCTTCGGAGATGGCGATGCCAAGGCTGCCGGGGGTGTCGGAAGCGTTGGCCAGGATCTTGCGACCGGCTTCGGTGAGTACCGACGGGCTGGGGTGGATGGTGCCACCAAAGGTCTCGATCAGCGCCTTGCGGTACGGCTTCTGGT
>CAZSTV010000452.1:0-2214 GCA_964609665.1 uncultured Acidimicrobiaceae bacterium
TGTGATCGGTTTCCTAAACCGTGCGTCGCATGTTCGATTCATGCCGGGGGCGCAGAGACTTACCTGGTCAGCGCCTCGGGCGTTTGAACGAAACCAGTCCTTGATTGCTAAGTCACTAGTCGGGAAACGCTTCGGTCCAGATATCGATGAAGTAGATCACGATCGCGTCGTCACGTGGGTCTTCGGTATCCGAGATTCCGAACAGGTGGAACCCCGCGACGGTCTGGCCGTAGACGGTGAGTCGCCTCGCCGGGCCATGGGCCACGGATGCTTCCTCCCACAAACCATGCTGCTGACCAAGTGCATCGAGAATCGGGCGGAGGTCGTTGCGCTTGAAGTCTTGCGCCCTTTCCGGCCGGAGCTGTCGCTCAATGTCTTCGTGCGCCGACTCAGCTAGTCGGACCGCTCTCAACTTCGGCGCAGCGCCCGATCGATGGCTGCTTGGTGTTCCTCTGGAGATCTGCGATTCAGAGCCTCTTGAGCGGCTTCGGACATCGGGTCTCCAGGTTTGTGTATTCGAACGGCGGGCTCGGAAACCTTCTCAGCATCGCTCGTCGGGATATCCATAGCTTTGACTCTAGACGATCGCTATGACAGTGCCGGACTGTTGTGTCCGGGTCTCCTGCAGGATCGGTTATCGAGTGCGCTCAAGCGCTCGACCCGTTGACTCCGCTACCGAGGACTTGCTATCCGGAGTGTCGTTGGCAGAGTCTGACAGTAGGCCCCGTCGCCACCGGAGCCGCCAGACAAGACCTTGGTGCGGGTCGGGCGCTATGCAAAGCAGTTGTAGCCTGGGCCCAGGGCGAGGGCGCCGCCCGAGTCGAACTCGGTACCTGGGCATTTAACAACACGGCATACGGCCTCTTCGAGAGCCTTGGTTTCAGCCCAACCGTTCGACGAATGAGCCTGCGACTTCCCTGAGTGATATCGAGCACTGAGGAAGTGCCGATATCGAGCGGTCGGTCAGAGCACTCGACCGGGCAGTTGAGCCAGCTGAGCGGCAGGGTTCCAATCGGTAGGTCTCTTGTCTGGATCCGTCCACCGGTAGCCGTCGGCGATCCACCGCTGACGATGTCGTTTCATCCCGAGGACTGAGGAGTCCTGGTACCCGAACTCCGTGTCGCAGCAGTGGCAGAACGCGAATGTGGGTGAGACGCCGTCCTCGCCCCAGGGCAGTTCATCGATCTCGGGGTCGAAGCAGAGTCCGCAGACGAGACACAACTTTGGTGTGTCCGGGCGGCGACCTTCTGACTGGATGTTCTCAGTGTGGCCGGTCGAGTGTTCTAGCGCACGCTACTGGTGCCGTTTCCGGGTGCTCTAACCTTCGGTTAGAAATCGGTTTCAAGCACTGACCTGAAAGTGACTCATACGCCGCTTGCAGATATGAGCGCTATTTGGCGTTCGTCGTGTGAGGGAACTTGAGGCGGGGGCCCGACAGGGGCAATTCAACGTCTAGAGCCCATTGGAGGTATTCGCTAAAGAGGACCGCCGGTCCCTTCGGGTCACCGTGTGGAGGTGTGAGCTCATGATCCTTCTCTTCCCATGCGATGTACCAAGGGTCGTCGATGCGGTACTTCACGAGCCAGTAGGTCTGGCCCATGTCGTTGTAACTGAGGGGGAACGCATTGTCACGAAGTCCGGTTGGGATGGACAGGAGGCGCAAGCCTTCGAGCAAGCGATCAAGGCCGGAGAGGCAGAGCCCGTCGGTGGTCACGCCGGGGTACGAGCCCGATTCACCGAGGACGACTCCGTTGTGCCAGCTCCACCATTGCTCGATCGTCGAGTCGACCAATCGAGATAGTTCCGGCTGGAGGTCTGAGACAGTCTGGCGTAGTTGAGCTGGCGTCAACCCTGGGCGCAGTGGCGCCATCGGTGGCTTGTCTAGTGCTTGATGGAATGAGTTCACTTTGTCGAAGAGGGCTCGGCTCGGAACCATGCCAGCAAGTATGCCGTCGCAAGCGACGTCGAGCGTCCACCGTTCAGACTGAACATTTGAGTGCGTCCGGCTAGTGCCGTGATGCGTGGGTTGGGCCTCTACCCGTAGGCGTTGATTCGAACGGGGAGTAGGTCGACGATCAGGCGCTCGCTGCGATCGTTGGCTGGGTCCGTCTAGTGATCTCGCCCGAGGTATCGCCGATCCAGTTCAGCGCGATGCTCAAGCGCTCCGTGGGCTCGGACCCCGGTCACGTCACAGCGCAGTTCGAGGTAGCGGTG
>CAZSTV010000453.1:0-387 GCA_964609665.1 uncultured Acidimicrobiaceae bacterium
GGTCTACACCGACGGTGCGCTCCGAGACACCCCGTTCCTCGACAGGCAACGGCTGACCCCGGAGACCCCCGTCGTCGGCCCCGCGGTGATTGTCGAGGCGACCGGCACCACCGTGGTTGAGCCGGGCTGGGCGGCAACGGCAACCCTGGAAGGAGACCTGGTCTTGGAACGGGTCGCACCCCGCCCGAACGAGAACGCGTCAGGCCGGGACGGTCACGCAGCGACCGCAGTCGACCCGGTCAAGCTTGAGATCTTCAACAACCTCTTCATGAACATCGCTGAGCAGATGGGAGTGGTCCTGGAGAACACCGCGGTGTCGGTCAATATCAAGGAACGACTCGACTTCTCCTGCGCCGTCTTCGACCCCGATGGCGACCTCGTCGCGAA
>CAZSTV010000453.1:397-2201 GCA_964609665.1 uncultured Acidimicrobiaceae bacterium
ATCGTGATGAACGCGCCGTACCAGGGCGGGACCCACCTGCCGGACATCACCGTCATCAAGCCCGTCTTCGACGCGGTGTCTGACCGACCAATTTTCTATGTTGCATCCCGAGGCCATCACGCCGACATCGGCGGAACGGTCCCCGGCTCGGCACCCTGTGATTCAACGGTCATCGAGCAAGAAGGGGTGCTGCTCGACAACGTGCTGCTCGTGGAACATGACCGGTTCCAAGAGGAGCGCATCAGGACCGAACTCACCGGTGGCCGCTACCCGGCCCGCAATCCGGGCCAGAACATCGCCGATCTCAAAGCACAGGTGGCGGCCTGTGAGAAGGGCGCGGCGGAACTGCATCGGGTCATCGACTACTACGGCCTGGATGTCGTCCACGCCTATATGGAGCATGTGAAGGACAACGCCGAGGAGTCGGTGCGCAGCGTCATCGATGCCCTGAGCGACTCGTCGTTCACCTACGTCAGCGACGACGGCTCCCAGATTTCGGTTGCTATCACGGTCGACCATGAGCAACGGTCCGCGGTGGTTGATTTCACCGGTACCAGCGACACCCACCCCGGCAACTTCAACGCTCCCCCGGCGGTTGCCTTCGCTGCGGTGCTCTATGTCTTCCGCTCCATGGTTGATGACAACATCCCACTCAATGCCGGTTGTATGAAGCCGCTGCATCTGGTGTTGCCACCGGAGTCGATGATTAACCCGTCGTATCCGGCGGCGGTGATCGCCGGCAATGTTGAGACAAGTCAGATGATTGTCGACACCCTGTTCGGGGCGCTGGAGGTCATGGCCGCGCCGCAGGGGACGATGAACAACGTGATCTGGGGCAACGACACGCATCAGTACTACGAGACGATCTGCGGGGGCGCAGGCGCAACTCCCAGGGCCGATGGATGTGATGCGGTGCACACCCACATGACCAACTCACGACTGACCGACCCCGAGGTGTTGGAGTGGCGTTACCCGGTGGTCCTCGAGTCGTTCAAGATTCGCGCCGGGTCCGGCGGCAACGGCAGACATCGCGGCGGCGACGGCGCGGTGCGGCGGGTGCGTTTTGACGAGGCGATGGAGCTCAACGTCATCTCCGGGCACCGCGAGGTTCCCCCCTACGGCATGGCGAGCGGTCAGCCGGGTGCGGTTGGCATCAACAGGGTCATTCGCGCCGATGGTTCGGTTCTGGAGATGAAGGGCAGCGATCGGGCCGAGATTCAACCCGGCGACGTCTTCGAGATTCACACCCCGGGCGGCGGCGGATACGGTGAGGCGCAGTGACTGAGGCTAAAGCACAGACAGAGGATGCAGCGCGGACTGAAAACGCAGCACCGACCGCGGTTGCAGTGATCACCGGAGGAAGCCGAGGTATCGGAGCCGCAACCGCATTGCGGCTAGCAGCGGACCGGCCAGACCTTGCACAGGTCCTGAGCTACGTTGGGAACGTCGCTGCCGCCGAGTCGGTGGCCGAGCAGCTACAAGAGCGCGGCGTCACCGTCCGGACGGTGCAGGCCGACGTCGCCGAGGAGGCGGACGTGCTCGCGCTCTTCACCGCAGCCGACGAGCTTGGCGCACTGAGCGCGTTCGTGAACAACGCGGGATTGCTCTTCGAGGTCAACCGGTTGGATCAATACAGCGCGGAACGCATCGCCAGGACCATGGCGGTGAACGTGACCGGGGCAATACTGTGCGCCCGGGAAGCGGTCCGACGGATGTCGACCGCTCACGGCGGGTCCGGCGGCTCCATCGTCAACGTCTCGTCCCGAGCTGCATCGTTCGGTAGCCCGAACGAGTTCATCGACTA
>CAZSTV010000454.1:0-2197 GCA_964609665.1 uncultured Acidimicrobiaceae bacterium
TTGTAGACCAGCACGTGCATCGGGCAATTCATGGGCTTCGGGTAGTACGTGCCGTTGTCCATTTCCATCGGCGGGTACATGCCGTCCGCGTAGAAATCGAGGTGGCCGGACGTCTCGAACAGCTTGGCGTTTGCCAGGTGCGGCGTGTAGGTGAAGTCATACCCGCCGCTCTCGTGGCGGTCCCGGGAGTAGTCCTCCATCAGACGACGGATGATGGCGCCCTTCGGATGCCAGACCGCCAGGCCGCCACCAAGCTCGGATGGAAACGAGAGCAGGTCAAGCTCATTGGCGAGCTTGCGGTGGTCACGCTTTGCCGCTTCTTCCAGACGGTGAAGGTGAGCGGCCAGCTGCTTCTTGTCGGCCCAGGCGGTGCCGTAGATCCGCTGCAGCATCTGGTTTTTCTCATCGCCGCGCCAGTAGGCGCCCGCCACCGTCATGAGTTTGAAGTGACGGAGACGGCCGGTCGATGGGACGTGGGGGCCGACGCACATGTCGATGAAGCTGTCGGAGTTTCGGTAGAAGCTGATGACGTCGCCCGACACCTCGTTGGCTAGGTCCGCGTCGGAGTCCCCGGAGGAGACTCGCTCGATGATGGCCTGCTTGTAAGGGTGATCGTCCATGAGCGTCATCGCTTCGGCCGGGCTGACCTCGGAGCGGATGAACGGTTGGTCGGCATCGACGATCTCGCGCATCTTTGCTTCGATGCGTTCCAGATCATCGTCATTGAACGTCTGCGGTGAACCGTCAGGTCCGGCGGGCAGCTCAAAGTCGTAGTAGAAGCCGTTCTCGATCGGCGGGCCGATGGCAAAGGTGGCGCCGGGCCACAGTTCGAGCACCGCCTGGGCCATGACATGACTGGTGGAGTGCCGCAGCACATGCAGGCCCTCCTCCGATGCGCCGGTGATGATGGCCACCTTCTGGCCGTCCTCCAGCTCTACGTCGAGATCTCGCTCTTCGCCGTCGACGATGCCGATGACGGCATCCTTGGCCAGCCGAGCCCCGATATCGGCCGCGAGGGTGGCCACGGTTGCGCCTTCGGAAAGGGAGCGCTCGGAACCGTCAGGGAGAACTACTGATATCTGTGCCACCCTCAGAGTCTAGGTTCTGAAAGCGGATTGAAACGGCCAATTTCGGGCGAACCATGTGTTTCGATCGGTCGTCGATGAACGGTCGATCCACGGCCTGCTTACGAGCCGTCTGTCATCCTGCCAGCGCCTCGGACAGCGAGACGAGCGGGCGGCTGCTCAACACGTCGCTGGACGACGCACGCTCGATCGTTGGCATCGACGGCCGGACCGGCATTGCCGGTTGTACCACCTTGGTCGGCGCCTCGCTCGGGGCTGCGGCCGGGCCCGACGTTGCTGGCGCGGCATCGCCCTTGCCCGCATAGGTGTGCACGTACTCCAGGCCGGTGAGCTGCTGGATCTCGTACATGACTTCGTCGGTCAGCTCGCGGTACAGGGCGCGGTCACCGACCCGGTGGCGGTAACGCTCCACCTCGATCGGCTGGCCGAAGCGAATACCGATCGGCCGGAAGAACTTTGGCAGCACAGCGTCGACCGGCTGCACCTCGGCGGTGCCGATCAGCCCGACCGGAATGATCGGGGCGCCGGTTTCGATGGCCAGACGGGCCGCGCCGGTGTGACCTTTGTGGAGCTTGCCGCTGCGGCTCCGGGTCCCCTCGGGGTAGATGCCGAACAGGCCACCCCCTTCGAGGACCGCCTTTGCCGCGTCGAGGGCCGCTTTGGCGTGATCGCCACCGCGCCGGTCGATCGGAATCATGCCCATCGCCGGGAACAGCTTTGCGGTCTTCCAGTCATCGAGGTACTCGGCCTTGCCGACGTAGATCAGGTTCCGATCGAGCACTGCGGGGAGGAACGCCGAATCGATCGCCGCTGCGTGGTTTGGGCACAGCACCGCCGGCCCGGTGGTCGGGACGTTCTCAAGCCCTCGAACGTCGAATCGCCAGAGCCGCTGGACCAGCGGCTGCAGAATGCGCCGGGTGATCGCCTGGTAGCGACCGATCCCAGCCGGAATCACGACCGGCCCTCAAGGGTGGGCGGGTTCAGCGTGACCGGTCCCGCGTTCAGGTCAACGCCCAACAGCATTGCTGCGGTGGACACGCCTTCGCCTCTGGCTGCGGCCGCATCGATGGCCGCAACCGCTGCGGGGGTATCCAGGTCGTTGTCGAGCGCGG
>CAZSTV010000455.1:0-2189 GCA_964609665.1 uncultured Acidimicrobiaceae bacterium
GGACAACACATCGCCACCATCGCCCAGGAAGGGCTGATTCGGGAGCTGAACGGCTAAACGTCGTCGTTGCCGCCAGCCGGGGTCTCCGCCCCGAAGAACAGCGCGTGGGCGGTCGCCATGATGGCCTGGTGACCGACGACCAACCCGTCGCCCGGAACACCAACGCTGTAGCGCTCACCGTTCGGTCGCCGGGCCTCGCAGCCTGCCTCGGTGGCGTACAGCACGCAGGGCCCGTGATCCCAGGGCAAGGTCCGCCAGTAGAGCAGCAGGGTGTGTTCCCCGCCCACCAGGGCCGGATACTCAATACCGGCGCAGTTCCCACCGTCGTATCTCGGCCCCATAGCGGCGCTGGCGACCCCGACGGTTTCCTCCACCGCTGGCGGGAGGAACCGGTCCTTGATGACCGGACGCCAGCTGCTTACCTCTGACGCTGGCTCTTGGCACCGGACCGGTCGGCCGTTGCGGGTGGCCCCCGCCCCCAGCGCGGCGACCGCCATCACCTCGAACTCCGGCTGAAAGATCCAGCTGGCGGTGACACGACCGCGTTCGACGAAGCCAACCATCACCGCGTACTCGGGTGAGCCCGCCGCAAAGTTGGCGGTGCCATCGATTGGGTCGAGCAACCAACAGCTCGGCGCCGCGTCGACAAGATCGATCAGATCCGGTGACGATGACGCCTGCTCCTCGCCAACGACCGGGGCATCCACAATGTCCCGCAGGAGTGGACCGAGCAGCTGCTCGCACGCTCGATCCGCAACGGTGACCACCTCCCCTGGAGACTTCTCATCGATGTCGCCGATGAGCAATGACCGAAACTTCGGCGCCACGGTCTCCGCGTGAGCATGGCGAATGGCGGCGGACACCGCGGCAACGTCCACCCGCTAGTGCCGATGTCTCGCCGTGGCGTAGTTGCATGTCATCGGTCGTCCCTCGCAGTCCCGGTCGACGGGATCGTAGCGAGTATCGGTGGAGGCCGACCAGGCAGAGGGAGGTCGCCCGTACTTACCTGGCCGGCCAGACCGGATTGAGTGCCGGAGCGTTGAGCATGTTCCGCATGGCGTTCATCGAACCCTGGCTGCTGTCGAGCGCCCAGTCGCAGAACTGCGGAACGCCGTTTTGGTTGCGACCTTCGGTGTCGAAGTACACCGCTGCCTTCAACCGTGGGAACCGGATTGGCAGCACCCGTGTCGCTTCATTCAACCACTCGCCCTTCGTCTGGGACGAGGTGGTCGAACCCTGGTTCTCTTCGGTGCCGAACTCGCCAAGCATCACCGGCTTGTCGGTCGATGGTCGGTTCGCTCCACCCGCATCAAGCCAGTCGTAGAACGGGCTGACCACCTCGGTGAAGGTCCGCCACTTGGAGTTGGTGTGGCACTCGTACCAGTTGTAGTTGTTGAAGCCGATCCAGTCGATCACGTCATCGCCGGGGTAGAGGCCGTTCAGGTAGTAGGGCTCCCAGGTCTTCAGGTACCCCTGCACGTCCCACACCCAGACCGCATTATCGGCGCCCGCTGCGTCGAACGCATCGTGCAGATGTCGGGTGGCGGCGCTGTAGTCGTCGAGGTACTGCTGCACCTTGGCCTGGTCGCCGCCGGAGGCATCGCGAATGTTGTCCTCTGGCTCGTGGAAGAAGGTGATGAACACTTCGTCGCCGAAGGCAGCGACCTGTCGGGCCGCCTTTGCGATGTCGGCGTCGTAGTTGCCGTTAGCGATTGCCGCCCAGTCACGGGGATGACTGGTGGCCGACTTCCAGTTGATGAACAGCAGTCGTCCGTCATCGGCAAGGGCCTGGCTGTTGTCGTTCGGCCATGGCTTGCTGACCAGATCATTCCACTGGAGGAAGTTGTGGTAGATGTCGAACTCGGCACCGAGCTGGCGCTCCCGAGCCATAAAGCTCTCCTGCTTGTTCACCGAATTGCCGCGGTCGTCGGTGAAGTCACCGGATGCGCCAACTAGCACCCCGGAACACGGCTCAAGCGGCGCCACGGAGCGACCGCTACAGCCACCGGCGGAGACTGTCGTTGTCGTCGTCTTGGCCGTTGTGGTGGTTGTGACCAGCGTGGTGGTCGTGGGCGTGGTCGTCGGCTTCGCCGTTGTGGTCGGCCGCTTAGCGGTGGTGGTCGTCTCGCCAACGGTGGTTGTGGTCACGTCGGTACTGCTGGTCGGGGCGGTCGTCGGCGTGCTGATGG
>CAZSTV010000456.1:0-2183 GCA_964609665.1 uncultured Acidimicrobiaceae bacterium
GAACTCGGCGGTCATGTGTTTGATGCCGTTGATGAAGTTGGAGCGGAGGTAGTCCGGCTCTCCGACCATCTGAATATCGGGAAGCCGGTGGAACAACTCCCGGAAGATGGTGGCGAGCTGTCGCCGCGCGAAGTGAGCACCGAGACAGAAGTGTGGACCGGGCCCACCGAAGCCGACCTGGGCCGAAGCATCCCGAGTTATGTCCATTTCGTGGGGGCGCTCGAACACCCGCTCGTCACGGTTGGCTGATCCGTACCAGAGCACCACTTTGTCGCCCTTGTTGAAGGTGTGATTTCCGAGCTGGGCGCCGTCTTGGGTCACTGTCCGCCGAAAGTGGATAACGGGGGAGGAGAGCCGGACGATCTCTTCGACCGCATCGGCGATGCGGCCTTCGAAGTCTTCCATGAGCAGTGCTCGCTGATCAGGGTTCTCGGTGAGGAGGCGCAGTCCGTGGCTTGTGGCGTTGCGGGTGGTCTCGTTGCCCGCTGCGCACAGGAGAACAAAGAAGGACGCGAGTTCGTCGTCGGTGAGGGTCTCGCCGTCCACCTCCGCGGTGATGAGAGCGGTCGTGAGGTCGTCGGTGGGGTTGGCTCGCCGTTCAGCTGCCATGGTGTGCATGAGTTGGGCCAGGGTGCCGCCAGCGTTGAGGTAGGCCTCGATCGGGTTGGCGCCTTCGGGGATGAACTCGGGATCGCCATTCGACAGGATGATGTTCGTCATATCGAACACGAGGTCGTACTCGGACTCGGGAATGCCCATGAGGTCACAGATGAGGGCTAGTGGCAGTTTCGCCGCTACCTCGGTTACGAAGTCGATGGAGCCCTTGTCGGCCACTCCGTCGATGACGCTCTGAGCCTTGGTGACAATTGCTTCGTTCAGTTTCTCGACCATGCGCGGGGTGAAGCCTCGCGAGACGATGCGGCGGAGTCGAGCATGTCGCGGGTCGTCCATGCCGATCATCGAGCCGAAGAACTCTCGCATCTCGACCGGCAGATCAGCAATGTTCGAGCCCTCACCGGAGCAGAACAGTGCAGGCTGTTTGCTGGCCTGCACAACATCGGCATGGCGAACGAGCGAGTAGAAACCCGGACCTGGCGGAAGTACCACCTCGCCGTCGACCTCGAGACCGGCTTCGTCGCTGAACAAGAAATCGTCGCTGGCTCGAAGTTGGGCGAATACGCCCTCGCGTTGATCGCGGGGGCTCGACCAAAAACCTTCGAGATCTATGAGAGTCTCGGAGTCAAATGTCGCCGTCATATCTGGTTGCATGGGTCGCACGATAGGCCTTCTGCAGCGAGCGCTGCCAAAAACGGGAGACTGAGTTTGTTTACAGGTGGATATCGACGGGGCGCTCGGCTGGGAACGATCCGGGCGGTGCTGGCCACCTGTCACCTCGTCGGTCGGTCTACGACCCGTCGATACGTTCCTCGTTCTCAGGGTCCCATCCCAACCGTCCATAGACGGTGTCTTTGGTCTGGTCGGAGACGACGGCAAGGTCGGTCCCGTGGTAGATGTTGAGCTCGCATCTTGGGGGATCGTCGAAATCGTCGAGTGGACGGGTCCACTGGGACAGTTCGACTGCTTCGCCCGGCTCCCAAAAACCTGGATCCGTTCGTGACGGGATCGCTTCGCCGTCTTTGGTATAAAACACCGCCTCAACGCCAAAGCCCCATGAGAAGTCGTTGGTGTTCACGATGGTCATCGTGGCTTCGACTCGGTCGGTCGTTTTGGCGCAATCGAAACTGCGGACCTCATACATGTCTTCTGGGGTCGGCCACCCATCGAACAGTTCCAGCGCGAGCGCCTGGTCAACGAACGACGAAGTCTCGTCGACACCGGCGTCGTCGTCGCTACCCACGATGCACCCCGAGAGCGCCAGAGCACCGATTGCGATCGCCAGCCATGCCCATCTACTCCTCGACCTCGAATGCAGGCACTGAAACATCAACCGCCGTGGCCTCCCCGTTCTCGCCGTAGCCAGCTTCAGCCCAACTGGCGAAGAACTCTTCGTGATCCTGATCGCTGGTCTCCTGGACTCGATCAATGTAGTCCCGACAAGCCCGCCCCTGCTCGCGACCTTGGTCCGGCAAATTCCCTCTTCGCAACCCCACGACTAGGTTTGTTGTTCGACCTGTAGGGCAACCGGAGAGTGTGAAAACCATGGCATGGGACTTTGAAACCGA
>CAZSTV010000457.1:0-2131 GCA_964609665.1 uncultured Acidimicrobiaceae bacterium
TTGGCATGAGGCCGCGAGGTCCGAGGACCCGGCCGAGCTTGCCGACCTGGGGCATCAGTTCGGGAGTGGAGATGGTCAGGTCGAAGTCGAGCATGCCGCCTTCGACTTCGGCGACCAGCTCTTCGCCACCGACAAAGTCTGCGCCGGCTTCGGTGGCAGCGGCAGCGGCTTCGCCCGTCGCGAACACGGCGACGCGAACGGTCTTGCCGGTGCCGGCGGGTAGGGCGACGGTGCCGCGAACGATCTGATCGGCCTTGCGAGGATCCACACCGAGGATCATGGAGACGTCGATGGATTCATCGAACTTGGCCGTTGCAAGGCTCTTTACGAGGTCGATTGCCTCGGAGGGGCCGTGGAAGTGCTCCCGGTCGAACCTCTTGGTGGCGTCTGAGTAACGCTTTCCTGCTGCCATTTTGTTTTCCTTTCGTTGTCCGGTAACCGGACCAACTTCCCGTCGTTGTGCGACTTTTGTCGCTGTGCCTTACCAAGTCCTCGCCTGCGGCGACAACTTGCGCTCCCCGGGCCAGGTTCACCCAACAAGACGCACTATCTATCGATCTCTATCTATCTATCTATCTATCTACTGCCCGACTTCCGCCTGCGGCGAAACGTCGCTGCCCCTCAGCCCTTACCCGACTTTCGCCGAAGGCGAAACGTCGTGCCCTCCTGAGTTTCGCCGAAGGCGAAATCTCAAGCTAGCCGAAGGCTAGCCGCGGACCGAAACGCCCATCTGGCGAGCGGTACCGACGACCTGCTTCTTCGCAGCGTCGATGTCGTATGCGTTGAGGTCGGGCATTTTGATCTCTGCGATCTCAGCGACCTGGGCGTCAGTGATGGTGCCGACCGGCTCGCGCAGTGGATCTCCTGCGCCCTTCTTGAGGTTGGCGGCCTTCTTGATCAGCTCCGAGGTTGGCGGGGTCTTCAGAATGAAGCTGAAGGTCCGGTCCTCAAAGACGGTGATTTCTACCGGCACGACCTGGCCCCGCTGGGATTCGGTCCTGGCGTTGTACTCCTTGCAGAAGTCCATGATCTGCAGGCCGTACGGGCCGAGGGCAGTACCGACTGGGGGCGCGGGCGATGCCTGCCCGGCGGGGATCTGGATCTTTACGACCGCTAGTACTTGCTTCTTGGCCATCGAGTGTCTCTCAGCAATTAGGTGTTGGTACGTGAACGTTTCAGAGCAGTGGTCGGTGTCTTGCGACGTTGACCGCGTGGACCCCGCTAGTGGGGTTCGAGCACCAGGTGTCTCTGCCAGCGCGAACGCGAAGCGAAACCTAGGGCTTGACCAGCATATCTGGGGAGGTGCAGACCCCGACTTTTAGATTTTTCCGACCTCGGCGAACTGCAACTCGACCGGGGTCTCTCGACCGAAGATGTTGACGAGCACTTTGAGCTTGAGCTGGTCTTCGTTGATCTCGACGATTTCGCCCTGGAAGTCGGCGAAGGGGCCTTCCTTGACCCGGACGGTCTCGCCCATGCCGTACTCCAGGCGGGGACGACCCTTGCGTGCTGGCTCGTCGCCATCTTCCTTGACGGTCAGGAACGACTCGACGTCTTTGCGAGGCAGCGGCGACGGCTTGTTGCCTGCACCGATGAATCCGGTGACGCCGGGGGTGTTGCGGACCACGAACCAGGAATCATCGTTGAGATGCATTCTGGTGAGCAGATAGCCGGGGAAGACCTTCTTCTGAACGACGACCTTCTTGCCGTTCTTGAACTCGACGACGTCTTCCAGCGGAATGACGACCTCGAAGATCAGCTCTTCCATGTTCATTGACTGGGTACGGGCAAGGAGGTTGTTGCGAACCTTGTTCTCGTAGCCGGACTGGGTGTGAATCACATACCAACGACCGGGACGGTCATAGGGCGACTTGCGACGGGGAGCCGGGGCTTCTTCAACCTCTTCGGCTTCGGCCTCGGCGGCGTCGTCTCCCTCAGCCTGGTCGGCCGCAGCCGGCTCGGCATCATCACCGGCAGCATTGTCACTGTCGGCAGTGTCAGCCGTGTCAGCCTCAGCGGTGGCCGGGGCGGCGTCTTCGGCCCCGGCGGCGGTCTCTTCAGCGTCGGTCTCGTTATCGGCGTCGTTGGACACGGCGGGCTCGTCGGCGACGACTTCCACCTGCTCGTCTGT
>CAZSTV010000458.1:0-2119 GCA_964609665.1 uncultured Acidimicrobiaceae bacterium
TGATAGTCCGGTGCGTTTTGGACAAGGTCATAGGCTCGATCGCCGAGTCGCTCGCGGGTCTCGTTCATAGATTGGAGCGCCTGCTGCCGCCGTTCGGATTCCTGTCGTACCCACTCCTGATACTCACGTACTTTGGTCAGCGTGCTACGAATCGTTGGAGGTGCTGGTGGTCCGCCGGTGAGCCAATCGACAAGACCGATGGCGACACCCAGGATTCCAAGCATCAATGCTGTCACTGGATTAGCCGCGATCAGCGCAAGCGTCCCGACGAAGTAGGCAGCCGCGTCGAGTGGATCGATGACACCGCCGTCGCGATAGTCATCAACAATGTCGATTGCACTCAGAGCGACGCCGATACCGCCAAACGCTCGGGCGGCTGCTGGGCTGGGGATAGATAGAGCCACGCTTCCACCTGAAACGGCGAACCCCAGCCACGCAGGCGTTTCCCCACTGTCGATACCGAGTTCGCTGAGCTCGGCGGTGCCGACGGCGTAGCCGAGAGGAACGGCAGTTTCGAGGAACGTCCCGTAACGGATGCCGTTGCTCCGTCGGTTGCTATACGAGAGGTACGACGCCAGCAGATGTTCGAGCCGCCCGACACCAAACGCGTCGGATAAGTACTCAAGTTCGTCGATGTGGCCTGGGGTCAACAAGGCAGCAACTACGTCGGTCCGGGCCAGCGCTGGCCCATCGAGCCCGACGAGCGGGGCCGTGTCAATATCGGGGGCCTGCGAGAGGACAGCGTCAACAACCTGAAGCATCGCCGGATCGGCCAGATCTTCTTCGACCCTGAGCACGAACGCCAAGTTGAGGCCACGCAAGCCCTGTTCCAGGGCCTCTTGGATAAGCGCATGCCCGTACGGAAGGCCACCGCTTCGCACCAAGTCGGCGGTGTCGGGATCGCCCAGAATGATCCACGCAGATTGTGGCGAGTCCCGCCACGCCGAGCCGCCGTAGCGCTCGGCGAAGGTGCTGTACCGATCCGATGCAGCCTGGTCGCAGTCGGCGTCGCTGAAGTAGTGAACGACGACATCGATCACCTTATTGTCCTGAAGGGCAACAACATCCCAGACGCCTGATGGAATGCCGCCGAGTCGTATGATGTGGTCGGTCCCCGGAGACACGACGCGGTCAAGCGTCTCGTGGAAGACGCGACCAGTATTCCGATTGCGAAGTCCCAACCGCAGACTGTGATCTATCGCTCCGTCATTGCGAATACGAGCCGAAATTTCGCTCGTGTTATCTAAAGCGCACGTTGGGCCACCGAGCCAGTCCACTGATTGGCCGTCGGACACGCAGGAGTGGAAGTAGCTGACGTTGAAGAGCCGAGCCGACGACATCGGCTCGCCATCTCGAAGCACCCGGAAGATCCACTGCCCATCCGGAATTCCCCCAAGGGTCAGATCTCTGGCCCGTCCGCTAGGAGGGCCGCCACCCGAGTCCACTCGGACCGTATGACTCTCATGCTCCACCTCTCCGTCCATCGAGAGCATCTGGATCCGGTAGTTGGACGAATCGCCCCTCCAGGCCGTGTTGCGGATATTGACCGTGACGGCCGAAGTGTTGTCTGCGGCACAGTGCGGCCGCTCGGGCCACGTCACCTTGCCATCGATCGACTGCAGGCACCTAGTGCCGCCGTCGGTGAGGATCGAGTGAATCGACGTAAACGCCGGCGGCAGACCATCTTGCAACGGTGAGGAGACGTCGAACATACGAATGACCAGCTGTCGGTTTCCGCCCGATCCGTCGTTGGTGAGTTTCAGCCCGTCGTTCATGTAGATCCGCCGGTCCCACCGCTGCCTCACGCGCGGATTTTTCCTGTCGATCCATGTGCTTGAGTCCGACCAATCGACAACTTGGTCAACTCTGACGAGAGCGACCTGAACTCCCCATGTTCCGGACCGACGGTTGCTGTCTGGATACAGACCGTCGACCTCCGGTAGGAGGAGTTCATGCACCATGACAGGAGAAATCGTTTCGTTCTTACCAAGCCGGAACTCTTGGGAGCGGGCTTGTCTCGGGTCCGATACTGAAAGACTCAACCCTCCCACATTGCTACAGGTATCGGCCGGGCGCTCCGGGACACCGGTTCGTACGCAAGCCGGGCCAACCAACGCTC
>CAZSTV010000459.1:0-977 GCA_964609665.1 uncultured Acidimicrobiaceae bacterium
GTACCCCGTACGGGATTTGAACCCGTGCTACTGGCATGAGAAGCCAGCGTCCTAGCCTCACTAATCCGACTGTTTCAGGCATACTCGCTGGTATCGAGTGCGTTCTTTGCATCGGGCCGTGACCGCTGTTCGCCCTTGGAGACCCCTACCAACCATAGTTTTTGGTACCTGTCTGGTACGGCGTGACCACTAGTCAATCGATGACAACTTGACGTTCAGAGGACAGAACATTTCCGGACAGTGTACCCAATCGATAACGCCGGTACTGAGCGGGTCTTGGCCGGTCTCGGTCGTCATGGATGAGGTGCTCCCATAAGGGGAGTCTGAGTCACGAGCTGGATACTTCGTCGACATGCGACAATCGCTGAGCGGCCACCTGAATGTCTAGAGTCAGACCGTGGCGAGTGACTTCTCTAAAGACGTGGATGAGATTTGGGATGACTTCGAGGCATGGTTGGGTCGGAAGCATCCACGGCAGCTCGCATCGCTGAATCCTCCAGCTTCAGAGGATCAACTGCTTCGGCTCGAGGCTGAGCTATCAATCAGCCTCGCCCCGGACCTGCGCCGCAGTCTTCTTCGCCACGATGGCGTGACCGGCGCTGCGCTCCGAAGCTTTCCCTCGGGACAGTTCTTGATGTCGGTGGACGAGATAATTTCGGTAGTGCAGATGCATAGGGAAATCGCAGCCGAAAACGACTTCGACGATTGGTGGAGCGACTTCTTCGTTCCGATCGCCAATGCTGGGAACGGGGACCATCACTGCATCGATCTGAATCCGGCAGCATCTGATCGCCGCGTGTTTGAGTGGTATCACGACGACATCGGCGGGCCGACCCTGGCGAGCTCCTACACCGGTTGGTTGCGCCAGTCGGTCGACAGTTATCTTCAAACATGGGACCTGCCAGCGCTGGACCCCTTCGCCGGGCACACCGACATCGTTGAGGATCTCGACTGGAGCCGTGACAGCAGGCATATTC
>CAZSTV010000459.1:987-2050 GCA_964609665.1 uncultured Acidimicrobiaceae bacterium
CTCACCGTCGGCGACCACTGCGCAGCCCGGCTTTGGGACGCTGGATCTGGTCAAGCAATGGCCGATCTTGACGACGTGCCGTCGCGGACCTTCATCGCCCGGTTCTCACCTGACGGTCAACGATTCGCTGTCGCCGGCTCGTACCTACGGGTGTTCGAAACCGCCACTCCACAACTCTCCTCCGTTGCGCTACCCACGGCCACCCACTGGTACAGCACATCGATCGGTTGGCTCCCAGACGGAGAGCGGATCGTCGCACTCGTCAACCAAGCACTCGAAGTGTGGGACGCAACCACCGGCAAACTCCTCGCCACGCTCTCGCTGAGCCAGGAAGTGCTGTCTGGCACGAGCACATTGGCCGTGTCGCCAAGCGACGAGGGGCGAGCAGCGATTCTTTCATCGTCAGGCATGATTCTGATCAACTTTGACAGGGGCACCCCTCGGGTCGAACATGCCGGACGGCCCGGCGCCCAGTATCGGTATGGCAGCGCTCTCGACTGGTCGCCAGACTCCGAGCTGCTCGCAGCATCGACCAAAGAGAGCCTCCAGATCTTCGACTCCCGGAATCTGCGAACCATCGCAACACTGCCCCTCCCTGAATCTGCCGACAATCGCCTAGTCCAATGGTCCCCAGACGGACGCCACCTCGCTACCGGAGGCGACCGATGCCGTATCTGGTCAGCAACCAGCCAAGAACAAACAACGGAACTACAGAGCGGCAGTTTCATCACAGCGTTGACCTGGGCGCCCGACAGCGAATGGCTAGCGATTGGCGACTCCTCCGGCGCCCTCAAGCTCTGGGCACCAAACGACGCCACCTAAGCCAGGTCCAGCAGGATCGACAAAACCCAGCACTCGTCCATCGAGCATCCGCCCCGCCGCCCTCCAACGGCATCACCGACACAGTGCTCGAAATTGTTCACTGCGAGAGGCCCGAGACCTGGTCGTGATTTCCGATCGGCCAACCCGCCCGAGGACGCCGGTTATGCCGTAGCGGGCCTGACCTCGTGAGCTGATGCAGAGGTCCCGGCCAGGTACTCGAACGCCACGGGCGCCTCGCCCG
>CAZSTV010000460.1:0-2018 GCA_964609665.1 uncultured Acidimicrobiaceae bacterium
TGCCATCGACGCCGATGTAGGACAGCGCCGGCTTCCACGTCTTGGCAATCAACGCCTCTGCCGGCTCGGCCACCATCGGGCCCGCTCCATCGGCGTACGGCACGCTCTCCATCGCTCCTTCACCGAGCAGGGCTGCGGTGGCCGCCGCCTCTGCGACCCGGTACGGCGGGATGTCGACCGTCGCCGATTCGATCAGGACCTCACCGGTGTCGGCCCGCTCCACCCGGTCGAGCAGTTGCCTGGCGATTCTGAACGAGGATGGCACCACCCCGCTCGCCGAGCCGCTGTGCAGGCCCTCGGTCACGATGTTGACGCTCAGGGTGCCGTCGACGAGGCCCCGCAGCGATGTGGTGAGCCACAGGGTGTCATAGGTGGCGCAGCCAGAGTCGAGACAGACGACAAGCCCAACGTCGCCGAGGCGGTCAGACAGCTGGTCAACGTGGGCTGGCAGATCGGGGCTGCCGGACTCCTCGGACGCTTCGATGAGGAGCACAAGTCGGCCATGGCTTCCGCCGGATCGCTGCACGGCCTCAATGGCGGTGAGGCTGGCGAACGCGGCGTAACCATCGTCGGCCCCACCTCGCCCGTACAGCCTGGTCCCCTCCATGACCGGGGTCCATGGCGACAGGTCCTCCCGCCAGCCTTCCATCTCCGGCTGCTTGTCCAGGTGGCCATACAGCACGGTGGTCGGAGATGCGGCGGGGGCATCTGGCCCGAACGGGTCAATCTCGGCCACCAGCACCGGCGTGCGGCCGTCGATCTCCTGGCGATAGACCTTCATGCCTTCGACCGGGCAGCTTCGCATCCACGTCTCGATCAGATCCGCGGCACGGGTGATGTGGCCCGTCTCCTGCCAGTCCGGGTCGAACGACGGCGACAGCGCGGGGATGGCGATGTAGTCCTTCAGCTGCGGAATCAGCTCGTCGGCCCACTTGGTGGCGATCAGCTCTGACGCCGTCTCGATGGTGAATGTCATGCATCTCCTCGTTCTGCTCGAATGCGTTTAGGAATTGATGGCGCCGCAGTCCTCCATCGCCGACACGAACTTGGCAAAGAACGCGTCGGTGATGTCGCCGGACAGGAGCACGTCGATGTCATCGTCGTCGAGGTCCGTCATCAGCGCGTCGGCAACGCACGGTGCATCGCGCTCATCAACCTCGTTGGCCTGCAGCTGTTCAACAATCTGGTCCCGAACGTCGCCCTCGATGCCGCAGGCGAACATCTCTCGAAACTGGGTCTCGGCAAAGTCAGCCTTTTGGGGATCGGACCGGAGTTCGGTCTCCAATCGCTCCAGGCCGTACCGGTCGATCAATCCGTCGACCACACAGGCGGACTGGGCGGACGTCGCCTCGGAGTTCACCTCGGAGAAGCTGTCGATCGCTGCCGCCCTATCGAACGTCGGATCATCCTGGCCGCACCCGGACACGGCAACGACAAGCGCTGCCATCATCGCGAGCAATCGGCCGACATACCGGGGGCCTCTGATCATCGAGTTCACCACGAGCTGATACTACGGCCAAACAGCTCGGCCGCCGCGGCCCGACCATCGCGGCCGGGCCACAGACGGCCTACTGATACGTGCCGTTGGCGAGAGCTAGTTGACCAGCTTCTCGCGGCCTTCCCAGTACGGAGCCCGCAGCTTGTACTTCTGCAGCTTTCCGGTTGCCGTACGGGCCAATTCCGTTCTGGTCTCCACCGAGGTTGGGCACTTGTAGTGCGCCAGCTTGTCCCGACAGTGGTCGATCAGATCTTGTTCGGTCGCCGACGATCCGGCTTCGAGCACGACCAACGCCTTCACGGTCTCGCCCCACTTCTCATGGGGAACACCGATGACCGCCACCTCGGTGACGTCGGGGTGCGAGAACAGCGCGTCCTCCACCTCGATCGATGAGACGTTCTCGCCGCCGGAGATGATCACGTCCTTCTTCCGGTCGGTAATGCTGTAGTAGCCCTCTTCGTCGAGGTAGCCGCCGTCACCGGTGTGGAACCAGCCACCCTCCAACGCCTCGGCGGTTGCG
>CAZSTV010000461.1:0-2011 GCA_964609665.1 uncultured Acidimicrobiaceae bacterium
CGACGTAGCTCAGTTGGTAAGAGTGCTCGACTCATAATCGAGAGGTCGTGGGTTCGAGCCCCACCGTCGCTACAGCTGTGATGTCTCGCGACATTGGAATACCTCGAACCTACGCGGTTCGGGGTTTTCTTGTTTTTTGGGGTTGGTAGTCGCGGTTTGGGTCGAGGGTGAGATGGCGTAGTAGTTCACCGGTCTGGGTTGCGATTACGCGGATGTCGAGGTCTTCGATGATGAGGGTGACCGGGGTGCCGGTGTGGGCTCGGCCTATGCCGATGTGGTGCATTCGTCCGGCCCGTCGGAGGCTGACTTTGCCGGTGGTGTCGATGTGGTCGTGTCGGGTTCGGTAATGCGGGTTAGTGGCGGTGTTGTTGGTTGGCCCGGTTTTAGGGAGGGCGTTGTAGGCGACACTGGGTGTGCGGCGCCCGATGGATCGGTGGGGCCGGTGGTGGTTGTAGATATCGACGAAGGAGTCGAGCAGCGCCTGGAGTTCGTCGAGTGTGGCTGGTTGGCTGGGTTGGGCTCGGAGCCAGTTCTTCATGGTTTGTTGGAATCGTTCGACTTTGCCGCAGGTGGTGGGATGGTTTGGTTGAGAGTTCTTTTGTTTGATCTTTCGTGCGGCGAGAAGAGTTTCGAATGCGTTGCGTCCGCCTTTGCCTCCAGCGAATCGGGTGGTGTAGTAGAAGGCGTTGTCTGACAGCGCAGACGCTGGGAATCGGTGTGTTTCAGCGGCCTGGGTGAAGGTGTCGACCACGGTCTCGCCAGTGACGACCGCGTGGGCGGTCACGCTTAGGGCGTAGCGGGAGTGGTCATCAAGCCAAGTCAGGATCTCGGCTCGGTTGGATTGGTTGTTGCGTGGCGGGCCGAGCCAATAGTGGGTGACGTCGGTTTGCCAGGTCTCGTTCGGGAGATCGGCTTCAAATCGGATATAAGACGATCGTGGCCGTTTCCGCGGTTCGGGTGTGATCCGGCCAGCAGTGATAAGTCGGCGTCGGACAGTCGACACCGACACAGTGGTTTGGTGATGGTGTTCGAGGTGCCAGGCGATTGTTTCAGGGCCCGCGTCCAAGCCCTGACCGGAGAGCTGGTCGCGTAGGTTCACTATCAGATGGTTCACGACATCAGAAACCTGGTTCGGGTTGGAATGGGGCCGTCGTGACCGCGGTTCGAACGCGCTGTCGCCCTCATCCCGGTAACGGGTAAGAAGTTTCGATACCCACCCCTGAGTCACGCCATAACGCCTCGCTACGTCTGTCTGTGACAGACCCTCGATCGTGACCGCTGTAATGACCGCACGCCGCTTGGACATGCCCCAACGCTCGCCCACCAACTATTCCAATGACGCGAACCACCCCTATTCCAATGTCCTGAACTCACACACCATCAGCTCCACCATGTGATGTCGCAAGACATCGTTAAGTCCTGAACCTACGGTTCAGGACTTTTCTTGTTGCTCTCGATGCCGTACAGCGGGATTACTTTAAGCTCGGGCCGAAGACATCGCTCACCACCCGAGCGCGGGCGTCCAAGGTCGTTGTCTCAGCCGAGCGGATCGAACTCGAGGTCGTTGGAACGCTGGTGACGTCAATCGGCTCCTCGACAACGGCGAAGCGTTGGGCAAAGGTGGTCCTTCGCACAGGAGAGGACTGAAGACAATGGCAACAGCTGACGACATTCTCCAGCTCGAAGAGCGCCGCTGGACCGCCCAGATCGGGGAGGACTCCGCCGCCATGGCCGAGCTTTTCGCCGATGAGTTGCGGTACACGCACAGCAACGGTTTAGTCGACACCAAAGAGTCGTACATGACGGCTATCCAGAACAAGGTTTTTGACTACAGGAACGCGGAGCGCAGCGATACCGAAGTCCAGGTCTTCGGCAACGTTGCACTAGTCACCGGCGCCGCAACTATCGACGTCGTAGCGGGAGGTCGAGAACTCAAGCTCAACGCTCGCTACACCGTGACCTGGCTCGAACGAGATGGCAGGTGGCAGTTCCTGAGCTGGCAGTCCACGCC
>CAZSTV010000462.1:0-1991 GCA_964609665.1 uncultured Acidimicrobiaceae bacterium
CCGCAGGGGGTAGCCTGGGAAACCTTCCATTCACTGGACAGTATTCCGGTGTTTGGTGGTGACCTGCAACCTGCTGGTGAGAAGGCAGAAGAAAAAGAAAACGCATGTTGCGTGCCTGACCTTGCCGCGGAAACCAGTAGCGGTTCAGGCAAATCGGGATGTTGCTAACCCGGTCGTTCATTGCGACACATTGCCTGGGTGCGATAAAACCTGGGCTGGATTCTCCCGGGTGTTTGCTCCGCCCGGTTTAGAGGGCCCGGCCGCTTTTAACGTGTCCGGCGCGGTAAACTGTGCTTCCATTTGGTGGTCGCTAACTGGCCACGTCTTTCAGTCACTCTGATTTAGGAAGAGCCCGATATGTTTTCGCACGTGATGATTGGTACCAATAACCTGGAAAAAGCCAAGAGCTTTTACGATGCCTTGCTCGGCACACTGGGCGTTCCCGAGGGGCATGTCGATCGTTACCGGGTGTTCTGGCGTACCAAAAGTGGTGTTTTTGCCATCAGCGAACCCATTGACGGGAAGCCTGCGACCATTAGTAACGGCAGCACACTGGGTTTTGCCTGCGATTCACCCGAGCAGGTTGAAGCATGGCATGCGGCCGGCCTGGAAAACGGTGGTATTACCTGCGAAGACCCGCCGGGGGTTCGCGAAGGTGCAGCCGGCAAAATTTACCTGGCCTACCTCCGCGATCTGGACGGCAACAAGATCTGCGCGCTGCATCGCATGCCGAAAGAGTAGGGTGCAGATTAAGGATACGGCCTCAGGCGGATAGCCGGCAGCCCATCGTCAACGGGCGCCTGCTGGTGCCAGGTCGTTCCGGGCCATCACTAACCAGCCGCGATCAGCACACCTCAAACACTTCGTAAACCGGCCCGCTTGGCAGCCGGTGTCCCGATGCAATGGCCAGCATCTTGTTCAGCCAGGTGTAGCGTTCGTCGCTGGTTTCAAACGATGGCGCGACGCGAAAGTAGTAGGCATCCGGGTCAACGGGTTCACCCTTGGCCAGCCGCTCCATGACATCGGCAGGGCCGTGGCGCATGCCGCGGTAGGTCATGTAGATCAGCGCACCGTCCTTGGTTTCCAGCGTAATTCGCACATCCAGCGTCATGACACCGTCGGCACGCATCAACAGCCAGTCTCCGCCACCGTCTTGTACGGTGCCGCTAAGGCGCTCGCCTTCAAAGGTGCCGCCGCGCACCCGGGCGATTACCCGGCCGCCGTGCTGCGTATCGCCCAGCGCTGTTAACGGCGCTTCCACGTTCAGGTTCATCGTGAACAGGGGTTTGGTTTTAATGTCAGCCATCGTCTGCTTGTCTCGCATGTTGGTTTTGTGATCTGACCCTTAGCGTACCGCACCATGTACTTGTTGCCAACGCGGGCTGCGGCGCATGTCGGTTCGCAGTCGCGAACAGTGACCCTGCAATTGCAGACCCGATGCGATGGCCTGCTAATACACAATGATCAATGGTGATGCTGTCTTGTGCCAGTTTGTTTGCCTGCATGACCGCCTTCCTTTGCGCCTACAGGTGTGCCGGTTTGTGCACTTGCAACCGAAATCAACCCCAGTGCCCGCCGCAGGCCAATCGCCTCGGCCACATGCGCCGGCTCAATGGCACCTGATGCATCAAGGTCGGCAATGGTGCGGGCAATTTTCTGGATGCGATGAAACACCCGCCCGGACCATCGCAATTGTGCTGCAGTGCGATGCAGCAGTGATGCAGACTTGCTGCTTAATGCGCAGTACTGGCTGACCTGGCGTGCGCTGAGCGCCGCGTTGGTCACTGACTGACGTTGCATTTGAATCTGTCTTGCCGCGGCAACTCGCTCAGCAATAGTTGCACTGCTCTGCGCATCAGGGGCCTGGCCTGTCAACATCTCGGTAGGGACAGGATCAATCCACTGCTGCAGATCCAGCCGGTCGAGCAACGGGCCGGACAGGCGCCGCTGGTAGCGGTTCACCAGGGCCTCGAAGGCCGCCTGATCCCCGT
>CAZSTV010000463.1:0-1984 GCA_964609665.1 uncultured Acidimicrobiaceae bacterium
GTCAACGAGCTGGTCAGCCGAGCCGGTCACTACGGCATGCTCCGCTTCACCGAGGACACGGCCAACCCCGAGAGCGGCGCAATGATGCAGCGGCTCGAAGAAGAGTCGACGGCCATTGCCTCGCGGCTGGTCTTCATCGATATTGAGTTCGCCGCCGCAGAGGATGATCACGTGGCCGCGGTGCTGGCCGATGACCAGCTTGCGTTTTGCCGCCACCACCTGGAGAACACCAGGCGCAACCGTCCGCACCTGCTCAGCGAGGCAGAGGAGACCGTGCTTCTGGAAACATCTGTTTCCGGCGCGTCGTCCTGGGTGCGGTTGTTTTCAGAACTCACTTCTGCAATAACGGTTGAGCTGCCGGACGACGAGTCCGGCGAGACACGAACGGCCGGTCTCGAAGAGGGTCTCTCGCTGCTCCAGCACCCGGACCGTTCGGTGCGGGCCATGGCTGCCGAGGCGGTGACCGGTGGGCTCGAGCCCGGTCTGCGGACCAGGGCGTTCATCTACAACACCCTGCTGCTCGACAAGTCGGTGCAGGACCGAATTCGCAAGTACCCGTCGTGGGTGTCGAGCCGGAACCTGTCGAACGAGGCGAGCGATGAGTCCGTTGAGGCGTTGGTCTCGGCGGTCGTTGGCCGGTACGACATTCCTCAGCGCTGGTATCGGTTGAAGGCGAAGGCACTTGGCGTTGATCGGCTGGCCGATTACGACCGAATGGCAGCGGTTGCCGACGGTGAGACCGAGGTTGGTTGGCAAGAGGCCACGAACGTGGTCCGTGATGCGTACGGGTCGTTCTCGACGGAGCTGGCGGACATCGTCGGTCGGTTCATCGACGAGAATTGGATCGACGCACCGGTGCGGCCCGGCAAGCAGCCGGGAGCGTTCTGCGCCTACGCGGTGCCGAGCCATCACCCGTATGTCCTGTTGAACTGGACCAGTAAGTCACGTGACGTGCTTACCTTGGCCCACGAGCTTGGGCACGGCGTGCACGGTTACCTCGCCCGAGAGCAAGGCATCTTCCACCAGTCGACGCCGCTCACGTTGGCAGAGACGGCATCGGTCTTTGGCGAGACCGTGACCAACAACCGCCTTTTGGACCTGATCGACGATCCGGGGGAGCGGTTCGCCTTGCTGGCATCTGCTGTGGATGACTCGGTCGCGACGGTGTTCCGCCAGGTCGCCATGAATCGATTTGAGCACGCCTGTCACAACGAACGTCGTGATGTCGGTGAGCTCGCTGTGGATCGCTTCGGTGAACTGTGGTTGGACAGCCAACGAGACATGATGGGCGACTCGGTTGAGTTGACTGAGAACTACACCAGCTGGTGGTCCTATATCCCGCATTTCATTGGCACACCCGGATACGTCTACGCCTATGCCTATGGCCAGTTGCTGGCGCTGTCGGTCTACGCCCGGTACGAGGCCGAGGGCGACGCTTTCGTCCCCGCATACCTGGAACTGCTCCGGGCTGGCGGCTCACGTTCGCCTGAGGAACTCGGGGCGATCGTCGGGTGTGACCTTGCCGACCCGTCGTTCTGGGACGCCGGCCTTGCCATCGTCGACAACCAACTGCAGCGGGCCGAAGAAGCCGCAGCTGCCGCCGGCCGGATCTGAGCGTTTAGTTTTCTCAACCTCAACTCGCTACCAGCGCTCCCCACCAAGCCGGTCCTGGCTGCCACCCGCTAGGCCGCTCACCGACTTCCAAACCTGGTTCGCCTTATAGCGACAACGTCCTGCGGTGCGACTGTCAGCAACCGGCGGCGTCCCACCCCTTCGCCTTATAGCGACAAGTATGGTGCGGCGGGGGAGCGCTGCCGCTCGCACGGTGCCGTCAATTCGCCTCATAGCGACAAACGCAGTGCGCCGTCGGGGCCGGCTTGGCGGGCGGGTCCCGGGCGGTTGCCAGCGATTGCACGGCTCCGGTCCTCGGTCAGTCCTGGGTCAGTCCACGACGAGGCCTCGCAATGTCATCGGTAGTCCATAC
>CAZSTV010000464.1:0-1937 GCA_964609665.1 uncultured Acidimicrobiaceae bacterium
GATCGAATGCCATCCAGGAACCGATCACCGCCCACGGGGTCATACACCATGTCCACACCTGCGCCGTCGGTCAAGGCCAGGACGTCGTCCTTCCATGTGTCGGAGATGATCACGGTGGCATCGGCCCCCGCTTCGGTGTCGACCGCCGCTTTCGCTTCGGTGGATACCAAGCCAATCACCTTCGACGCCCCGATGGCCTTAGCCACCTGAATGCCGGAGGTTCCAACCCCGCCGGAGGCACCAAGGACCAGCACCGATTCACCGGCGGCCAGCCCACCCCGGTGGACCATGCAGAACACGGCGGTCTGGTAGTTCATTACCAGCGCCGCTCCCTCCGCCCAGCTGAGGTTGTCCGGCAGGTGGAAAAGCTGACCGGTCCGACAACCTGCGATCTCTGCCAGCGCACCGTTCCCCATGCCACAGACCCGGTCCCCAACAGCAAACCCCGAGCCTTCGGGGGCAAAGCGGACCCGACCTGCCAACTCCAGACCCGGAACAAACGGCGGCTCGGGTCGAACCTGGTAGAGGCCCCTGCTCTGGAGCAGGTCGGGAAAGGACACGCCTGCCGCCATCACGTCGACCAGGACGGTACTGCCGTCCTCTGGCGGGGCGGAGCGCTCCACAACAGCGATGCCGTCCGGGCCGGTCAGTTCCTGAATCTCGAGTGCCTTCATGGGTCCGAAAACTAACCGTCAATCACCGGCATCACCATTTCCGGCTATGCGACACTGACCGCTATGGATCTACAGGCCGACCTGCAACGAATCGCCGAGTCCACCGAGTTTTCCGGCGTTGCCCTGGTTGTCGAAAACGGCCAACCGGTGGCGACCCTGGTTCGAGGACTAGCCAACAGAACTCATCAGGTCACAAACGCGCTCGACACCCGCTTCGCTCTGGCGAGCGGGACAAAGGGGTTCACCGCTCTGACCATTGCGTCGCTTATCGAGTCCGGACTGCTGGAGCTACGGACCACGCTCGCCGAGGTTGTGGGCCCGGCGCTCTCGGTGGATCCGGCCGTGACCATCGAGCAGCTGCTTGGCCACACCTCCGGCGTTGGTGACTACGTGGATGAGGAACTGTTGAACCACGTCGACGACCACACGCTTGGCGGCGCCTCGGCCCATCGCTTCGAACGCCCCCATCACTACATCCCGATTCTGAACCAGTACCCCCAGGTGTCAGCACCGGGTGAGCGCTTCGCCTACAACAACAGTGGCTACATCATGTTGGCGCTCGTCGCCGAACGAGTAGGAGGCCGCACATTCGACCAGCTCGTTCGGGAACGGGTCTTTGAACCGGCGGGCATGGACGGTGCGGCATTCCTGCGCTCCGACGAGCTACCCGCTGACGCTGCAATCGGCTACCTGGAGAACGGTAGATCAAACGTCTTCCACCTCCCGGTGATCGGCAGCGGCGACGGGGGTGCCTACGCAACTGCCAATGACCTGGTCAAACTGTGGCAGGCGTTGCTCGCCGAACGAATTGTTCCCGCGCCGCTCGTCGATGCGATGACTGCGGTCAGACAGATCCTGCCATCGGGCCACTGCCAGTACGGCCTGGGCTTTTGGCTGGCAGCCGATGGCAGAATCGTCATACTCGAGGGCATGGATGCTGGCGTCTCGTTCCAGTCGGCGCTGCACCGAGAGTCCGGCACGGTCTTCGTCATAATGTCCAATACGTCATCCGGCGTCTGGCCGCTGTCCTCCCATCTCCTCGGGTTCTTGGAAGGTTCACTCGATGGCGATGGCTTTGAGGGCCAAACGGAGGCTGTCGAGCAGCCGTAGCGCCTCCTCGCGGCTGAACACCCGGTCATAGGTGTTGGCGGGCAACATGGCGACGGAACGCCGCAATGCCTCCACGTCATGTTCGTTTGTAAGGTCCGTGTTTCCTAGCATGTTCGCAGACTACATCGAACGATCGTTCGATACTCATTCAGG
>CAZSTV010000465.1:0-1911 GCA_964609665.1 uncultured Acidimicrobiaceae bacterium
ACCTCGAAGCAATCGAAGCTGCGACGGCAAACGGCCCCGAGACCCTCGGCCCCCAAGCGCCTATGAGCGGACAGCTCCGTCAGGGCTACGACGCCGACGTGATCGCCATGGACACGAACCCCCTCGACGATCGGTCTGTCTGGGGTGATGCCGGTCGAGTCACGCATGTCTGGCAGTCGGCGGCAGTCGTCAAGGGCTGACCGGCACGAAGTCGGCCAGCGTCTGGCCCGACCGAAGCGCGTCGCGTATCTGGCGTTCGCCGAGGGGCTCACGGAGATCGATGCGGATGGTCTCCATCGGATTCCCAGGGCAGGTCTGGGGTCCGGTGGGCAGAACGGCCATCACGGTGATGAATACGGCAGTGTCCGTCTCGATGACCTGTGGCGGCACGAGGCGGTCGCCCATCGGTTGACCACCCGAGCAAGCTTGGCCCGTCACACCGATCTCGAAATAGGGCTCATCGACCGGCATGTCCATGTAGGCCATCGCCGCGTTGAGTTCCAAGGTGACGATGCCGAAGCCGTCGGGAAGCTCGGACCGGAGCTCGCACGGTCGGCCGGACTGGAGCGTTGTCGGTTGCCAACTGCCGTCGCTCTGGCGCTTGGTTCCGAGCAGTGTCATGTTGCCGTTTGGGTCGTGATGCGCGAGCAGGTAGTGGTCATCGCCGGCGTCGATGACCCAGTAGCCGTCCTGGGGCCAGAAGTCGCCCTCGCCGGTGGCCAGGAACTCGTCGAGCGGCGCCATCGCCTCTGCCAGAAGCGGACGGTCGCTCAGCAGGGCGATCTCGGTCAGGGCCATCACCGAGAGCGGTATCCCGTCGCAGACCACGGTCGGGGGCAGTTCGCCGGTACCCGACACGACCACCGCCGGTTCCAGGTCCGGGGGAGTGGGCGGCACTGCTGTTCCCGAGGCGACCACCTGTTCGTCTGCGCTGGCCTCTGATCCGCTGCCGCAGCTGGCCGCGAACAAGGACAACGTCACCACGAACATCGCCACAAACCGCATGACCGAGTTTCGCACGCCCGCTGAGCGAGCTGAGGCGCGGCGCCTCATCGGACGGCCTCGCCGCCTGGTGTTGTGATCGTGATGGAGCCGTCGGCCGTTCGAGCAACGGTGTAGCCGGCCTCTTTGATGAGGTTGTGGCGTTGGCAGGCGGGATTGCCATTGGTTTGTGTCGTTGGCCCGCCTCGGGCGGCGGGTCTGAGGTGGTCGATCTGGCACTTGCTCGTGGGCTTATGGCAGCCGGGCCAGTAGCACTCATCGGTCTGTAGCTCGACCCCGAGGCGAGCCAGTCCGGTGAACAGGCGCTGGTCTCGGGACATGTCGATGACGATGCCGGCGGCGTTCTTGATCACTCGACGGAAGCTGTCCACGATGAGCTCAGCGAACGCTGCGGGCGCGTGGATGACGTGTCCGTCGAGGTCGGCGACGCCGTAGTCATCGATGTCGAGATCTTGGGGCGGAAGCCCGTTCCAGCGACGAAACAATTCCTTGGCCGTTTCGCCTTGCCACACGAGGTTGTGCACTCGCTTGACTCGCACCGAGCTCGCTGTGTTGGCTGCGGCGTCTTCGGCCATTTGGCAGAGCGCATCGGCTCGGCGCTGGGCATGGGTACGAGGCAGGTCGTCGATGGTCGCAGCCGGACCGTGTTCGGCGCGGGCGGCTTCCCAGTCGAGGGCGTATTCGGCGTCGACGTAGGCGCCGAATACTTCGTTGAACCGCGACCCTGCAACCGAGCCGAACTGGGAACGCAGATGCCAGGCCTTGGAGAAGTGATCCTGGCTCAGCGATGCATCGCGAGAGTCAAAGGTCGGGTCCGGAGCCGGGGCGGCGCCATCATCGTCGGCAAGGTCGAGCCACCGGGCAATCCGCTTCTCGAACTTGGCGAACGAGTCTTTGGTCGCCCGGGCC
>CAZSTV010000466.1:0-1905 GCA_964609665.1 uncultured Acidimicrobiaceae bacterium
GTGTACGCCGATGGCCTGCTGCTGACAAACCATCACGTCATCGATGGTGCCAGCAACGTGCGGATCCGCACCGCAGACGGGCGAGTGTTCGAGACCGAAGTGCTCGGCTCCGATGCCCGCAACGACATTGCCGTGCTCTCGGCGCCGGGCAGCGATCTTCCGGTAGCGACCATTGGTTCCAGTGCCGCCCTCGAGCCCGGTCAGTTGACCGTTGCCATCGGCAGCCCGTTCCAACTGCAACAGACCGTGACCGCAGGCATTGTCTCCTCGGTCAACCGGCCGGTGCCGAACGCCGGAGGCGGGCTGAGCGCCATGATCCAAACCGACGCTCCCATCAACCCCGGCAACTCCGGCGGCGCACTGGCCAACCGCAACGGTGAACTGGTGGGCATCAACGCCTCCATCCGCACCGACGGCACCGGCAACTCCAATGTTGGCATCGGGTTCGCCGTTCCAATCGACACTGCCATCGAAGTCGCCAACCGCATTGTTAATGGCGGAACGCTCGAACGTGGCGTGCTCGGCGTCACCGGCGAGGTGCAGGACACCGGCATCGGCGTGATCATCTCCGAGGTCACCCCGGGCTCCGGAGCCGACGTTGGAGGCATTGAACCAGGCGACCGCATCCTCAGCATCGACGGCGTGCCGGTCACCGACATTGGTGAACTCACCGGCCTGGTCCAGAGCCACTTCAGTGGCGATGACGTGGAACTTGAAGTCCAACGTGGCTCCTCTGCCATGACGCTGGAGGCCACCCTGTCCTAACGACTGCCACATAGCGGTCCCCGTCTGTCGACCATCGTTGCCCATCCGATGATCGACTAACAGCGGCCGGTTCGACGGATGCTCTGCAGGTTCCCGTCGGACCGGTCGCCACTTCGTTTTTGAGGACCCGCCGGTCTGAAGGGTTCGAGCTCTTGTAGCGTGATCGTCGTGGCTAGATGGACCCTGGCGGGTACATATGCGGCGGGTATCTGTACGGTGGCCCTACTTTCGTTTGGAGTCTCGTCGTGCGGCAGCGCAGAAGGGGTCGCTGTTGGTGATTCGCAAACGTCTCCGACTTCGGCCCCAATCGACAACCCATCGTCAACTGAACTCGAAGCCTCTTCTGATGACAGCTCGTCAACGTATTGCGATGACGTGTTGCAGCTGACCCAGGTCCTCGACGAGCAGGGTGTTGCCGCCTATGACGAGCTGTTGGCGAATGTCATTGCGAACAGTCCCGCCGAACACGTTGAAGCATGGACGCTAATGCTCGAACTGAGTCAGGAGCCGTTCAGCTATGAGAACTTCAACCCGGCAGTGGACTCGCTTGAGCGGATAGCGCCAGATCTCACTGCTAAGTGTTCGGGTCCTGAGCTTTTTGTGGTCGATGACGCCGGGCGGGTCACCCTGCTCAAGTGACATCGTGTCACCGGCCGGTCAACCGTCGCGCTGATCTGGGTCGAAGCCATCCACGTACACCCATTTTCCGCCAATGCGGGTGAAGGTGCTGCGCTCGTGCAGTTCGAAATGATCGTCGTCGCGCTTGAAGCGGGCCCTGAACTCAACGGTGCCGTCGCTCTCAAGGCCACCTCCGCCGGTGGTCTCCATGATGGTCAACCCGTGCCAGGTGTGCCCGGAACTGAACGACAGTTCTTGCGGCCGAGTGTTTGGGTGCCATGAGCGCAGGAGGAAGTCGGCGTCGTGTAGCACGTACGCGCTGTAGCGGGCCCGCATCAACTGTTCGGCCGTGGCGCCGAGACCGGCGTCCGCTTCGTGGATTGGGCCGCAACAGGTTTTGTAGTCGGCACCGGTGCCGCAGGGGCACGGTTGGCTCTGCTCGATACTCACCGTGGTGGATCGTAGCTTGGAGCGCCCGCCTTGAACCCCTGGCGTGAACGCGGCGGTGGCCCCGACCGAAGC
>CAZSTV010000467.1:0-1892 GCA_964609665.1 uncultured Acidimicrobiaceae bacterium
GCTGCTAGCCGACATGAACCGAACGGCGGCCTTCTCACGGTGAATGACATCGTCAATGTGCCGGTTGCCATGCCGCTCAACCCAGCCTGCGCGATTCGAACGAAAGCGGACACCAGATTCGATCGAAGGCGGCCACTGGATTCGAGGTAAAGCGGCCACCGGATTCGACGAAGCCGGACACCCCCTAAGGAAAGTCTGAACGGCTCTGATGCTGGCGATCTTGTAACCGTCGGTAGGGTCTCTCCGTGTCAACGATACGGGGAGCGCCATGCCAGCCAAGAGATTGCCGATGCGTCAAATCCGAGAACTATTGCGTCTCAAACATGCCTGCCAGATGAGCGATCGCCTGATCGGTGAAGCGCTTGGCATGGGGCGCACCACCGTTGGTGACTATCTCCGCCGCCTTGCACTTGCCGGCATTGGCTGGCCGGTCCCGGACGAGCTCGATGATGCCGCGCTCGAGGCTCGCCTGTTCGTCAAATCGGTAGCCAAGCGTGATTGTCGCGAACCGGACTGGTCGGTCATTCATCGTGAGCTGAAGCGGCCGGGCGTGACCCAGCGGCTGCTTTGGGAGGAATATCGGGCGACCGAGCCGGACGGTTACAGCCTCAGTCGTTTCTGCGAGCTCTACGGCGCCTGGCGCGGCCGGGTCTCGGCCGTCATGCGCCAGCGCCATATCGCCGGCGAGAAGATGTTCGTCGACTATGCCGGACAGACCATCGAGATCTTCGATCCGACCACCGGCGAGGTCCGCTCTGCCCAGATCTTCGTCGCCGTGCTCGGCGCTTCCAGCTACACCTACGCTGAGGCGACCTGGAGCCAGCAGCTGCCGGATTGGATCGGCAGTCACGTCCGGGCACTAACTTTTCTTGGTGGTTGTCCGAAGGTCATTGTGCCCGACAATCTGAAGAGCGGGGTCAACAAGCCCTGCTTCTTCGAGCCGAGCATCAACCGGACTTACGCCAACCTGGCGAGCCACTACGGCACCGTCATCATTCCAGCCAGACCGAGGCGCCCAAAGGATAAATCGAAGGTCGAAGTCGGCGTGCAAATCGTCGAACGCTGGGTCCTGGCCAAGCTTCGGAACCGCCGCTTCACCTCGCTGGCCACGCTGAACCAAGCCATCTTCCAACTGGTCGACGAGCTCAATCGCAAGCCATCCCGTCACCTCGGCGCGTCGCGCCTCGAGCTGTTCCATCAAATCGACAAACCGGCCCTCTCGCCCTTGCCGGTGGAGGCCTATGAATACGCCGAATGGAAGGAATGTAGAGTCGGGATCGATTATCACGTCGAGGTCGACAAGCACTACTATTCCGTTCCTCATGGCCTGATCAAGCAGCAGGTCGCGGCGCGCATTACCGCGACCACGATCGAGCTGTTCCATCGCGGCCGTCGGGTCGCGAGCCATCTTCGATCCCGGCAACAGCGACGGCACACCACGATCCGCGAACACATGCCGAGCGCGCATCGCCGCTATGCCGGCTGGACCCATGAGCGTCTGCAACAGGATGCCGAGAGTATCGGTCCGCACACCGCCTGTCTGATCGAGGCCATCCTCAAAAGAAAGCCGCATCCCGAGCAAGGTTTTCGCGCCTGTCTCGGCATTCTGCGCCTGCGCAAAAGCTATGGACCTGAACGCCTCGAAGCCGCCTGCGGCCGTGCCTTCGAGATCAACGGCCTGTCCTACAGCTCGGTCGCCTCGATCCTCAAAAACAACATCGACCGACGACAACGTGACCCCGCCGCTGACGAAGGACCGGTGATCCATCACCAGCATCTGCGCCTCGTCCTCGAATCGGATGTTAGTTCTGCAGCCCTGGTTTGCCTCCCTGATCTCCTGACCCACAGAGCTCAAGACCCTATGTTGTCCCATGAGGTGATTTGGCAGCTCC
>CAZSTV010000468.1:0-1869 GCA_964609665.1 uncultured Acidimicrobiaceae bacterium
GCGTCGTCCTCGATCACGGTCGACTGGTTGAATCCGGTTTCGTTGGCGACCGTCTGACCGGTTTGTGGGTTGACGCCGCTGCTGATCAGCTCGACCAGCTCCGCGGCTTCCACTTCGGCGACACCGTCAAAGTTGCCGATGATGCTGTTGGCCGCCGCCTCCAGCTCTTCGGCGGTGGCGTCCGGCGGGCCGTACACGCCGACGAGCAGGTCGTAGCGGTTCAGGAAGCTTGCCGCGTCGACCACCTGGACCTCGTACTGGGCTTCAGGCGGGAGGTCGAGGGCGGCCAGTTCGTCGTCGAGTAGGTCTGCGCCGTATTGCGAGGTGAACTCCGAGTCCAGCTCGATGATGATCACGAATGAGTTGTCACGGGAGTTGGTGGTGATCGACTCGATCTCGCTGCGCTCGGCAAGCGCTTCGGTGACCGGATTGGCGATGTCGGCGTCGACCTGCTCCCGGTCGTCGACGAAGTAGCCACCGGAGGCGACGCTGACAGGGATCTCGACCGAGGGGAAGCCCTCACGGGGCAACAGACCGGTATAGGCGACCAGACCGAAGCCGATCAGAACGATCCACAGCGGCAGTGTGATGAACGTATTGGCAGCAAAAAACTGAACGATTCGCCGTAGCAAGACGGAGCTCCTAAGAAACAGGAATGGGGGGTTCCTAGCTAGTGGTCGCCCGCGGCTCGTGGTCTCCCACCAGCTCGAAGGCCACTGTAGGCTCGGAGGCTCTCGGTCAGTGGTATCGGGCGAAATCGGTGCGCCGGTCTCGGCGTGGCCCGGTTCAGCCGTGTACGACCGGCCAACGTCGGCTCACCATGGGAGCGCCGACACGGAACTCTTCATCCGGGTCCGGCAGCAGCGCCGGGTCTTGGAAAACGCCCTCTCGGAGCATCATCGTGGCGTCGTCACCCACATAGCGGATCGAGTACGCAACCCGCCGCTCGTCCGGTGACCGATTACCACCGGAGGAATGCACCAGCTTGGTGTGAAACATGACTGCGTCCCCGGCCTCGAAGCTGAACTCGATGACACCGTGGCCCTCGGGGTCCAGATGGTACGCAGGCGTCGGCCCGTCAAAGAACTGGTCCCGAACGTCAACCGCGTGGTCGGCGATTGGCCCGAGGTCGTGCTTGATCGGCTTTCCATCGAACCCGACCGGAGCGAAGAACCGTTCGGACCGGTGGCTTCCCGAGACGAACTTCAGGGCCGAGGTCTCTGGCTCACAGTCGGTCAGGGCAAGCCAGAACGACACGATGTGTTCGCCCTGCACCGGCCAGAACGGCTGGTCCTGATGCCAGTAGTGGTCATCGACGGGCGTATCGGGAGCGAAGGCGAAGAGGTGGTCGAAAAAGAACCGGGCCTGGCGAGATTCCATGGCCAACGCGGCATTGCGACCAAGCGCCGGGTCCAGCACGTAGCGTCGCAGCGCCGGTACCTCCAGGGCGAAACATCGGTCCTGGGTATACACGTTGGTGTAGCCATACGGCCCCGGGTTGTCCATCCGCTCGTCCAGCGCGGCCAGGATTTCCGAGACCTGGTCTGCGGTGACAAAACCCGGCAGCTTCACCACGCCGTCGCTCTGGTAGCGAGCGACTTCATCTGCTGTGACTTCCCGTATTGACATCTCGCTCCGTCTCGTCCGGCCCGTTCAGGGAGTTGGTGAAGCCACCGACTCAGGCCACCAACTCAGGAGAGGGAGTCCATGAGTTCTTCCCACCCGAGTTCGCCCTTGAAGTGTCGGACAACCGGCTCCGGCAGATCAAGCCGAGGCCACCGTTCGTCATCGAGCAGATGACTTTCGCTGATGACGGCACCGTCGTCGGCAAAGCCGTAGGTGCGGTAGCCGGGAGGCAGCGTCGTCCAC
>CAZSTV010000469.1:0-370 GCA_964609665.1 uncultured Acidimicrobiaceae bacterium
GTTCTCGATCGCCGAGGCTGCGCTCGACTCGCCAGAAGAACCGGTCCGTGACGTGGTCTTTCCCGCCGTCGCCGGCGGCGAGTCGACACTGCAGGATCTGGTGCACGAGTATCGGACGAAGGGCCCGCAGTATCAACAGATCGTCCGGGCAACCCTGAAGGCCTCATACACGAACCACTACCGGCGAGGCCTGATCGCTTTGCTAGAGGTATTGGAATTTCGGAGCAACAACACCGCCCACCGACCAGTCCTCGACGCCTTAGATCTCGTGAAACGCCACGCCGGCGCCGGGACCCGCTACTTCCCAGCGGGCGAGACGGTCCCGGCCCACAAGGGCCTCTCTGGCGATTGGAAGCTCTCGGTCTTTGTC
>CAZSTV010000469.1:380-1845 GCA_964609665.1 uncultured Acidimicrobiaceae bacterium
ACGTCGCCGGTGTCCGGCGGGTGAAACGTTCGGCGTATGAGATCTGCATGTTCCAAGCGCTACGTGAGCAGTTGCGCGGCAAAGAGGTCTGGGTCGTCGGTGCCGGAAAGTGGCGAAACCCCGATGATGATCTCCCCGCCGACTTCGAACAGCGCCGAACCGATCACTACCGGGCGTTGCGACAACCGCTCGATCCCACTGAGTTCATCAGTGACCTACGAGCAGAAATGGAAGCCGAACTCGACGCCCTCAACCATGACCTCCCAGATCTTGGGTGGGTGGATATCGCAGAACGGGGACGCCAGGGCGCTATCCGCCTGTCCCCGCTGACCAAAGCGGCCGAGCCGCAGAACCTCCGCCGCCTGAAGCGTGAACTCAGCGCCCGGTGGGGGCCGGTCCAAATGATCGACATGCTCAAAGAAGCCGTCCTCCGCTCGGGATGTCTCGACCAGGTCACCGCAGTCGCCAGCCGAACAGACCTCGATGCCGACACCCTCGCCGAACGGCTGCTGTTGGTGATCTACGCTTACGGCACCAACACCGGTATCCGATCCGTAGCCGGTGGGGAACACGGTCACAGCGAAGACGATCTGCGCTACATCCGCCGCCGGTACCTGACCCCAGCGATGGCGCAAACTCTGGCCGTTGAGATCGCAAACGCCACCTTCGCCGCCCGCCAAAGCGACCTGTGGGGTACCGGGTCGAGCGCCGTCGCATCGGACTCCACACACTTCAGGGCGGTCGATCAGAACCTGTTCACCCAGTGGCACGCCCGCTACGGCGGCCCCGGTGTACTCATCTACTGGCACGTTGAGGAGAACTCGATGGCAATCCACTCCCAACTGATCTCCTGCTCAGCATCCGAAGTAGCGGCCATGATCGAAGGAACCATGCGCCATGGCACCGACATGTAAGTCGAGGGCAACTACGTCGACTCCCACGGCCAATCCGAAATCGGATTCGGCATCACTCGCCTCCTCGGTTTCAAACTGCTCCCACGGATCAAACGGATCAACCACGTCAAGCTCTACCCATCCGACACCGGCGCCAAGAACCGGTGGCCGAACCTGACACCAGCGATGAAACAACGGCCGATCCGTTGGAACCTGATCGCTGAGCAGTACGACCAAATGATCCGCTACGCCACCGCAATCCGAACCGGCACCGCGTCAAGCGAAGCGATCCTGCGGCGGTTCATGCAATCAAACGCCATGCACCCCACCTACCAAGCGATGCTCGAGTGCGGCCGTGCCGAGAAAACCCTGTTCGTCGCCCGCTACCTCCGAGACCGAGATCTCCAACGAGACACCGGCTCTGGGCTGAATGTCGTGGAATCCTGGCACGGCGGCACCGACGTGCTGTTCTTTGGCAACAGCGGCAAACTCACCTCCAACCGACGCGAAGAACAAGAACTCGCCGTCACCTGCCTCCGCATCCTGCAATCGGCCCTGGTGTACGTCAACAC
>CAZSTV010000470.1:0-1842 GCA_964609665.1 uncultured Acidimicrobiaceae bacterium
CGGCGTCGTTGGACACGGCGGGCTCGTCGGCGACGACTTCCACCTGCTCGTCTGTCTGCTCGGCCGACGCGTCGTCTTCGGTTGCGACCGGATCTTCGGTGATATCGCTCATTGGTTCAGAACCTGTTCGTTAGGGCCCGGTGCATACCCACGCCCGATTTCTCACATCTTGTTTCAGCCCATCAGGGCTGGGAGTGTCGTTGTAGCGACCTCGAGTGGGCTCTAGCTATCGGAGCCGGCATCCAGGAGGGCGATAAGTCCTTCGGCGAACAAGAAGTCCAGCGCAGCAACCAGGCCGGTCACGATCGCAAGGGTTACGAGAACGACGATGGTGTAGTTGATGACTTCGCGGCGGGTGGGCCACATGACCCGACCGAGCTCCGACCGGACCTCGGAGACGTACTCCACCGGCGTGACTCGCTCAGCCTTGACGGGACGGTTCTCCCGCTTGGTTGCGATGGGGTTGCCTTCCCCATCCATCTGGCCTTGTCGTTGGAGGTAGCGGCGCTGCTCCCGATTCATCGCCATGTTCATGTTCCTTTTTGAGACGACCGACGCTCATCGGTCGGTCGTCCGGGTCAAGCAAATTGTTTCAAATGAGCAGGGCAGGAGGGACTTGAACCCCCAACCGTCGGTTTTGGAGACCGGTGCTCTGCCAATTGAGCTACTGCCCTTGGGGACATACTGAGGCTAGCACCCGAATCCGTCGGAAATGCTTCGATTGTCTGGCGTTCTGAGTTCTGAACCGGACCCAGATGCCGGGTGGAGGCCAAAAACCGGCCGAGAAAGACGATGGTCAGCTTGCCAAACGTTGCCGGCTCGCAAGTCGGGAAGCGATGACAATGGCACCTGCTGCGGCGCCCGCTGTGGCAGCGGCAGCGAATCCGCCGATATATGCCACCTTCTTGTTGCGGTAGTTCAACCGGTGCAGTTTGTGGACCGGGGCGACGGGTCGGAGCGCTTCCAACAGCTCGTCGAGGAAAGAATCCTCGATGAACGCGTGTTGGCCTCGAAGCGTGGTCAGCGCCCGAAGGAGCTTGCGGTATTGGGCCAACTCGGCCTGGCAACGCAGGCACCCATCGACATGTCTGCCGGTCTCGGTGGGGAGATCGATTTCGCCATCGGCGGCGCCCGCCAATTGGATGCTGACAGATTCACACAGCATGTGCTTCCTCCTCCCCCAGGGGATAGAGCCGCTCACGCAGACGTTTTCTTGCCCGGTGAAGCCGGACCTTGGCCGCTGACTCGGTGATGTCCAGCTGCTCCGCAATCATTTCGTGCGGAAGATCGTAGATGTCTCGCAGCACCACAACGGCCCGGAGTTTCGGCGGGAGCTGCATCAGCGCTTCAGTCAGTGGGCCCCGTAGGACACCAAGATCGGCCCGGATGACGGGGTCTCGGTCAGGATGGTTGTCCGCCATTTCAAACTCGTCGGGAAGTTGGTCATGGCGCTGCCGACCCTTCCGCCCCAGGTACGTACTGGCGCAGTTGGCCGTGATGCGGTGCAGCCAGGTTGAGATCTGGGCGTCACCACGAAATTTCTTCAGTCCCTTGTGGGCCCGGAGGTAGGTTTCTTGAACCACGTCCCGAGCGTCCTCCTCGTTCCCGACCAGCCGTAGGGCCAGCGTGTAGGTGTCTGCATACGTTTGACGAACCAACGTCTCGAATGCGCGGTGGTTACCTTCCTTGGCTTCTTCTACAAGTTGTTCAACTTGTTTCGGTTCCACCGGATTTGACCTCTTTTGGACCGTTCGGGTTACTTCTGGGACGCGACGATCTCTTCATCGTAGTTGGCTGCGACACGAATCCGTAATGCGCACATGGTCCCGACGGCCCCAAAAA
>CAZSTV010000471.1:0-1809 GCA_964609665.1 uncultured Acidimicrobiaceae bacterium
AGTACACAGCAGCGCTGAAGTACACAGCAGCGCTGAAGTACACAGCAGCGCTGAAATATACAGCAACGCTGAAGGTGTCGGGTCAGCCCAGCGGCTGATCGTCCATTTCCAGGTGCAGTTCAGCGCCGGTGTAGGGGTGCGCTCGGGCAACGTCCTCGTTGAGGGCAACCCCAATCCCCGGAGCGGTTGGCGGAATGACGTAGCCGTCCTCCCACTGAATCGGGTCGACCAGGATGTCGGCGTGGAAGCCGCCCCATTCTTCGATGCTCTCCAAGATTAAGAAGTTGGGGCTGCAGGTGGCGAGGGCGACGTTGGCGGCACCCTCGATCGGTCCGCAGTACAGATGCGGCGCCAGGTGCGCATAGTGGGCCTCGGCCATCCCGGCGATCTTCTTGGCTTCAAGCAGGCCGCCGACCCGCCCGAGCGCCATCTGCAGAATTGACGCCGCCCCCTGTTCGAGCACCCGGCGAAACTCGTACTTGGTCGCAAGCCGCTCGCCGGTGGCCACCGGAATTGTGGTGGCTCGGGCCACCTTGGCCATTTCTTCTGGCATGTCCGGCGGGGTCGGCTCCTCGAACCACAGCGGATCGAAGGCTTCGAGCTTGGCCGCAAGACGGATGGCTCCGGCGGCGCTGAACTGGCCGTGGGTGCCGAACAGAATGTCGGCGTCGGAGCCGACGGTCTCCCTGATGGCCGAGACCATCGCAACAGCCAAGTCCAGTCGCTCCAGCGATGGCTGACGGGGGTCGAAGGCCGAGTAGCCACCCATCGGGTCCAGCTTCAGGGCGGTGAATCCACGCCCAACGTATTCCGCTGCTCGGGCCGCGGCGAGCGCCGGTTCGGAGTACACGTCGGAGCCGTCGTAGATGTCGACGCCCGCATCGGCGGGGTACAGGTAGGTGTAGCTGCGCAAACGCTCGTGGACCTGGCCACCCAGCAGCTCATAGACCGGCTTGCCCGCGGCCTTACCGACGATGTCCCAGCAGGCGGTTTCGATCCCGCTCATCACCGACACCAGCGACAGGTCCGGCCGAGCGCTGTAGCCACTGCCATACATCACTCGCCACAGTCGCTCGATGTGGTGGGGATCGGCGCCCACAACGTGACGCTCGCAAACGTCTTCGATCATCGTTGCGACGACATGGGGGGAGAATGTGGCAACGTACACCTCGCCATAGCCGACAATGCCGTCGTCGGTCACAAGCTTGACGAAGATGAAGTAGCGGCCGCCCTTGTGCGGTGGGGGGTTGCCGACGACGAATGTCTCGAACTCGGTGATCTTCATGCTGACAGTCTGGCTGCTGGCGGCCACGATCGGTTGTCTACGGATGGATGTCGGTCTGTTCGGCCGCGAGCAACCTGATCGCTGCTCGGACTAGCTTCGGCGTTACCGCCATTAGTTCGGCGGAGATGTGGGACGGCGCTTCGGTCAGCGAGGGCCGAAGCCCCCTACCGCACTCCCCTTGCGCCGAATAAGGGCCACCCGGTTGGGGCATCGCCGAATGACGCCAGACGAGTGGGGCCAGGCGAGTGGGGCCAGGCGAATGAGGCCAGACGAGTGGGGCCAGACAGAGTGGGGACTGTCTGGTCGAGAGATACCCTGAGAGGCGCTGTTGCACTCGATTCGTTCGGTGGTGACGGCTGGGCCCCGGTTCCCACACGACTGTTACCCGTGAAAACCTCACACACGATCTACAGGAGTTCCGATCATGAGCAAGCCAGCAGCAAACCTTCCGCCGAAGGCGGGAACCATCGAGAAGTTCCGCAAGTCGGACACCGACACCGGCTCGCCGGAGGTCCAGATCGCTC
>CAZSTV010000472.1:0-1798 GCA_964609665.1 uncultured Acidimicrobiaceae bacterium
CTGGACCATTTCGCCATCGTCACCCTCGACGCTGTGATCGACGTCATCTGCCGCGAGGCCCCAAGGGTCACCGCGCATATGCTCTCCCCCGACGACCCCGGCCCGTTGCCCGAAACGCCCAAAGATCACGGCTAAGCTGCTCCATCGTTGCCGACACTAAAAGAAAAGGCCGATCAGGTTATCCCCTGATCGGCCTATAGTTTGGAAGACGGATCCTCGTCCCCATTGTTTCTTTGCAAGTCAGGCATCATCGTCCTCCGGACCCGACGGTGACGTCGCGATGAAATAAAACAAGTTCCATGGCCGGGATGCATCCTTACGCTGCTTTTCCCGAACCAGTGCACTTGGGTGGCGAGCGGCCGCCTCGCACTCGGCCCGCTTCTTCACAGCGTCCGCCTCCGCCTTCTTTGCTTTGGCCACATCATAATATTTCTGAGACCCGGCACCTATAGGCTCAGGCACGGATCCGACCGGCGGGCGAAACCCGCCTCCCGAAGACCGCTCCTTCTCGATGAACGTTTCAAGCGCACGGACGGTTGCGTTGTGGTCGAACCGCATGGTGTCGACGATGTATGACGAAGTGCTCATTTGCTCCTCCTGATGCAGTTGCGTCACCTTGCATTCGCATGCAATATGGATATGAGATAGTAATATGAAGAATGATAACCTCACGTTTGCGACACAGAAAGTCACAGCAGCGACGTGATAAACGGATCACACATACATCATCTTTGATCTTTCCATTGACAAAATTGCTTCACGCCACCCCAAATGCGCAAAACGAGGGCGCGCTATGGTATCGCACGACGAATGTCTCAATCTGCCACGACCGAAGATGCAAAAATTGGTACGCCTCACGGCCGAATTTCACGGCCAAAAACTGCACAAACTCTTCGAGAAGATCGCAACAAACATTTCCAAGGAAAACCAAGTGCAGAGTCTCGCGCGGGACGCCCTGCCTAAACCGTTCCGTAGCGAAATATACAAGCTCTACAAAGAACTGAGCCAGGTGCAACAATCCGCGATCGCAGAGGCCGTATTGCCCGCAGCGCGGCTCAAAAATGTGGCCATGGCCCCACAAGAACTCTCTCGTGTCTTTGAGGAAATCTTTTTTACGAAAGCCCTGCCCAACCACATCAGGGACTGGCCCGCGCCCGAATACTTACTGCTTCGATTGGACGAAGATCTGGATCCTCAGGGCGGGCAACAAGAAGACTCCGACTGGCTCCGACTGGCCCACATGACTGTGACTTTTGACCCCGACGGGCGCGCGTTCCCAACATTCCAGACGCGACGCTTCCGCGACGACGGATCGGAAAAGGCCGTGACCGGCGTCCTGTACCCGAGAAACAATGAGATTTATAGCGTCGGCCGCCTTGACCAAGACGGCGGGCTGCGTTTCGCGCGTCTCAAGATACGTCCCCGAATGCACAACGGCATCCAGGGCCTCGATCTATACGGGCTAAGACTAGGCGAAGATTGCGAAACCGCGCGCCCGTTTGCCCATACGCTTTACGCATATCAAATTCAGGCCGGATCCTGGAATAACTTGAAAGACTGGGACTCTGGCTTCGGCGCCAGTGTTGTTCGCACCAATGACGAGCGGTTGGCAAACTTTGTGCCCGAGATGAACGTGAAGGCGACCGTCAGACTACTCAAAGGCTCGCGTAACAATCGGATACCGGGGGGCATTTTACCTCGGGCGATGCGCTGAGCTCAGCTTAGCCGCGTCAACATCACACTAAACGCCCCAAAATCGCCCTAAAAGCACCCACCCAACGTCCGCATTCCGCCTGCA
>CAZSTV010000473.1:0-371 GCA_964609665.1 uncultured Acidimicrobiaceae bacterium
CTATCGGAGTGTCAGCGACTCCTCAACGATCTAGGAGAGGACGGGTATCACCGTGAGTGGGGCGCGCACCCGTGGCCCACAACATCAATCGACCGTCTAAGACTTGCGATCGAGGCAGCCTCTTAGCTGCCGGGACACGCAGTACGACACCGATGCAGTGATCGGAAACGCTCGTCAGATGATGGGTCCGACCGGGACTACCCCGGGCACCGATCATGTGCCTCGCGTACGACCGCCCCGTGAGTCGCCTCTTACACCGGTCGGTTCGGCTCTCGCCTTGGGCAACCCACCTCACCTGTTGTCGGGACCCCGCCAACGTAGCCGAGCGACCACCCGAGTACGGCACAACTGGCCTGCTGATACATGTTCAG
>CAZSTV010000473.1:381-677 GCA_964609665.1 uncultured Acidimicrobiaceae bacterium
CATCGAAGGTCTATCCACATCGGCCCGTATTGGCCTGTCTACACAGAGTCGAGCTGCAACACTCGGGGTGTGGATGATCCAAGCCCGACCCACCAGACAGCGATGCAGCTGTTCGTCGATCAGGCGGCACTCTGGCGGCTCACTCAAGTCCGGGCCTTAGATGTGATCGAAGCTGCCACTCAACTGCTCGTCGATGGTGTCGAGTCGCCCTCCATCCTGAGCATTGCCTGTCTCGTCGAGTCGGAAGCCGAGTCCGAACTTGGGGACCACCTCGACGACCTCGCACTCGATCGCCC
>CAZSTV010000473.1:687-1782 GCA_964609665.1 uncultured Acidimicrobiaceae bacterium
TGACCATCGCTACGCCGAGGTGATTGCTTCGGCTGCTCTATGCCGAAGCTATCTCGTACAAGAAGGAAACTCCCACGAGCTGACTAGACGAATCCATAGGATCTTCAGTCACGACTGCCACCCGCTGATCGAGGCACTATCGTCCCTCGGCGACATGTTCGACACACTGCACCACTTCGCGAGCCCCTCGCGAGGTCAGCTAGTTGCGAACACCCGAGCCGCCGCCCAGAGCCTGGTCGATGAAGCGGACCGCATACTGGGCAACGCCCACAGACAGCAGCCGTAGGTCAGCTCTGACGCACCGATGGTGCCGCCCTTAAACGGCACAAGCCGAGCGCTGAACAATCCCCGGAGGCTAACGATCGGATTGCATCTTGGATGCAGGAGCCATACTGAGCACGTGCCATCTGATCCGGGACCAGAATTCATCCTCGTAGCCATCGACAACGGGCTGTTTCGAGCTTGGGAAACCTTCTTCCAGGACATCGGGGAGATCACCGTCGCCAGGGAGAACATCCTTGACGTCGACTGCGACGCCGTCGTCAGCCCTGCCAACAGCTTCGGCTTCATGGACGGCGGAATCGACGGTCTCTATCTCGATCACTTCGGCGCTCAGATCCAACTCGATGTCCGACGTCTGATTTTCGATCATCACGATGGAGAACTCCTCGTCGGAGAGGCCGGAATCGTCGAGACCGGTGACCCGACCATCCCATTCCTCATCGCGGCACCCACGATGCGGGTTCCGATGAAACTAGAAGACTCTGTCAACCCATACCTCGCGGCCCGAGCGATCTTCCGACTCCTCAAGTCAGGAACGTTCCTCACCGGAGACCACCAAGGCGAACCGATCTCTAGCCATGTCCAACGGGTGGCCTTCCCCGGACTCGGTACTGGCGTGGGCGGCATCGGCCCGATGACATGCGCCCGCCAGGTCAGGGCCGCATACGACGACATCATGCTGAACCGCTACGAGATGCCGAGTAGTTGGGCCGAAGCAAGCGAACGCCATCAACTTCTCTACACCGACCGTCCACGTCGCCTCCAGTAGCGAAGGCGCCAACGACTCGATCAACCGTCCGGAAACGGCACCAG
>CAZSTV010000474.1:0-1749 GCA_964609665.1 uncultured Acidimicrobiaceae bacterium
TAACTAGCAATGGACTACAGCTGTCTGCTCTACGAAACAATTGACCTGGCAGGTGTGGCCTCACACATCGCCGCTCCAGGAGCCGAGATTGAAGAGTACAACAACGGCACTGTGGTGAGTTTCGAAATGACCCCACATGGAGCCGCTGATGTCATCCGCCGGGGCAACTGGTGGCATGACGATTTCGGCGTGCAATGGGGCTGCATGTTCGACTTCGAAACCAGCCTCGACGACACACTCCACTACATCCAGGCAGTCCACAAACTCACCCACACAATCAAACGCGGCGCACTCCTCAACGACTACAACATCATCTTCGCCTGGGAAAACGACACCTTCTATTTCAACACGAAAGAGGACTCAGAAGGAGAAGGCGGCTACCACGACATGCTCTCAAAGGCATCCGGCGGACTCCCCGACTACACCATCGAATGGCGAGACAAAGAGGAGTTTTGGGATGGTGGCGTCTTCACCTCTGAAGACCCCGACCGGCTTTCTGCCCTCGCCCTACAGCGTCTACAGGAAGAGAACACCCCAACGCTTCAGTTCACCGCCACCAGCCAGCCACTCAACCACACCGCAGCCCGCGACACAGCACTCGCCTACGAACGCCGACTCCACTGGTATGACCATAACCCCCAAGTGGCCGATACTCGCACCGTCGTTGCGCCACTGCTTCTCGCCACACTCACCGGACAACTCACCCACAAACTCACCACCCCAACAAACCTTCCCAAACGACAAACCGTCATCAACCGCGACCTCGAACCAATCGAAACCGCATACCTCAACACCATCACCGACGAGCCGGGCTAGACGCCACCATCGACCACTTCGATCGATCTCGCAACGGTCAACCGGGACAGAACTCGATCCAATCGACCTCAAGTCGGAATGGACCGTCGATCCCGTCGCTGAGGATCAGCCGCAGCCCCGAAGCCAGGTCGTTGCGGAATGCGACATCATCAACTCGGCGGCCAAAGAGCGTCGGCACGAACTCATCGAAGCCGACCGACACCGTCTGCCACTCACCCGGGGAGTCGACTTGGATCGGGGCCCAATGCGAGACCCGACGGTCCCGAGAACTGAGACTGTCGTCCAGGTCCAGCGTGTAGCTCCGCCCGTCGGGTCGGACGCGTAGGACCACCCGATCGTGGGCGGCCAACAGGTCCGGCGACAAGGGCACCCGGACCGACGCAAAGCCGCCGCCGTTCGTGTTGATCTCGCCCTCGAAGATCAGCGTGTCCTCGCTGAACGACAGGTCGCCGAGCGAACGACCTCCCATGACATCGTCATTGGCGATGCTCCACATACGGTTTGCGTCTTCGGAGGTGAAGTCGGTCAATCGCTGGCAGGGCAGCTGTTCGTCGTTGCTCACCAAGGCGCTCTCCGGCTCCTCGATCGATGTGGGTGTGGTTGTGGATGACATCGTGGTTGTAGATGACGATGTCGATCTGGTTGGCAGCGGTTCTGGAATCGATGATGGTTCTGGCACCCTTGTGACACTTGCGGCAGTGTCCGGCTCCGAGTCATCCTCCGACGCTGAACAGGCCACCAGGGCAAGGCACGCCAACAGCCATGCCGAAACCGACAGAATCATTCGAGGAGCGACGGCCACCCTCTGAGTATCACCGGCCAAGTACCTGAGCGACCAACCGAAGCTAAGACGGCGATACGAACATGAGCCCTACGGCAATGCGGACGGCTACCAGAAGACCTCGACCGCTGTCTCGTCGACTTGCGCAAGGA
>CAZSTV010000475.1:0-263 GCA_964609665.1 uncultured Acidimicrobiaceae bacterium
CCTGGACGCCGCGTGCCCTGGGGCGGGGCGCCGCGCTGGTTTCCGTTGGCATGGTCGTCGCGTGCGCCCTGATCCTGCTGCTCAGCCATTCCGGGCAAATCATGACCGGCGAGGTGCTGGAATGGTCAGCGCTCTGGATGCCCGGAATGGGTATCAACCTGTCGCTGCGCCTTGACGCGCTCGGTTTCCTGTTTTGTTTCCTGATCCTGGGTATCGGGCTGCTTATTGTCACTTATGCCCGCTACTACCTTCACGACCATGAC
>CAZSTV010000475.1:296-1735 GCA_964609665.1 uncultured Acidimicrobiaceae bacterium
TCTATGTGACCCTGATGGTGTTCATGACCGCCATGCTGGGCATTGCGCTGTCTGACAACCTGATTGCATTGGTCGTGTTCTGGGAACTGACATCCCTGTCGAGCTTTTTCCTGATCGGTTACTGGAGTAGCAATGCGGACTCGCGCCGGTCCGCCCGCGTTGCACTGGCGGTTACTGGCGGTGGTGGCCTGGCCCTGATCGGTGGTGCGGTTCTGCTGGCCCAGATAGGTGGCTCATACGACATATCAGTGCTGGTGGGGCAGCATGACCAGATCATCCAGGACCCGCGCTTTACCTGGGCGCTGATCCTTGTTCTGCTCGGCGCCTTTACCAAAAGCGCCCAGTATCCATTCCATTTCTGGTTGCCAGCTGCAATGGCCGCGCCAACACCGGTATCGGCTTACCTGCATTCGGCAACCATGGTTAAGGCCGGGCTGCTGCTGGTCGCCAAGTTGCATCCGGTTATTGGTGGTAATGATCTCTACGTCACACTGGTATCAGGGGCCGGACTGATTACGCTGGTGCTTGGCGCTGGCACGGCAGTGTTCAAACATGATCTGAAGGGTCTGCTGGCGTACTCCACGGTCAGTCACCTTGGCATCATCATGTTCCTGCTCGGGCTCAGTATGCCGCTGGCCACGGTTGCGGCCGTATTCCATATTCTCAATCACGCCGCTTTTAAAGCAGCGCTGTTCATGAGTGCCGGCATTGTCGACCATGAGGCAGGCACCCGGGACATCCGGCGTCTTGGCGGACTGGCCAAGCTGATGCCCGTGACCACGGGGCTGGCAACCATTGCCGCAGCGGCCATGGCCGGACTACCGCCGTTCAACGGTTTCATTTCCAAGGAAATGTTCTTTGAGCAGGCGTTGCATGTCGATCGCGTGGGATGGCTGGCAACCGTTGCGCCGTGGATGGTTGTCCTGGGTGGCGCGTTCAGTGTCGCGTATTCGGTCCGTTACGTGCACGATGCATTTTTTAATGGCGCGCCTCGGGATATCCCGGGTAAACCACATGACCCGCCGCTGGGTATGCGCGGGCCGGTCATGCTGCTGGTGTTTATCTGTATTGCCGTGGGCTTGCTGCCGGCTCTGATTGCCCAACCCCTGGTGTACCAGGCCGCCCAGGCAATCACGGGTCCAACCCAGGTGGTACCAGAATTTCACTTGTCGCTATGGCACGGCTTTAACCTGCCATTGCTGATGAGCGCCATTGCGGTGGTTGCCGGCGTGTTGATTTACCTGTCGCTGCAATACCGGCTTGGCCTGCACGGTATCAACGATGACCTGGTCTCGGCCCGGCGTGTGTTTGAACGATTGATTTACGGACTGATTGCGCGTGCTGCACGTGCCACCGCCGCCATTGACAAGGGTTCACTGCAGCGCACGATGGGGCTGATCTTTGCGTTCCTGACGCTGATTCTGGCGCTGGCGATCTAG
>CAZSTV010000476.1:0-1726 GCA_964609665.1 uncultured Acidimicrobiaceae bacterium
CGGGGTTTGATCGTAGTAGTTGGTTTCGTGTTCGGCTGGTGTGGCATAGCTCGGGCCAGTCGTGATTTGGCTGTGGAGCCTCCGGTGGTTGAACCAATCGATGTAGGTCATCGTGGCGAACTCGATATCGTCGAGGCCTTGCCATGGCCCTCGCGGGTGGATGAGTTCGGTTTTGTAGAGACCGTTGAACGACTCAGCCAGCGCGTTGTCGTAGCTATCACCGGTCGATCCGACCGACGCCACAATGTCATTAGAAGCCAAGCGCTCGGAGTAGCGGATCGACAGATACTGGACGCCCTTGTCTGAATGGTGGACCAAACCTTCGAGGTCATGGCCGGCTCGGCGGCGGTTGAAGACTGCCATCTCCAACGCGTCCAAAGCGAGATCTGATCGCAGCGACCGTGACGCTTGCCAGCCAACGACCATTCTCGAGTAGACATCGATGATGAACGCCACATACACCCAACCCGAATGTGTTTTCACGTAGGTCAGGTCTGCAACCCATAACCGGTTTGGTGCCACCGCCCGAAACTGCCGGTCGACCAGATCATCTGGCCGGTGCTGGCGGTCATCGGTCCGTGTCGTTGTTTTGAACGCTTTGCCCCTACGGGCGCCAGACAAGCCAAGGTCGCGCATCAACCGTTCGACTGTGCAGCGGGCCACCCGAACGTTCTCACGGTTGAGTTGTGCCCAAACCTTGTCCGCCCCATAGACCGACAAGTTCTCCGCGTAGACCCTGGCGATCTCGGCCCTGAGTCGACGGTCACGGACCATCCGTGACGAGGGCGGCCGTTGTTTGAATGCCCAGTAGGTGTTCGGAGCGATCCCCGTGCCCTGCTCACGCAAGACACGACAGATCGGCTCGACTCCGAACCGTTCACGATGAGCGTCGATGAACGCCACTACTTCTTTGACTGGCGGTCGAGCTCCGCACCAAAGAAAGCCGAAGCCGCCTTCAAGATCTCGTTCGCCCGGCGGAGCTCTTTGTTCTCCCGCTCAAGATCTTTCAACCGCTGCCTCTCATCCGAAGTGACACCCGGCCGTTCGCCGGCATCGACCTCGGCCTTGCGGACCCAACTCCGAAGGGTTTCGTGATTGATTCCCAGCTGGGAAGAGATCGACACGATCGCTTTCCACTGCGACGGATACTCGTCTTGATGCTCTAACAACATCCGAACGGCCCGCTCGCGCATCTCAGCCGGATACCTTCCCGGCCGCTTCTGCTCTGACATAACTCCATCCTCTCAAGGAAAAGAGCAGTCACACATCCCGGGGCGATTCAATGACTATGTCGAGATCAGGGGCTACTGGGCTGATGGCGACTGCGACTACATTGCAGTTGCTCGACTCGCAGCGGATGACGTGGTCGAATTGGTCGCGATCGAGTTCGACATCGGCCCGGTTCGTATCGATCCGTAGTCGAGTGAGTTGTTGCTTCAGCTTGGGCAGATCAGACACTATGTCGGCGGATCGGCCTAACTACGGGTGTTGACTGGACTTGTCCTGCCGGTTGCGTACGGCGGAACGCTATCGAAGGCTGCTACTTGGGGCATGGAACGGGCACGCCGTTGGCGTCCGATCGATGAACATTTCCGGACGGTCAACCCGTCAGATAATGCCGGTTGCCGGGTACAGAGCAGTGACGTTTCCGGGCGGTGATATCGCGTGCTTGGTCCGGTTGGTCAGCAGTCGACTGCGCCATACGGTCCTTCGGCCGGTGTGGACG
>CAZSTV010000477.1:0-1705 GCA_964609665.1 uncultured Acidimicrobiaceae bacterium
AGTGCTACGACAACAACGGCGGCCAGACCAGTTACACCCTTAACCTGACAGACCCCTTGGTCCGGCGACCTAGCTACTTGCCCCTGAAGAAGTAGGTTCGCTTGGGCGTTGATAGTGGCCCTTGATCCTCGGTGTTGGTCAGCTGTGGTTTTGGTCCGGGCTGGTTAGTGATGGAGTCGGGCGATCTTGGTGAGGTTGTGGGCCAGGACACCGTGGGCGCACCAGGTTCGGGCTCCTTCGATGCCGGTGAGGTGGGTGCGGGCCCATCCGTGTTGGCGTTTCAGGGCAGCGATGCGACCTTCGGCTCCAGTTCGCCAGCGGACCAGTTCTTGGAATTCGTCGGTGTCGGTCTCTGCTCGTCGTTTCTGGGTTGGTGTTCCTGGCCGGGGGATAGCGACGTAGCCGACCCCGACGTCTTCGGTCAGGGTCTTGTCAACGCTGGCCTTGCCATAGCCCCGATCGGCGGTGATCTGATCGGGTGGTCGCCCGCATCGTCGTTTCACCCGGTCGATGGCAGGGGCCAACATCGGAGCATCGGGTGGGTTGCCGATCTCGACGGTGTAGTCCAACACGATGCCGTCGTCGTTATCGACGACCTGGGCTTTATAGCCGAACTCGACGGGCTTGCCGAGCCGTCCTTTGCGGATCGGGCGAGCATCGGGATCGTGGAGTGAGACCAACCGGGTCGACCCGGCAGGGACCTGACCAGCGAGGCGCTGACGGGTCTGATCGATCACCCGACCGGCCCGCTCGATCAGCGTTTCCAGGTCATCGATTGTCGCTGCAAGGCGACCAGCCCGAGTGGTGCCGGGGTAGCGCTGGAGATGCCTGCGAGCGTTGGTCACCACCCGAGCCGCGTCGGTCATCGTTGCCTCGGCAAGCCCGGCGATGTCGCCGGTGATCTTCAACACTTCATCCTTTGCTTCGCCCGAACGGCGTCGGAGCCAGGCCCCGATCGAGTGCGCCCCACGGCGAGCCTCAGCGACGTTGTCAACCACAGCGGTCCGGGCCGCTGCGCCGGCGGTCTGGATCCGCTTCACGAGCCGGGAGGCCTTGCCGATCGCCTTGGTCAACAAGCTCGAATCAGTGGGATAGGTGACGTCGGCCTCGACCACCGTGGTGTCAGCCCGAACCCGGTTCGTCTTCACGAGATGGGCTTCGACAGCCTTGGCGATCAACACCTCGTTTAGCGCATCAACCGTTCCCGACCCGCAACGGGTGGTGATCTTCATCAACGTCGTCGGATGCGGAACCCGACCACCCAACGGGATCCGGCAGAACCGCTGCCACGAGATCGAATCCGTAACCTCCGCACACAGCGTCTCATAGCCGAGCCGGTACCGGTTCTTGAGAAACATCAACCGCAGGTAGACCTCGATCGGGACCGACGGGCGACCCAGGACCGGGTCGAAACAAGCCCGGAACGGATCGAAGAACCTAGCGTCATCCAACAACTCGTCCACTCTCGCCAACTCCGGCGACAGCCCCAACACCTCCGGCGGCAACAAGGCTTCCCACAACGTCGGCTGATCGCCTACTGTTCGCAACATCGATGGCTCCGGTCCGTAGTACCAGTACGGGTCGGAGCCATCATCGCTCATCCCGCCCCCAATCGCGAGCCTTCCAGGCCCCGACTATTTCAGGGGCAAGTAGCTAACCAGCCATCCCGTGAACCGATTGTCGGTTCTGTCTCGACAAGTGGTTA
>CAZSTV010000478.1:0-1670 GCA_964609665.1 uncultured Acidimicrobiaceae bacterium
GGAAGCTGACCAGCATGAGCGCGGAGCCGAAGAGGGTGTAGAGGAAGAACTTGATTGCCGCGTACAGACGCTGCTCGCCGCCCCACACGCCAATCATGAAGTACATCGGCAGCAGGACCACTTCGAAGAAGACGAAGAAGAGCACCAGGTCTCGGGCGACGAAGGTGCCGAGCATGCCGGTGTGCAGTACGAGCATGAGCATGAGGAACGCCTTGGCGTTGCCAGGCTCTGGGATGTGGTTCCAGCTGTAGACGATGACCAGTGGTGTCACCAGCAACGTCAGCGCGATGAGCGGCAACGACATCCCATCGAAGCCGACCGCATAGTCGGCGTTGATGATGGCGATCCACTCACGATCCACGGTGAACTGCATGACGCCGGAGGCGCTGTAGTCGAAGTTGATCAGCAACAGTGCGCCGACCACCCCCGTCACGATGGTGGCGATCAGGGCGATCGTCTTGTGGAGTTCTTCTTCCTTCTCAGGAAGCAACATCATGAGCGCCACCCCGACGAGCGGGATGAAGACCATGGCGGTGATTCCCCAGGAATCTAGAAAGCTCTGCATGAAGTGTCCTTGATACTTTCCGGGTTATCTCAACTGATTATCTGAAATACGGAACTTGCGTCTGGCTGGAACTGCGCTTGCTATGCGGTGAAGATGAAGACGGCGGCCAACAGCACCGCTGCTCCGAACATCACCGCGGCGTACTCCCGGACCTGACCGGTCTGGGACTTGCGGAGGAATTGCCCCGACTCGGAGGCGGTCCGACCCGATGCGTTGACCGTTGCGTCAACAACACCCTGGTCGATGAACTTGTAAATGAAGCGGCCGACAACGACCGAGATCTTGCCCGCAACGTTGACCACGCCATCCAGGATGTTCTGGTTGATCCAGTAGGCGGCACGGGCCAGCGGGCCCTTCGTGCCACCGGCGATGACGTCGGTGTAGAGGTGATCGAGGTAGTACTTCTGGTCGAGAACTTTGTGTCCGGCGGCCAGGACGCCGACCTTGGAGGCGATGCCATCGGTGTACTCGGTGGCCTTCGGGTCCTTGGCGTACAGCTTCTGGTAGTACTGCCACACGATGAGGCCGGCGGTGAGACCGAGGCCGGTGGCGATGACTGCAAGCAAAAGGCTGGGTTTGGCGTGGGTGAAGTCCGCCTCGGGAATGCCGCCCTCGTAGCCGACGAAGGACGGGATGTTTGCAGGCTCGACCCAGTCTTCGAACTTGTGCGCCCAGCTGCTCGGCAGCCGCAGGAACGACACGAAGCCGCTCGGCATGTTGAGGAAACCGACGACGGTAGCCATGAAGGCCAAGATGATGAGCGGCGTGGTGATCCGTGCCCCGGACTCGTGGGGATGCTCATGTCCTCGGTACTCGCCGAAGAAGGTGAGGTAGATGACTCGGGTCATGTACGCCGCGGTGAGCGCTGCGGTGATCATGCCGAAGATGAATGGAATGGTGTAGGTGCCGTTGCCACCGGTCCCGGGGAACACACCGGCGCCGACCAAGATTTCGTCCTTCGACCAGAAGCCGGCCAGCGGTGGGATACCGGCAAGCGCACCCGTGCCGATCATGAAGGTCCAGAACGTCTTCGGCATGTACTTGCGAAGCCCACCCATGTCGGCCTTCATGTCGAAGCTGTGGTGGCAGGCGTGGCTGACCGAAC
>CAZSTV010000479.1:0-1662 GCA_964609665.1 uncultured Acidimicrobiaceae bacterium
GGCTCGGTCAGGCGCTCAGCGCATCGACCGGTGGCCCGATCGAGCTTGAGAACATCGTCGATCCCAACGTGATCGGCGGCGCCGTGACAACCATTGGTGACACCGTCATCGATGGGTCGCTTCGCACCAAGCTCAACCAGATGCACGACGCCCTGTAGCTCCGGCTGCAAGCGCAACGCACTCGAACCAGTAATCGCCTCACCAGTACACAGCAACTGACTCCTGAGAAGAGAGAATCTTCAATGACACTGTCATTTGATCCAAGCGAGATCACCAGCGCACTCCAGAAGAACCTTGAAAGCCTCCAGACCGACGTGCGCAGCACGACGGTCGGGCGGGTGGCCGAGGTCGGCGACGGAATCGCCCGAGTAAGCGGCCTGCCGAACGCGGCGGTCAACGAGATGCTTCGCTTCGAAGATGGCACCATCGGTCTGGCGCTCAACCTCGACGAAGACACCATCGGTGCCGTTGTGTTGGGAAGCGTCGACGCAATTGAGGAAGGCCAGGCCGTGGAGGCCACCGGCGAAATCCTCTCGGTCCCCGTCGGTGACGGCGTCATCGGTCGTACCGTCAACATGCTCGGCGAGCCGATTGACGGCAAGGGCCCGCTGGCAGGCGTCCAAGACCGACGCATGGAGATTCAGGCCCCCGGCATCATCGGCCGCCAGCCGGTGCACGAGCCGGTACAGACCGGCATCAAAGCCGTTGACTCGCTTATCCCGATCGGTCGTGGACAGCGAGAGCTGATCATCGGTGACCGCAAGACCGGCAAGACCACGGTCGCCATCGACACGATCCTGGCCCAGAAGGGCCTCGGCGTGAAGTGCATCTACGTGGCCATCGGCCAGAAGGGCTCAACGGTCGCTCAGACCGTCGCCCTGCTCGAAGAGTATGGCGCCATGGACTACACGGTGGCCGTTGTGGCTCCGGCGTCCGATCCGGCTCCGTTTAAGTTCCTCGCCCCGTACGCCGGTTGCGCCATGGGTCAGCACTGGATGGAAAACGGCGAGCACGCACTGGTCATCTACGATGACCTTTCAAAGCAGGCCGAGGCGTATCGCCAGGTTTCACTGCTCCTCCGTCGCCCGCCGGGCCGCGAGGCATACCCCGGTGACGTGTTCTACCTCCACAGCCGCCTCCTTGAGCGGGCGGCCAAGCTCTCCGATGAGCTTGGCGCAGGCTCGCTGACCGCCCTGCCGGTCATCGAGACAAAAGCGGGCGACGTCTCGGCGTACATCCCGACAAACGTGATCTCGATCACGGACGGACAGATCTTCCTTCAGGACGACATGTTCAAGTCCGGTATCCGCCCAGCGGTGGACGTCGGTATCTCGGTATCCCGAGTGGGTTCAGCGGCTCAGATCAAGGCCATGAAAAACGCCGTAGGTACCTTGAAGTCCGACCTGCAGCAGTTCCGTGACCTTGCCGCATTCGCCGCCTTCGGTTCCGACCTTGACCCGGTCTCCCAGGCCCAGCTCGATCGGGGCTATCGCCTTACCGAGCTCCTCAAGCAGGGCATCAACGCTCCGGTACCGGTCGAAGAACAGGTCATCGTTCTCTACGCAGGCACCCGCGGCTACCTCGACGGTGTCGCCGTCGCAGATGTTGGCCGCTACGAAACCGAGCTGCTCGAGTGGTTCCACTCCCGCCACGGTGACATTC
>CAZSTV010000480.1:0-1659 GCA_964609665.1 uncultured Acidimicrobiaceae bacterium
GTGACAGACTCGCCGTGGTTCACGAACCAGGTGCCAACGACGCCTTCGGCCTCCGGTTCTCCTTCGGACATGATCGGGAACGGCACCTCGGTGATCACGCCATCAGATCCTTGACTGCAGCAGCGATCTTTTCCCGAGTCGGCAGGATGCCGTACTCCATGCTTCGGGCGTAGGGGATGGGCACGTCGGGAACGGCGAGACGAGAGACCGGCTTGGTCAGCATCGTTGGGTCGGTCTCGGCCACGATCGCTGCGATCTCGCCAGACAAGCCGAACGATTTGTAGTCCTCGTCAACCACGAGGAGCTTCCCGGTCTTAGCCACCGAATCGAGCACTGTCTGGCGGTCGAGCGGGACCAGGCTGCGCAGGTCGACCACCTCGACGCTGATGCCCTCGCTCTCGAGCTCCTCGGCCACATCGAGGCTGTGTTGGACCGAGAGCGACAGCGTGACGATGGTGACGTCGGTTCCCTCCCGGGCGATGGCGGCCTCACCGATGGGAACCGTGTATGCCTCCTCCGGCACATCGGCGATCGACCGGGGGTTCTTCTCCATCCACACCAGTCCCTGGGCGCCCTTATGGAACAGGTAGATGACCGGGTTGTCGTCACGGATGGCGGAGGCCATCAGCCCCTTGGCGTCATAGGGATTGGACGGCACCACGACCTTCATGCCCGGCAGGTGGGCGAAGGTCCCCCAGAGGCACTGGGAGTGTTGGGCGGCGTCGGAGTAACCGGCGCCGGTAGCGCTCATCAGCACCATCGGGACGTTCACCGCGCCACCTGACTCATAGTGGATCTTGGCCATGTGGTTACTGATCTGATCCATGCAAACGCCGTAGAAGTCGACAAACATCAGCTCGACCACGGGGCGCAGGCCCTCGACTGCGGCGCCAATGCCGGCGCCGATGAAGCCGGTCTCCGATATCGGAGTGTCCATCACCCGATCGGTGCCGAATTCGGAGAACAGGTCGGTGGTGGAGCCGAAGATGCCGCCGTAGGCGCCGACGTCTTCGCCCATGACAAACACGTCGGGATCGGCCCGCATCTCCAGTGCGATGGCCTCGGCCATAGCTTTGGCGGTGGTGATGCGGCGGGTTGGCGTCTCTGTTGCAGTCATCGATGTTGCCTTTCGTTCTTCAGGTTCGGGAGAGGGTTGTGAGATTCACGCGAAGACGTGGAGCAGGGCGTCCTCGGGGGCGGGGATGGGGCTGTCGAGGGCGTGTTGGATCGCGCTGTCGACCTCGGCGTCGGCCGCGGCCGTAATATCCTCGATCTGTGATTCGGTGAGGTCGCCTGATTCGACGAGTTCGGCTGAGTAGCGGGGGATGGGATCTCGTTCGTCGACGGTCTCCAAGTCCGACCGGTACGCCTGGGCGTCACCTTCGAAGTGGCCCCACAGGCGGAGCGTGTGAACCTCGATGAGGCTTGGTCCCTCGCCGGCTCTGGCCCGCTCGATGGCGGCCCCGGCAGCCTCGAACACCGCTTCGACGTTGTTGTCCTCGACCCGGCCGCCTGGCATGCCGTAGCCTGCGGCCCGGTCGGCGTTTGAGGTGTTGGCGGTCGAGTCGGACCGGGGGACCGAGATGGCCCAGTCGTTGTCCTCGATGACGAACACGACCGGCAGGTTCCACAGCGCGGCGAGGTTGAGCGACTCGTGGA
>CAZSTV010000481.1:0-1621 GCA_964609665.1 uncultured Acidimicrobiaceae bacterium
ATCGCCCCGGGTTTGGTGACTACTTGGTTTCTAGGGTGACAGGTTGTTGGCCTGTTGGGGTTTGATCGTAGTAGTTGGTTTCGTGTTCGGCGGGTGTGGCATAGCTCGGACCGGTCGTGATTTGGCTGTGGAGTCGCCGGTGGTTGAACCAATCGATGTAGGTCATGGTCGCGAACTCGACATCGTCGAGACCTCGCCAGGGCCCACGACGGTGGATGAGTTCGGTCTTGTAGAGCCCGTTGAACGATTCTGCGAGGGCGTTGTCGTAACTGTCACCGGTCGATCCGACCGACGCCACGATGTCATTAGAAGCCAGCCGTTCGGAGTAGCGGATCGATAGATATTGGACGCCTTTGTCTGAATGATGAATTAAACCATCGAGATCACGGCCGGCTCGGCGGCGGTTGAAGACCGCCATCTCTAACGCGTCCAAAGCGAGATCTGATCGCAGCGACCGTGACGCTTGCCAGCCGACAACCATCCTCGAGTAGACATCGATGACGAACGCCACATACACCCAACCGCTGTGCGTCTTGACGTAGGTCAGATCAGCGACCCATAACCGGTTCGGACCCCGAGCCCGGAAGTCCCGGTTGACCAAGTCATCAGGCCGACCCTGGCGACCGTCAGATCGGGTTGTGACCTTGAACGCGTTGCCCCGGCGGGCACCCGACAGGCCCAGGTCACGCATCAAGCGTTCTACGGTGCAGCGGGCCACGCGAATGTTCTCCCGGTTGAGTTGTGTCCAAACCTTGTCAGCGCCATAGACCGACAGGTTCTCGGCATACACCCGTGTGATCTCAACTTTGAGCATGTCGTCTCGGACAGCCCGGTCCGACAGCGGCCGTTTCTTGAACATCCAGTAGGTGTTCGGAGCGATCCCGGTGTCCTGCTCACGCAACACACGACAGATCGGCTCAACTCCGAACCGTTCACGATGGGCGTCGATGAACGCCACTACTTCTTTGACTGGCGGTCGAGCTCCGCCCCGAAGAAAGTCGACGCCGCTTTCAAGATTTCATTCGCCCGGCGGAGCTCTTTGTTCTCTCGCTCCAACTCACGCAGCCTTGCCTTCTCATCCGACGTGACACCAGGCCGTGCGCCGGCATCGACCTCGGCTTTACGGACCCAGTTCCGCAGCGTCTCGTGATTGATCCCCAACTGCGAAGAGATCGACACGATCGCCTTCCACTCCGTTGGATACTCGTCCCGATGCTCGAACAACATCCGGACCGCACGCTCACGTATCTCTGCCGGATACCTCCCCGGCCGTTTCTGCTCTGACATAACTCCATCCTCTCAAAGGTTGAAGCAGTCACACATCCCGGGGCGATTCAGGCGCCAACGTCGAGTGGTTTCGCCATGATGCATGCGGGACTTGGCGCATCGACAGGCACAACGTCGGGACCGGCGGTCAGCACGACAATGGGGGTCGACGTTGTTTCCGACTGTTCACGCAGCGTCCGTAGCAGGTCCCAACCCGAGCCGTCTGGCAGTCCAATGTCGAGCAGAATGTCATCGAACCGTTGAGCGAGGGCGGCCGCAAGGCCCTCGGCCACACTGGTAGCGGTCCTACCTCAATACCCGGCCGAAGCGCCAAGGCCGCGGTGATGACCTGCAC
>CAZSTV010000482.1:0-1619 GCA_964609665.1 uncultured Acidimicrobiaceae bacterium
CGGTGTTCTGAAAGTAGCGGGGCCGGGCGTTTCCGCCCGGCCCCGTGTCTCAACTGTGTTTGTGTTGCCGCAGCTCTATGGCTGCGAGCTGGCTAGGCGCCGGCCTCGACCTGGCGGCGAATAACCGCAAGTGCTGAGCCTGCCTTGAACCACTCGATCTGATCATCGGAGAACGTGTGGTTGCCTTCGAAGGTCCAGGTCTCACCGTCGGGCTTGGTGACGGTCACGGTGAGCGTCTTGCCGGGCGCCAGGTCGGCAAGACCCTTGGTGCCGAGGCGGTCGTCCTCGCCGATCTTGTCGTAGTCGCCAGGGTCGGCGAAGGTGAGCGGAACGATGCCCTGCTTCTTGAGGTTGGTCTCATGAATGCGGGCGAACGAGCGGGCCAGGATCAGCTGGCAGCCGCGGAACCGGGGTTCCATCGCGGCGTGCTCACGTGACGAGCCTTCGCCCATGTTCTCCTGACCGATGACCGCAAACGGCTGGTTCTCGTCGTGGTAGAACTTGGCGAGATCGGGGAAGCTCATACGCTCGCCGTTGATCTGGTTCTTGCCCATGCCGACGATGCCCTCGTTGAAAGCGCTGACCGCACCGAGGTAGAGGTTGCCCGAGATGTTCTCGAGGTGGCCGCGGTACTTGAGCCACGGGCCGGCCATGGAGATGTGGTCGGTCGTGAACTTGCCCTGGGCCTTGACCAGCACCGGAAGGTTTTCAAAGTCGTTGCCGTCCCATGCGGCGAACGGCTCAAGCAGCTGCAGGCGGTCCGAGGTGGGGGAGACCACAACCTCAATGTGTGAGCCATCTTCGGGCGGAGCGATGAAGCCGCTCTCGCCTTCGTCAAAGCCCTGGGGTGGCAGTTCAATGCCGACGGGAACATCAAGGCTGACCTCGGTGCCGTCTTCGGCGGTCAGTGTCTCGGTGAGGGGATCAAAGTCGACCCGACCGGACAGAGCAAGCGCCATCACCGTCTCCGGCGACGTGACGAAGGCCAACGTTGCGCCGTCGCCGTCGTTGCGCTTCGGGAAATTGCGGTTGTAGGAGGTGACGATGACGTTCGCCTCTCCTGCGGTATGGCCCTCTTCGTCGGAGCGGTCCCACTGGCCGATGCAAGGGCCGCAGGCATTGGCCAGCACGGTTGCGCCGAGGGCCTCGAAGTCTGCGAGGAGGCCGTCACGCTCAATCGTTGCCCGAACCTGCTCCGAGCCCGGTGTGATCATCAGCTTGGTCTTTACCTTGAGCCCGGCCGCCGCGGCTTGGCGGGCGATGGATGCGGCGCGGGTGATGTCCTCGTAGGAGGAGTTGGTGCAGCTGCCGATGAGGGCGGCACTGATTTCCATCGGCCAACCGTTGGCCTCTGCTTCTGCGCCAAGCGCCGATACCTCGCGGGCGAGGTCCGGGGTGTGGGGGCCGTTGATGTGGGGCCGCAGGGTCGACAGGTCGATCTCGATGACCTGGTCGTAGTACTCGCCCGGGTTTGCCAGCACCTCATCGTCGGCCCGGAGGTGATGGGCGTTCTCGTTGGCCGCATCGGCGGTGGCTTCACGGCCGGTGGACTTGAGATAGCGGGCCATCGCGTCGTCGTAACCGAAGAGGCTGGTGGTGGCGCCGATCTCCGCGCCCAT
>CAZSTV010000483.1:0-1602 GCA_964609665.1 uncultured Acidimicrobiaceae bacterium
TCATAATCGAGAGGTCGTGGGTTCGAGCCCCACCGTCGCTACAAGGACAGATGCGGGTATGGCCCGTGTCTTGCGTAAGATCCGCCGTTTCGCCGTCGTACGTTCGCTGCAAGCCAGCCGCACCAGATCACCGCGGTCGGCTCGCTGGAGCTACTGCATCACTGCCGCGCCGCAAGGAGTGTTGTTGCTTGGAACTCGCTGACCGTCTCGCTGCGTTGGAGCAACGCTGGGTCGACCATGGCATGGACCGGCCGGGCAACCTGGTGCCTTCCGGCGACGCCGCTATGGCCGAGCTTGAACAGGTGGTGGCACCGCTGCGCCTCCCTGAAGAACTGCGCCGGCTCTACGCCTGGTGCGGGGGTGACGGCGACGTGTGGCTTCCGGCCAACGCCGATCACGGGTGCGTGGTATCGCCGCGGTCCGTGATCGACCATTGGCGTGGTCCGAACGCGCTCATTGCCAACTCCATTCACGCCACCATGGTGCCGGTCATCGCCGTGGACCGGTCCATCGGGGTTGCCGAGATCGACCCGGAGAGCGCCACGTGTCGCATCTGGCTGTATTCAGTTGAGGACGGCTCACTCGACCTGCTGTACCCGTCGATGGCCCATCTGTTCGACGCGATCGGCGACCTCACGCCAACGACCGAACAGATGAGGGCCGCCGGCGCAGGTGTTCTTGAGCCAACCTGGGTAGTCGGTCGCCCTCGGTGACCGCCCTCAGCGACCCCCCTCACTGACCGCCCTAGTTTCGGCCCGCCATGACGCCGCCGTCAACATCCCAGACCGCACCGGTCACCCAGCCGAGGTCGTCGGAAAGCAGTTGTTCGACGACGACCGCTACGTCTTCAGGGCGGCCGACGCGGCCGATGGGGTGGAAGTCGTTGAACCCTTGCAGCGTGTCCTCGATCGCGTCGGGCTCAATGAAGGAGCCGTAGATCGGGGTGACAACTACCGCCGGTGCGACGGCGTTGACCCGGATGTTGTGGTCGGCGAGCTCCATTGCCAGATGCTGGGTCAGTGCGTGCAGACCGGCCTTGGCCATCGAGTAGGCCGATGACGGGGTGGCCTTGATTGCCTGCTTCGCCCACATGGATCCGATGTTGACGATCGAACCGCTTCCGTTCTCGGCCATCTTCTTGGCGACCGCCTGGGTGATGAAGAACGTGGCGCGGTTGAGGTCGTGGTAGACGTCGTAGTCTGCGGTGCCGTGGTCAAGGAACGGTGTTGGCTTGAAGTAGCCGGCGCTGTTTACGAGGTAGTCGTAGCTCTCGCCAGCCAAGACCTCGTCGATGAACGCGTCGACTGCGGTGCTGTCGGCAAGATCGACCGAGACCCCACGCGCTGCACCGGTTTCGGCCGTTGCAACGGACAGGCGCTCGGCATCTCGGGCCAGGATTGTTACGTCGATGTCGGTGGCGGCCAGGCGTTTGGCGACGGCTTTACCCATCCCGGTGGAACCACCGACGATCAGAGCACGGAGGGAAGTGGACATGTGGAGTCTCCTGAGAGTCTATGAACTAGTAGACTCCCAACCTACAGATGAAATTCTCCCGTGTCTACTAGTAACTAGACTCTCGGCCTGACCCAATGTTCTGACCGA
>CAZSTV010000484.1:0-1598 GCA_964609665.1 uncultured Acidimicrobiaceae bacterium
CACGGGTTCAAATCCCGTACGGGGTACTACAGCGAGGGAGTTTGCGAAGCAAACGTCCGTTAGTGAGGCCGAAGGCCGAACGGCGCCAGTAGCACGGGTTCAAATCCCGTACGGGGTGCTATGCCGCCACAGGTAGTCGGGAAGTGCCCTTCCAGTGCGGTCGTCGCTGGTTGAGGCCGAACATTATCGATCGGCATAGCGAGGCCCCGTCGGCTCATCGGCGTCGCTGAGGTGCGCAGCGCACTCGCAGCACAAGGGTACACAGCGTCATTTCCCGACCTCTGGAGGAGTCCAGCAGGGCGAGCCGCACTGATACAGCTTCCCGCGGCTGTTGTGTTCTTCCAGCTTGCGATGATCGCTGGTGTCGTGAGCGACTTGAGCTGGACGGGAACTCATGCCCTGTTGTGGACACCCTCCACGATCGGATCGATCGGTTTTGTCGTGTCGAGTTGGATCGCGTGGCGTGAAGCCCGACCGGCACAGGACATTGGCACGGCGGCGTCGGTCGCGAATCTTGTTGGCAGCGCTGGATTCCTCGTCGGCAGTCTGACCGGTTTCTTTGACGACTTTGGACTCCCCGCGAACGACATCGCCAACCCCGTCTTTCTTGCGGGTTCGTTGGCGTCTGCGATCGGCAGCCTGCTCGCGTTCGCCGAGCACAAGATGCCGACTAAAACCTCGAACGCCGTAGGTTCGGATCCTGCCTACCCTGGTTCGTTCGTCGAGGGCTAGCCGGAGGAGGTGGCGGCGAATTCGGCTCTGGCTTGGCGAACGTCGGGGAGGTGTTGTTCGGTCCAATCGCGAATCGCTTCGAGCGGTTCGGTGATGGTTTGACCCAGGTCAGTCAATGAATACTCGACCCTCGGTGGCCTCATCTCGGCGAGCACCTTTCGGTGGACCATGCCGTCCTCTTCGAGGCGCCGCAGTGTCTGCGTCAGCATCTTCTGCGTGATGCCGGGCACCGCTCGCCGCAGTTCGCCAAACCGCAGCGGGCCTTCTTCGAGGCGACCGATGACGAGCACCGACCATTTCGATCCGATCAGGTCGAGTACGTCGCGGCACGGACAATCGGCTGAGTACAAGTCGCCGAAGCCAGTCGAGCTATCGGTAGTAGTTTCTTGTGGGTACCTAGGGGACATCAAGGTGCCTTCTGGTAATCGGGAACTATCTCGATCATGATTGATGACAACGGAAAAGGCAACCGAAAACGTTGGTCGCCTTCAAGCACTCACGGGATATCACGCCATGACAAAAACCATCCTGATCACTGGTTCAACCGACGGACTCGGACTCGCCACAGCCAAGCTGCTCGCCACCAAGAACCACAACGTCTTACTTCACGGGCGGAGCGAAAGCAAGATGCTCGAAGCCGAGCGTGCCGTCCGTGCTGAGGGCGGACCCGGTTCGATCGAAAGCTATGTCGCCGACCTCTCAAGCGTGGAGGGTGTTGTCGGCCTCGCTGTGGCCGTCGCCGCAAAACACGAGAGTCTCGACGTGCTCATCAATAACGCTGGCGTGTTCCGCCTGTCGCAGTCTGTCGCCCCGAACGGACTTGACCTTCGTTTCATGGTGAACACGATCGCCCCCTACCTGCTGAC
>CAZSTV010000485.1:0-1566 GCA_964609665.1 uncultured Acidimicrobiaceae bacterium
GTATCGAAGTTTGGTTCGATGACCGGGTAGATCAGAATTTGATGGCGAATCTTCGGGCCGTTCTCGTCTCGGGCTTTCAACGCAACCGCCGCGGCTAGGTTTCCGCCAGCGCTGTCGCCTGCCACCGCGAGTCGCCGAGGATTGATTCGGAATTCTCTCCCATGCTTCTTTACGTACTTGGTCGCGTTGTAGCAATCCTCCAATGCCTTGGGGTAACGATGCTCGGGAGACAGGGCATAGTCGACTGCAATGATCGTGCACTCGGAATCTTTGGCGATTCGTCGGCACAACGCGTCATGCGTTTCGAGGTTTCCAAGTTCCCAGCCACCACCGTGGAAGTACATCACCGCCGGTTGGATTTCATCGGAATTGGCGTAGACGCGGACGTCGATGTCCCCAGGCAGCGTTCGATCTTCCACGTGCGCGATCTCAGGGCCTTGGCCGAACAGGTCCGTGAATGAGTTGAACCTCTCACGGCCTTCTTCGGGTGACATGTCCTGCCATTGAGGAGGATCGCTCAAGGCAATCGCGTTCAAAAATTCTTTGGCCTGCTGGGTCAACGGCATGGACAAATCTCGTGGCGGATTTCATGACAAATCGAACTGCGTTGATTTCTCCGGTTGAAATCGGTTCGCTCATTTGAATTGTTATCATAGTGCTAAGAGTCGTTTTGTGTCCACGAATGGCACAGACTGTGAAGCACTCGAAAAACCGGCGCTGTCGATCCCGAATCGCCTTGTTAACCCTCTTCCTGAAGAACCCCATGCTGCACGAACTACATTCGCTCCATGATTTGAAACAGCATCTGGCGGCCAACCAATCCCTTTGCAACGTCGTCGTCCAAAATGTTGACGTCTCGAGTGTCGTGGCTGAAATCAGCCAGACAAACGTCGACGGCGCGGTCTTCTTGGGCTGCGAGTTCTCGATCGAAGAACTTGGCGACCTTGTCAGTCGTGGCGCGATCGTCTTTCCTTCACTTCCCAATCTGCCTTTCAACCCCTATCGGGCACAGCTTTACACTGCCGAGTCACTGTTTGACGGTTTTGACCCAGGAAACCCTTGCACCTATTGCGATACGACTGACGCGAAGATCTATCGCTACTGGCAAGAAACGGGTGGGGCGAATGCGGATTCCGTTATCAACGCGCTTGCTCGCCGGCTTCATGACCATGCGGTCACCGATGCGATGAACGACTTTCTACATTCAGCTGTCGATGACACGAAAATCGTAGCCATCATGGGCGGTCATTCCATGAAGCGATCTGATCGGGCCTACTCGCAAGTTGCCCGCATTTCGCGATCACTCGCACGAAAAGGTTATCTGATGGTCAGCGGTGGTGGGCCAGGGGCCATGGAGGCGACGCACTTGGGGACGTGGTTCATCCATCGTGATGATGACGAACTTGATCATGCCGTTCGGATGCTGGCGGAAGCTCCTTCGTACAAAGACAAGCGATGGCTGGCTGCGGCTTTCGAGGTGCGTGAAGCGTTTCCAGCACCCGAAGATGGTTCGCATAAGAGCCTTGGCATTCCCACTTGGCTCTATGGGCATGAGCCGCCCAACCC
>CAZSTV010000486.1:0-1562 GCA_964609665.1 uncultured Acidimicrobiaceae bacterium
GCACCGCACCAGCAACGCCGTGGCGCCAGTTTGGTTCACACACCGGTGCGTCTGAGCTGGCGGCAAGCACGTTGCCATGGTCCAGCATCGCTCGCAGCGGCCACTGCCATTCGCTCAACTCACGGCCGAACAACGCCTCGATGGCCCGGGCCGAGGTGGACTTCAACGACAGCTGCACGTTAAATCCAATGCCCATGGCTCCGGCGCGGGCGAGGACCTCTGGAGTGGCCAACGGGCCGTGGATAACGTAGTGGCGGCGATGATTCGCCCCGTCGCCGATCACACCGGCAAAGCCGTCCATGACCGCGTCGACGGTGAGGTCTCCGGTGGCGTGCACACCGACCTGCATACCCCGCTCGTGCCCGGCGCGGATAAGGAGCGCGAGTTCCTCCGCTCGGTCGGCATCGGTGTCACCGCCAACGGTCAGACAGCCGTGGCTGCCATCCGGGTATGGGTGGGACACCCAGGCGGTGCAGCTTGGCGGCACGCCGTCGGCGAAGATCTTGAGCCCCCGGATATCAAACCAAGCGGGGTCGGTCTCCGGGCGTTCCCATTCGTTGAATCCGGCCAGCGTCGGCTCCAGCATTGAAGAACCGAGCGAGCTGAAGGTGACAAGGACGTTTGTTCGCATGCGCACATCGTGCGGACCACAGATCCGTCGTAGCAGTTCGAAAATCCGAGATCCGCCAAGCGTGTCCTCGTTACCCGGGAGCGGATTCAAGGCCGCGTCGGTGATCGAGGTGATGCCGTTGCGATGGAGTTCGGCCAGACCGGCCCGCACTGCCTCTTCGACTTCGGCGTCACTGCGAGGCGGGATGTGGCTGGTGATCATGGTCTGGGCCGCATCGACGAAGAGCCCGGTGAACTCGCCGTCGGTCTCCCGTCGAGCAAGGCCTGCGTCCGGGACAACATCGTGGCTGCTGACACCGGCCGCCCTCATGGCGGCGGAGTTGACCCAGATGGCGTGACCGCTGAAATCGGTGAGGACGACGGGATGGTTTGGTGCAGCGTCGTCGAGCAGCCCGGCCCACGGCTCGGTACCCGGGAGGTCGCTGAGCGTCTCGCCGACCCAACCTCGGCCGTGGATCCACGTTCCCGGATGGACCGCAGACACGCGAGCCGCGACGGAATCGGCGATTGAGCGGACGGTTGGGCAAACGGCGGGCGACACGTCCAGCGCTGCCGGGGGACGGCTTTGGGAGAACCCACCGACATGCAGGTGGCCGTCGTTGATTCCCGGCAGCAACGTCCGACCTTCGAGATCGATCACGTTTGTGGCCGGTCCGATCAGCTCCATCACGTCGTCGCCACCAACCGCCAGGATCGAGTTGTTGCGTATCGCAACCGTGGTCGGCGGAGGCGCACTCGCCGTTGCGCCAAGCACTAGACCATTGATGAACACCAGATCGGCGTCGGCGGAGGAGGACGTCATGATGCCTCCACCTTGCCAAGCGCTCGGCGACCGGCCAATTGGAACGCCAGCGCAGCCGATGAATAGACCAGGAAACCGACCGCCACGGGAGTGACCGTGCCGTCGATGGCGCGATCGATCAGGGCGGCTG
>CAZSTV010000487.1:0-1559 GCA_964609665.1 uncultured Acidimicrobiaceae bacterium
CGTCATCATGGGCAACGCCACCTCCTATGACCACCACGCCATCGCCGAAGCCCTAGTGCGAGAGTTCCGATGAACATAGCCACACCGGAAACCCGGCGCGGTCGCTTGTCTGGTCCGGCTCGCGGGTCCTACTCGGCGCCCCGGGCCTCGGCGACGAGGTCCTGAAGTTCGGGCAAATGGTTGTCGTGAACCTGGCGAGGCGTCGCTCCGTATTTGATGGCTACTGCTGCGGCGGCGGCCGTGGCGATCGCGTGCTGAGCACCGTTCCCCATGAACTTGCAGACGGAGCCGGCGACATGGGTGACGCTGATGTGCTTGCCAGCCATCATCAAGTTCGACACATGCGCTGAATACAAGCAGCGAAACGGGATGTCGAACGGCTCGTCGTCGCGGGTGTCCCACGTCCAGCTCTTCAGCCGAAAGTCGTAGTCCTCGTGAATGGGGTGGTGCAGGCAGAACGCACCGGAATTTTCAACGACGGCGTCGGGGAACTCAACGTGCGCTGTGATGTCGTTCTCGGTGAGCACGTGGTCACCGATGTAGCGTCGGAACTCGCCCTGGCCTGCGACGTGGCCGACCCAGTCGAACTCCAGGTTCGCCCACTTGTCTGGTTCCATCGATTTCACGTTCGACATGGTGCCGTAGACGGCTTGGAGCAAGTGGTCGCGGATGTGCTCGCCCTCGGTGTACGGGTCGCACCACTGGCCGTATTCCCAGTAGTGGGTGAGGCGACGCGTGAGGTTTGCAAACTCGTCATCCTCGGGCGGCCGGAACGACTCGACGACGGGACCATCCCCGTTGTCCTTGCCCGGCTCTCTCGCCTGGCCACCGAGGTCGGCAAAGTCCTTTGCCACTTCGAGCGCCCAGGGAACGGCGGGGAACTCAACGGGCTCCTCGGCCATTCGGGTGCGGAAGAAGATTGTGTGGCCGTGATGTTGATCGAGGCGCTCTGCGGGAGCGTGGCTCTCGCCGTGCTCGTCAGCCCCCTCGATGCCGAACATGGTGGGAGCCCCGGCGAGGATGCCAAGGATGGCGGTGCCCGTGCAGTCGATGAACTGCGACCCGGTGATCCGAATCTCGCGGCCCGAGATCGCCTCGCGGGCGTCGATTGATTCGATCGCATCGCCGTCCATCTGGAGGTCGAAGACCTGGTGGTGCAGGAAGACCGTCGCATCGGGCTCTGACTCGAGGAGCCGACCGACTTGGAGGTCGCCGTCGGGCGTGCGGGCGATGGCTTCGGCCACTGTGGCGCCCTTCTCGCCCCGCGGGCCGATGCCGATCTCGACGCTGGCGTTGCCGCCGAGCACTGGCCGGTTCTGCACAACAGCAACGCGCAAACCGAGGCGCGCCGCCACCAGCGCACCAACGGAGCCCGTCACCCCTCCCCCGACAACGACCACATCAAAGGGCCCTTCGGGTGTGGGCTCTTCGGGCAAGCCACGCAGGAGACGTCGCCAGGCTCGAGCCTCGGGACCTGCCCCCTCAACCGGCTCGTTGCCGTCGAGGCTCAGGAAGATCGCGTCGCAGCGGCCGTCGAACCCCGTCAGATCGTGCAAGGT
>CAZSTV010000488.1:0-1559 GCA_964609665.1 uncultured Acidimicrobiaceae bacterium
GGTTTCGTACAGAGCATGACTGACACCCATCCACGCACCGCCGATCAACTGCTGTTCGACCAGCTTGGGGTTCAAGGCTCGGCCCACTTCATAGGCGGAGTTGATTTTTTTGACTTCGACTTCACCGGTTTCATCGTCCACGGTCAAATCGATCACCAGTGCCGCATGTGCAAAACAACTGACCGGTGTCATCTCTCCGGTGTCAGGGTCGGCCTGACCGGGTGGAATCAAAAAAATACCTCGCCCAGACAGCGTGCGGCCCTGTTTGAATTGCGCGGCGATGGCGGTTTCCGCAACGCTGATGGACCGACCCGGTGCGCCTTTGACATGGATGTTGCCGGCACCGTCGGTATCCAGATCTGCGGCGCTGACTTCCAGTTCCTCAGCGGCGGCTTCAAGCATCTGCTGGCGCGCTTCAGTTGCGGCGCGAATCACCGCATTGCCCACCCGGTGCGTGCCGCGAGAGGCAAACGACCCCATGCAGTGCGGTCCGGTATCGCTGTCGGCTGTGTCCACATACACATCGGAGACCGGCACCCCTAGCGTCTCTGAGGCGATCTGTCGGGTCACCGATTTCATGCCCTGACCCAGATCGATCGAGCTCAACGAAACCATGAACTTGCCATCCGGCGTTGAATGCACCAGGGCCTGACTCGGGTCGCCACCGAGATTCATGCCGATGGGATAGTTGATAGCTGCAAAGCCGCGTCCTGCATGAACCGTCATATCAACGTCTCCTCGATCCAGAAATAAAACGCGACACACCGGGACGGCGCACGCCGCGGGAAAACGGTTTATCCGGCTTGTAGGGTTCTGCTGGCGGTGTCGGTGGCGAGGACGATGAGGCCGGTGACGTCGGCGCAGCTGCAGAATCTGCAGGAGCAGCTGGTGGTGTTAATGCTGCACCCGTGGCTGCGCTGTGGGGAGCGGGCGCTGCAACGTGTGGAGCGCCGGCCGATGGCGGTGTGGTTTGCGATGCCGGCGACGACATAGGTGGCGACCCAGGAGATACGGGCGGTGCCGGGGGTGGCGTGGCCTGCGATACCGATGGCGACATGGGCGGCGACGCAGGAGATACGGGTGCTGAGACGGGCGGTGAAGGCGGATAGCCAGGTGCTGCCGGCGCATAAGGCGTCGCCGGTGCCGATGCCGCTGCTGGATAGGCGGGGGCGATTGGCACGTTCGCAGGCGTCTGGGGCGTTTGACTGGTTCGATGGCCGGTTCGTTCGGGTGCTAATTGCATATCAGGCCGCTGTGGTGCAGCCGCTACCTCGGCCGGGCGTGCGGTGCCGGCGGCGATGCGCCCAGTGCCATTGGTGGCCGGCGAGGTGCTGGCGACGCGGCCGGCGCGGCGCTCACCGATGCGGCCTTCATTGTCGGTCACGGTTTCCGGAATTGCTGCGCGCTCCGCGACACCGCCGCCGACCAGGCTGGATGCACTGCGGTACGCAGGATCAATCGCCATGCCCGCCTTTTCTGCCGCGACCTGGCAGCATTCAATCAAGGCGGTGTTTTTGGCCATGCGCCGATGCGCCTTCATATCGCCGTCGCGATAAGCG
>CAZSTV010000489.1:0-1514 GCA_964609665.1 uncultured Acidimicrobiaceae bacterium
CGAGGTTTCCGGCGAATCCGGCGAGCGGCAGGTACTGCTGAGACTCGGTTGCGCCGCCGGTGCCAAGGACCCACTCGATGTCGTTGGCCACCGCTGCAGCGGCGTCCTGGTCAGGCGATGGCACCGGGCCGGTGGCGGAGAATTCGCCAACCGCGGTGGTGGAGTCGTCCTGGTCGATGGCTTCGGGACGGTCGGCCTCGTTTTGGAGCTCGGGAGTTTCGGCCGCGGCAGCGACGGCGGCAGCGGCCGACGCGCCACCGGAAACGGCCCCGAGTCCGGAGCCTGCCTCCAGGTCATCGGTGCTCCTGCTCTGGTAAGCGAACCAGATTGCGATGGCGATGAGGGCCGGCAGGACCAGCAGGGCAGCACCTCGGACTCGCCCAAGACCCGAGACAAAACCAGGGGCGGCAGCGGTGCCGTCAGATGGAAGGTCCGGAAGGTCGAGATCGTCACGCATCGGCGCCCCGGTCAGTCGGGGTGCGAAACTCTTTCACCGGTCCAATCTAGCTGGCGGCTGACCGGCGCTCGGTGACCGGTCATCGGCGTCGGCCGAAAGCCACCGGGCTTCGAGCTCGGCGATCGCCGCTTCGATCTGGTGGGTGCGGTGGCTCTTGGTCCTGGTCCGGAGCCGACCGCCCGCTTTGACAGTTTTGGGTGCCCCCGCGCCGAGAGAATCCAAGATGGGCTGGAGCTCGGATCGGCGTGACGCCTCGCTGATCAGTGAGTTTGAGACGATGTCGATCAGTTGGTGCAGTTCGGCGGGGCGCACGTTCGCAGATTTGGTCCGGCTCACGTCAATCAGCGGATCGGCACGACGCGCATCGACCGACGATCGCTGCATATGTCGAGACAGGACCTGCAGCCCGAGCGCCACAAGACCAAGTGCGACGAGTACAAGGGCGATCATTCCGCCGCTCATGACGTTTCGTCACCTGCGAGATGGTCGAGTAGATCGTCGATGGCGTCGAGTGCTCGGCGCCGCATTTGCTCATCGACCGCCTCCTGGCCGAATCGGGCCTGCTCGAACAGGCGGGTGAGCACGGTCATCGCCTCACCGGAGTCGCCGAGTTGGGGCAGAACGCGGGTCAAGAACTCACGCTCGGTTTCGGAATCTTCCTTGGTGAACGTCAGATCGGTGAGGCGTCGTTCAATGGTCGCGTAGCCGTACCGGATCGCTCGGCCGGGATCCTTCTCGGTTTCGATGTCGAGCTGGATATCGCGCAGCAGCTGCGCCAGATCTTGATCGTCGACCTCGATGACCTCTTCCTCCCGATCGGCCGTGCCGGGAATGGCTATGCCGAACGAAACATCTTCGATCCCGGGGTCGATCTCATCCAATTCGAACGCCGCTTCCGGCCGTCGCAACGCAAGGTAGAGCACACCAAGAATTAGAACGGCCGCCATCACCGCAGTGAAGATGGCGAACCGCTGGATCGACACAGGATCGGTGTCGGCGATGACCAGCGGGATCGTTGTGGGTGGCGGAGCCGCGGCCCTCCAACACCGCGCACCAA
>CAZSTV010000490.1:0-1507 GCA_964609665.1 uncultured Acidimicrobiaceae bacterium
ATTGCCGACCCCTCGCTCGTCCCGCAGATGGTTCCCGAGATCATTCGCTGGCAGCCGCCGCTGTCCTACATGCGGCGCACGGCAAACCACGACACCGAGATCGGCGGCAAGCAGATCCGCAAGCACGACCAGATCCTCATGTGGTACATCTCTGCCAACCGGGACGAAGAGGTCTTCGCAAACGCCGACGCCATCGACATTGAACGGGCCAACGCCGACCGCCACCTCTCATTCGGCTACGGCGTGCACTACTGCATGGGTAGCCGGCTGGCGGAACTGCAGCTCCGCATTCTCTGGGAAGAGGTGCTGCAGCGGTTCGATCGGATCGAGGTGCAGGACGAGCCCGAGCGCACGTTCTCGTCATTCGTGAACGGATATGCGAAACTGCCAGTGCAAGTAACTCGCCGCTAGTCGGCGCGTCCGATCACTGGAGCAGCCATGAACGTTTCTTGGTCACATTGTGTGCTGAGGGTGCGAGATCTCGATCAGATGATCTCGTTCTATTGCGACGCACTGGGTTTCGAACTGGCCGACAGAGGTTCTATCGGGCCAGATCGTGAGATCGCGTTCCTCAGCGGCAGCTCCAGTGATCACCATCAAATTGGGCTGATGACCGGCCGTTCCGACGATGACACGACCAGCCTTGATCACAACGCGTTTCGGGTTGACTCGGTGGAGGACGTGCAGACCATGGTCGAGTGGGTGGCTGCCGACGGTCGGACCGGTGACGGATTCCCCGTCACCCACGGAAACGCCGTCTCGGTCTACTTCAACGATCCGGAAGGAAACGGCATCGAGATCTTCTGCGATACGCCATGGCACGTGGCGCAGCCACAGGTAGGCGGGTGGGATCCGGCCCAAAGTGCCGATGAGGTGCTGGCCAAGATCAAAGCAGACTTCGAGTCCAAGGATGGCTTCTCGCCAATTGAGGAGTACCAGGCCGCCCAGGCGGCTCGCTTCGGCGAGTAGCGGACTCGATGATGCCTAGGCCCGCCTGACGGCGTATCAGGCTTGCCAGTTCGGCACTTCGGCCGGTTCGGCAGTTCTGCTAGTTCGGTAGATGACCGAGATGGGCCCGGAACCGGTTCTTGATGAAGACGGCGTCTCGCACCGGTAGCGACCGGGGCGGATTTTCGGCGTGGATCTTCAGCACATGCAAACTCGGTCCGGACAGAGAGCATGACCCCGCTGCCAGCTCGCCAAGCGCTTCGATGGAACGCACGATGCCGGTCGTGGCGAACCCGGCCGCTGCCGCCACGACCGCAAGGTCAAACCCTCGGCCGGTATGGCTTGCCTGCATGCCGGTTTCGCCGTAGTGCTCGTTGTCGAGGACGTAGACCTCAAGGTTGGCTGGCGCCGCGACAGCGATAGTGGCGAGCGCCCCCAAGGCCATCAGCTGTTCCCCATCACCGGTGATGACGACTACCCGACGATCCGGTGTGGCCAGCGCCAGGCCCAACCCGACGAGTGCCGCTCCTCCCATCGCTCCCCAGAGGTAGTAGTTGCC